>CAYXVU010000001.1:0-64796 GCA_964468725.1 uncultured Clostridia bacterium
AACGGCGGCGAATAGAATGCCTAAGATGCCGCCCGCCATCGCCAACAGAGTGCTTTCGGTCAACATCTGCCGAATCAGCCGCCCGCGCGTTGCGCCGAGCGCCGTTCGCACAGCCATCTCGCGCTCGCGGCGCATCAGCCGCGCCAACATCAGATTGGCAACATTGGCGCAGGCGATGAGTAAGACAAAGCCTGCCGTCCCCAACAGAATCAAGAAGGTTGAGCGCGCATTGCGAGTCAACTCTTCGTGCAGAGATGTGGAGGCGATAGCATAGCCACGATTTTCGGGGTAATTCTCTGGATATTGTTGTTTGAGTTGCGCCGCAATGATGTCCAAATCGGCTTGCGCTTGGGCAGGCTGTACGTCGGATTTGAGGCGTCCGAAGACGCTCATCATGCGGGCATTGCGATTGGTTTTGAACGATTCAGATGAACGCGTCGGACAAGCAGTCGTCGGCATGTAGACATCGTTTTGGTTGGGGAATTGCGGCAGCGGTGGCAACACGCCGATGACGGTGTGCACCCGGTCATTCATCGTAAAGGTTTTACCAATGATCTCTTCACCGCCGCTGTGACTGCGCTTCCAGTAATCGTAACTGAGAACCAAGACGGCTTCGGCTCCGTGCGCTTCATCGCTGGGCGCGAAGGTTCTGCCGAGCAGAGGTTTGACGCCGAGCAGATCGAAAAAATTTGCCGACACAACCCCTGTCTGAATGCGCTCAGGCTCCGCACCGCCAAAGAGCGTAAACGACATCGAGTGGTGTTCGACCATCTCTTCGAACGTCTGGTTCTGTTCTCGGTAATCGGCAATCTCCGGCACCGAAAACCCCAAATTGTTGACATTGGCGAGCGGGGCTTGTTGTCGCAGGATGACCAATTGATTGCCGTTTTGATAGGGCAGAGGGCGCAGCAATACGCCATAGATGACGCTGAAAATCGCCGTATTCGCGCCGATGCCTAACGCTAAGGTGAGGATGGCGACAATCGTAAATCCGGGATTGCGCCGAAAGATGCGCCCCCCATACCGCAGGTCTTGCCATAAAGCTTCCAACCAACGCAGGCGATTGATGTCGCGGCACTCCTCTTTGTACCGATCAACGCCGCCGAAACTTCGCAATGCTGCGCGCCGCGCCTCTTCTTCACTCATGCCGCGCTGCCGATTGGCGTTGCTCTCCATCTCCAGATGGAAGCGCACTTCATCGTCCATTTCGCGTTCCAGCCGGTTGTGCCGGAACAGCGTCATTAAGCGATTCAACCGTCTCTTGAACATCTTCACAGCCTCCGCTTAGGTCGTTTGCATGATTTGATTGACGGCGGTCGAAAGCCGCGTCCAGTATTCGGCCTCTTCGGTCAATTGTTTGCGCCCGGCGCGTGTCAGACTGTAGTACTTGGCCTGACGATTATTGTCGGAATTCCCCCATTCGGAGGCAATCCAGCCTTGCTGTTCTAATCGGTAAAGCGCCGGATACAGCGAGCCTTGATTGACCGTCAATACACCGTCAGATATCTGCTGAATGCGTTGCGAGATGCCCCAGCCGTGCATCGGTTCCAATGCCAATGTCTTCAAAATCAGCATGTCGAGCGTGCCTTGCAGTAAGTCGGGCTTAGTCTTTGCCATTATCTCCTCCTAGATTATCTACAGGAGGCATAGTAGAAGGCTTCCTGTAGATTGTCAAGATGAGCTTGGGAAGTCGCAGCGTAATGGTGAGAAGGGAGGAAAAGACAGGAGCCGACCGCCCCAGTTGAAAGCCCGACACTGAAGCGGGCAGATTGGTTGGATGCTGTTCCTGTCTTATGGCCAGACGCCCGATGGTGGCAAGCCGTTGTTCTGGCGGTTATGGTTGCATCTCTTGCGTGCCCGGTTTGAATTTGAAGAGGGCGACCGAAACGGCCAATTGAGTGCTAGACGTAAAGTGGTTGTAGATTGCTGCGACCAGCCCGCTCTGTGCATCAATGCCGAGATAATCGCCGAAGAAGACATCCGCGCTGCATTCGAAAGGCGACTGCGCGATTTTATGATTCATAAAGGTCTTGCCACCGTCCACGCTGCGCGCTAAGGTCAGTCCGGTCTTCGTGCCTTCGTAATCGCGGCGATCATAGAAGACGACGTTAATCGAGCCCTCCGCCGGGTCAACCGCCATCCAAGTGAAGAACTGCGCTTTGCCATTTTTCAGCGGATCATCATTGACGCGCACGGCTTCCGACCAGGTTGTGCCGCCGTCGCGTGTATACATTATGAAAACATCGGTGTCGCCATTGCGTTCGTCAATCCAGTTGACATAGAGCGAGCCTCGGTTTGCTCCGTCGCTTAGGTCAATCCCTGTGACCGGCATGCCATTGTGACGATTGAACCCCGGCATCGGGATATTCCATCCGCCGGGCGTTTGCTGAATCACTTTGTCGGCTCCGAAGGTCAGCCCGCCATCGAGCGATTTGTCGAAGACCAATCCGCGCGGCCCTGCCCATACCAAATAGACTTCACCTTTGACGCCGACAGCCGGAACTGCGCCTTCGACTGTTTCATCATCATCCACACAGTTGCCCGTCGTATCCGAAACGCGGAGGGGAGGCACGAAACTCTTGCCGCCGTCAGTCGAGCGCGCAAAGTAGATGTAGGATTTGCAATCTGGCGACGGGTTGCCATATTCATCAAAGCGTGTCCACGCGACATAGAGATTGTTTTTGTGCGGCGAGTCCGCTGTGCGGTCGGCACGGATGTAGGGTTTGTCTTCGAATGGCAAGACGGTATTGATGTGGTCAACGACCGGAATGGGGTAGCTCCAGGTTGCTCCGCCATCAGTTGAGGAGCTGAGGAAGATGCCGGTCATGGCGCGCGGCGGACGCGGTTGGCGTATCCCATCGAATGAGATGTAGGTGCGATGCGCCGTACCGTGCGCGTCAAACGTGATGGCGTCATCGCCTTGCGTCAACGCTCTGGGGTTGTGTGCGGCGATGGTCTTCCACGTCTTACCGCCGTCACTGGTGACATAGGCGTAGTTGCTGACGCGCGGCCCGCCGGGTCTGCCCCCTTGCATAGAGACGCCGATGATGTTGTCGAGGTTCTTCGGATTGATGGCAATCGAAGTTTCGCCCGGTCGCATGGCGCTCGCGTCTGTCACGTTGACGACGCGATGCGATTGCGTGACGGCTGCGAGGCCGGTCAGCCCCAGCAGGAAGGTGAATAGGGAGATGAGAATCTTTCGCACAATGAGTACGCTCCTTTAGAGATTGTCCGGTTATCGAAGAACGATCACAGGCTACACAACCAGCGCGATATGGAAGCCAGATGATGCTCATTATCGTCAGCCGAGGATAAATGCGAACGATGAGCAAGTGGCTTGGCCATCACGGTTTTCTCCAAATGTAGATACATTTGCGGAGAGGTTCGCGTCCATGTTTCCCCATTTGCTGACTGCTATTTCCCTTACCAGTTGGCAAGATCAGTATACTTTCGACCTGAAACCCGATCCGTTCGGCGATAGCAGAAAGGATTAAATCTACTGAAATACTTGCACCGGCATAGCGCACATTATCATTGACGAGAATGAGCGGGGCTTGCGGCTTCAATACTCGAAATCCTTCTGCCATGACACAGGCCATTTCATAAAAGTAGCCGCGCACCATTCTCGGAATCCCATTGTTATTCAATTCCTTTCGAGCCTTTTGATCTTCTAAATACTTGAGAATCGTTTGTAACAGTTCTTGCTCATCAGCAGCAGCGATAACGTTCTTCCATTGTGGATTGAGGGCAAGTAAATTTTTTGCGCGGTTTTCTACCGTACAACTCAACATTTGCTGCCGAAGATGGACAACTTGCTCTTCGGTTAGGCCAAGCAATGCCAACTCCAATGCATAGGTACGGGTGTAGTCGTAGCGATTGCAATAAGGCGGAGAAGTGAAGATGGCATCATATTCATCAGACGGCAGCGTCGGCAGGATGTCCAAACAAGACCCCTGATGCAAGGCAATAGCTCCTTGCTGTGTGTCTGCTGCAAATAACCCCATTTGCGCTTCCGGGTTTTGCAGATCGAAAAAGATTTCTTGTAGCTTTGTCGTGATCGCTTGATCGAAGCCGAGAATCTGCCCCTTATCGAACCTCTTCTTTCCGAGTTGTCGGCCAGATCGGTAGTCCCATCGCAGATACTGACCATCTTTGCGCGTATAGCTGACGGACTCTAGCACGCAAAGCAAAGCAAAGCGTAATACAGCTTGTACGCGCTCTTTTTCGTTTTTCGCTGCGGCGATGTATTTTTCGATAGCTTGCTGGGTTGGTTTCGGATACGCACCTTTGGTGATGCGAAGTTCACAAAGAGCCGACTGGTTGTGTGTTTGATGCCAAGGCCGGGCTGTGAACCACCCTTCGAGAGCCATAACATCGGCAGGCGTCAATTGTGACTCCATGATCTGTCGGGCGCAAATGATCTGTTGACCTATGGGCAGCAATTCGATGCCTTGCGCATGGATTCCGTGGGAGGCGGCCATAAACAAAGTCGTTCCGCTACCTGCGAACGGGTCTAACAAGGTGCCGGAGGTGATGCCATACTGATGTAACAGCAACTCGATCAAGGATGCAGAGAACGCTTCTTTGTATTTGTACCAACGGTAAGCCGCCCGTGTTTTATTTGCTTGAAAGCTGACTAAAGCGCGCGACAGGTAGCCAGGCATTTGAAATCGCTTTGCAAAGCACTGATATAGTTTCTGATCAAGGTCTTCGATTTTACCTAATGCTTCGGCTGCCGAAAGCTCCCCGCTTGGCCTTTTTTTTGTGACAACCAGCACAGCACTTTTTCCTCTCAAGAAATGGGCAGAGTATACTTCACTCAGTAGCGAGCGTCTAACCGAAACAATTTTTCGATTTTGGTGATGGAGCAACCACTCAATTTGATGCGATACCAAGCAGCGTTTCGATTGTCGGTTGCAAATGCATCGGGCCAGCGATGAGTCCGGTCAACAGCGGGCGTTTGCAGTTGAATTGCAGCGGCTCGCCCGATTTTTCGCGTACGAAACCGCCTGCTGCGCGCACTAAGGCGACGCCTGCGGCTACGTCCCATTCGCTTTTCGGCACCAGCGTCCAGGTTGCATCGGCGCGACCGGCGGCGACCAGCGCCAGTTTATAGGCCACTGACCCCATTGGCTGAATCGTTAGTCCGGTTGTGGCGAAACTCTCCCACTCGCCGCGTTTGATCTCGCTGCGGCTGGCCAGCACCACCGCGCCGTTCAGCGATTCTCTCCTGCTGACGCACGCCGATTCTCCGTTATAGAGTACGCCGGTTTCCAACGAACCGATGATGGTTTCGCCGGTTGCCGGATTGCAAATGCCTCCGGCAATCGCTTGCCCTTCGTGTATATAGCCGATTGATATGCCCCATTCGGGAATGCCGGTTACGAATTCGCGTGTGCCGTCTATGGGGTCAACAATCCAGATTGCCCTCTTTTCCAGCCGAGCAGGGTTGTCGGCAGTCTCTTCCGATAGCCAGCCTTCATCGGCGCGGGGCAAGATGCTCTGCAAAACTCGGTTGATGGCCAGATCGGCTTCGGTCAACGGATCGTCGCCTTGTTTGAAGCGGACTTCGAGGTCACTCGCCATAAAGTTGTGAGCGACGCGGGAAGCGGCTTCCAGCGCCTCGGTGATGCGCTCGAGGATGGTGGCGATAGATGGGGGTTGATTGACCGTCAACGGATGCCTTTCACTGTTGGATTGTTTGGAGCGCGGCTTTGCGCTTCTGATTCTGTTCGGCTTCGCTCAGCCGCGAATTGTATTCATAAATGGCGCTCTCCCATTCGCCGTACATGGCATTGGGAAGGACAATAAACTCAGTCCCGAACTTCTGCCGCGCGGCTTCGACAGCGGCGGCGCGTTCGGCGATGGTTTTGCCTTCAAACACATTGCTGAAGTCGTTGAGGTTATCGCCTGCCAGCAAGACGATGCGATAGCGTTTGCTGATTTGTTGGCGGCGCGCTTCTTTGCTCGACACATCAGCGCGCAACAGCAGCGTCTCGTCGCTGACATCGGGAAAGCCCATCTGCTTGAGATTCTTTGCTGTGCCTTCTCTTTCCGTCGGGCGGCGATTGGTGACGTAAAAGACGCGCACGCCGCGTGAGGCGGCATAACGCAGAAACTCGACCGCGCCGGGGATGGCCGAAGCCTGCGCGCCATTGCACCAGTTCGTCCACGTAGCCGATTCGAAAGGCTTGCGATTGACGATCAGCGTCGCTTGATAGCGGCTGTTATCCAGCACGGTTTCATCCACATCAACGACAACAGCGCGGCGACGCTTGTTGCGCCGGTTGATGCGGAAATCCCGATCCAACATCAAGCGCGCCAGCAGAAAGGCTTGATGTTGCAAAGCGCGAATTTCGGCAGACGATTGCTGCCACAAAACCGCGCCCGTTTGGTACTCATTGTCCGCCGTTCTGGCGGGTGCTGTCGTCTGCGCAATGGCTGACGAGAAGAGCAAGGCTACAGTAATGACCGATGACAGAGCAGGGAGGAATGTCGGATGGCAACGATTCGCTTTCATGTTCGCACCTTCGCTGTGATGATGGACGGGCAAGTCGACGAGCCGGTTTTTCAGTCGCGCGAAGATGCTATCAAAGCGATGCAGAGAATGTAAAACCGGATAGATTTTGATGAAAGGGTAAAGAGCAAGACTTATCAGAGAATCGGTTGAACGCAGCCGCTTTTCCGAGCGGCACAGAGGCGCGCGCTAGCCGATTGCTTGTGCGTTAATTGCCGGAGATTGACGGGTCGCGTGTGGTGATGGCTTTGAAGCTATCGCCTGGTTTGTACATCAAACCGATCTGTTTGCCGTCGAATCGGGTGTTGACCAGATTGACCTGTTCTTCGAATAGTTCGAAAAAGAGGCGGTTGCGTAATTGCAAGGCTTGTGCACCTTCCGGCGCGCTGACTTCAACGTAGAGCCAGGCGGAATCCCCTTTGACTTCCAGCCCCACCCATTTGAGCTTTTTAGGTAGGCGATTGCGGCCTTTGATTTCGAACCGATCTTTGAGGTAAGCCAGCGTCAGCGTGCCCGCTTCTTTTTGGTCTAAGCGAACGGTTTGGCGATGATGACGAAGGAGCGCCATTTCGAGATCATCGGTAAAGACGCGGATGATGATTTCGAGCGATTTTGTCTTCGGGTTGTACTCCATCTGCGCGTTGCTGACGTAAAACTTGTGCGCCTGCGCAGGTGAGGCCAGCAGCGCGAGCAACACGGCGCTAACCACTAGGCTCTGATGATAAGGATAGATACGTTTCATTGACATAACCCATTTGCGAATCGCTGCACAACGGCTGCCTGAAAGTTTACCTGTCGCAGTAAACGATTGCCATCGCGCCTTGCCCGATGGCTGACCCTCAGCAGGGCAAGAAGGTGAAAGCCAGTACGCCAATGATGAACCATAAGGCCGCAAAGATCAGGCGATAGCCATAAAACAGGCGAAAGTCTACGCGTGCAATGCCTGCGCCGATGACTGCCCAAAACGGTGCGATCAGATTGCCCATGTGGTCGCCGATGCTGAGCGCCAGCAAGCCACGCTGCGCCGTGACGCCGACCATTTCGGCAGTCTTGACCGTCACCGCCCCCTGAATCACCCACTGCCCGCCGCTGGTGGGCACAAAGATCGCCACCACCGTACTGGTCAGCGCCGTCAACAACGAGTAGGTGTAGCGAGTTGACAACGGGTCAAGCAGTTGAACCAGAAAAGCGCCAAGCGGCGTGAACTGAATCAATCCGGCTACGCCTGCGTAGAGGTGATACATCACGACAATCGGCCAGACGGAACGGATGGCTTCTTGCAACGCCTCAGTGAAGCGGTGAACGGTACGATGCAGGGTCAGGCACAACAACAGAAGAATGGTGTTGAACGAGTTGATGTCAAGGCTCAAGCCTTTTTCAAAGAAGTGATAGTAGAGCCAGCCCGCCAGCGCCAAGCAGAGCGGCACAATGACGAGCGGCGTATGTTCCAACCGCCGCGCAAAGGCGAGCGGCGGTTGGTCAGGCGACGGTTCACTACTGGCTACCTCATCATTGAGCGCGGCTTCTGCGATCTTGTCCGATTCGGGAAATTCGGAGATTTGCCGGGTTTTTGCTGGCATCAGCCAACAACCTAAAGCAATCGCCGCCGCCGTAAAGACGAGAACATGAATCACTGCGGCGGGCGACCAGATCGTTGATTGCAAAGACATGACGCCGGTCTCTTCTTTGAGAAAGTGGCCTTCGGTCGCCATCAGCAGCGGGGCGCTGGCCGAAAATCCAAATTGCCAGATCGAGCCAACGCCGCCGAGCGTCGCCAATAAGAAGAGAAAATCGACCCGAATGCCTTTGCGTTCTGCTTCTTTGGCGAAATGGATGGCGATCATCGGGCCGAGCGCCATGGCCAGTCCCCAATTCAAATAGGAGATCGCCCCCGACAGCAACGACGAGGCGATGACCACCTGCGCGGCAGTCTTGGGCAAGCGCGAGAGGCGCAACACGACGCCTCTGAAAAGCGGAGTAGCAGCCAGAATCAGACTGAGGAGCAGAATTAAGGTCATCTGCATGGTGAAGGGCAACAGCATCCACAGCCCTCTGTACCACGCATCGGTCGTCTCTTTGACCGTGCCGCCGACGGCGAGCGATAAAAGAAATAATCCCACCAACATCAGTACGGCGGTTGTTAAGGCATCCGGCACAAATCGTTCAATGACGCGCCCCAAACCCTCTGTCCAACTTTTCCGCATCCGCATCCCTCCCTTGAAGTTTCTCTCCAGCCTAATGGATTCACCGCTCGCTTGAAGCACTGCTGTCTGCTTTCGGTTATTGCTTGCCTACCAACCGGTTATTCGGTTTGCAAGGTACTGATCTTTGACTCTACGTATGGAGGAGGCCTCGTGCGCCTCCTCATTTCATTGCGATGGGAGAGGCCTGAATCGCAACGATCTGCCACCGTCCGTGCAGGTGTGCGTAGACGTGCATGGTGCGGTAATAGCCTGTGATGTGGTGACCTTTATAATTCCAATCGGCAGTGTCGAAAGCGATCAATACGCCCGTCGAACCATGAATGCGAATTTCGACGTGCTCACGATTAAGCTCCGCAACGCGAAGCTGACCAGCAGCGATGTCGGCCAAAAATTGGGCTTTGTCGTCGCCATCGAGGGCGTAGGCAAAGATGCAATCGTCAGCCATCAATTGGTCAAGCGTCGCGGTATCGCCAACGGTGAGCGCCTGCACCCATGCCTGATTGATGCGTTTGATCTCTTGTTCGGCTTGTTGAGTGAAGGCTGTATCGCTGGCGTTGGCCTCGTCTGTCATCTGCCCACTCTCCTTAGTCTGACGACCCTGCGAGGTTTATCCGAAAGTCTGACCTTACGTCAAACGTGGCGATGGATTGCCACCCGGCTATTGTTTTTCTCGAATCAGCTCACAGGCGGGGACAATGAGCTTGTCCATGATCGAAGCGCTTTGAATCTCCTTCCACTCAGTCGGGTCGCTCGCGGTTTCGGTGTCTACTACCTTGCCTTTGCTGTCGAAGCGTTGCACTTGCAAGATGCGGTAGCGGCGTTCCGGGCATTTGAACTCGACGGTTTGGATGACGCGTTTATACTTGATCTCTTTTTGTTCGGGCAACGGTATCGCTTTGTCGTAGGTGATGCGAAAGCGCACGCGCCCGGTGAAATGTGAGCCGACAGTTACTGCTGTCTGATCGAGATCGATCTTTGCGCCTTCGAAGCGATAGACGAGCGCCCATTCTTCGGGCTCTTGTGCGCCAGCCGGTGCCAGCAAGAACGACAGCGTGAGAAATGTGATGAGGATTCGCATCGTGAAGCCTCTCTTTCCGCAAAATACGTGGTTGTTGGCACGGGCGCGACGAGGTATGTCATCGTACCCTCGCATGCTTTGCGGTCAAAGAGCCATTCCACCTTTATCCTTCATCCGAGTAGCCGTTGCCACCGGTCTGCCGTTTCACGGCGATGATGAAGAGAGATGAATGGCTATGCGAGGTAGCCGAGTCGCCGCTTCCTATCTATCAACGCGGGGTTGCGAAACGGCGACTCTTTGCCGAGAGCCGCAGGCACTGCTATTGAGGCGCTGCTATTTCTGTTGCGGTTTATCGCTCGGTTTATCGCCCGATTTGCGCTCCTGTAGTTGCATCGGGTTCGGTTGCGCTTGCTGCTCCTTGAAGATTTGGAACTTCGATTTGACCGGACGTGGTGGAAAATAGTTGTTCGATAGATCAATATCCGCCGTCTCCAAATGTGGGTCGAGCGTGATGGTTTTGATCTCTTTGGCTGTAATGTGCAACTTGGAGGCCAGCGTGTGGTTGTAGCGCCAAATCTCCGCCGGGATGCGCACTTCTTCTTTCGTGCCGTCCGTATATTCGATCTCGAAGATGACCGGCATCACCAAGCCGCCGATGTTCTTCACGCCAATGACATAGAAATTCAATCCCGCATCGAGCAACGCTTTCTCTTTGTCGGTCAGGGTCGCCAGAAAACGACTGTACTCGTCGCGGTCACGCCCCGTCACTCGCAGTTCGTCGTAGGCGTTATAAAAATCGTTGAGCGATTGGTACTGCTCCGTGCGTTTCGGCAGCGGGCGATTGCGTTGCGCGGAAAGCGTCTGCGGTTGCGCCTCGCGGTCTTTCATGGCGAGCGGTTTTTCGACATCCGGGTTGCGCGTATCGAGTTGAAAGAGGCGCACGTTCTCAATTGCCAAGTCGGTATGGTCTGTGGTGTAGAACCAGCCGCGCCAGAACCAATCCAGATCAATGCCGGAAGCGTCTTCCAGGGTGCGGAAGAAATCGGCGGGCATGGGGCGTTTGAACTTCCAACGCCGTGAATACTCGCGGAAGGCATAATCGAAAAGCTCGCGTCCTAATACGGTCTCGCGCAGAATGTTGAGCGCCGTTGCCGGTTTCGCATAGGCATTATTGCCGAATTGTAGGAGCGATTCCGAATTCGTCATGATCGGCACTTGTGCTTCGCTGGCCATGTAATCGGTAATCAATTTCGGCTCGCCGCGTTGCGAAGGATAGTTCGGCTCCCACTCCTGCTCCGACAAGTATTGCAGAAAGGTGTTCAAGCCTTCGTCCATCCACGTCCATTGCCGTTCGTCGGAATTGACGATCATCGGAAAGTAGTTATGGCCGACTTCGTGAATGATGACGGTGATGAGCGCGTATTTGGTGCGCGCCGGATAGGTTCCGTCGGCTTCCGGTCGCGGCCCGTTGAAACAGATCATCGGGTACTCCATGCCGCCGACCGGGCCGTTGACCGAAATGGCAATCGGGTAGGGATAGGTGAACGAGTACCGCGAATAGACGTTAAGCGTGTGAATGATGGCATGGGTTGAATACTTCTCCCACAGCGGATTGCCTTCTTTCGGGTAGTACGACATGGCCATCACGTTGTTGCCTTCGACATTATGACCTTGCGCGTCCCAGATGAATTTACGTGATGATGCGAAGGCGAAATCGCGCACATTTTCGGCATGAAATGTCCAAGTCTTTTTGCCTTTTGGTTTGTTCGCTTCGTTGGCACGCGCTTCATCAGGGGTGACGATGAGCACTGGCGTCGTCGCCGTGCGCGCTTTCGTCAGCCTGTCGCGCTGCGTTGAGGTCAAGACCTGTTCGGGGTTTTGCAGCACGCCGGTCGCCCCGACAATGTGATCGTCGGGTGCGGTGATGCGAACTTTGTAATTGCCGAATTCGAGGGTGAATTCGCCTGCCCCTAAAAACTGTTTGTGCTGCCAGCCGGTGACATCGTTATAAGCGGCCAGACGCGGGAACCAGTGGGCGATTTCGTAGATATAGTTGCCGTCTTTGGGAAAGTATTCATAGCCTGTGCGGGCGCGAATCCGTTTCGAATCATTGATGTTGTAGTTCCAATCAATCGAGAAGGTCACGCTCTGCCCGGTTGCCAGCGGACTCTTCAAATCGAGCCGCAGCATGGTCTTGACGATCTTATGCGGCATCGGCTGGCCGGTTGCATCTTTGACGGCAGTGATGCGATAGCCGCCTTCGAAATCGCGTTTGGCCAGCAACTCTAATGTTGCAACCGGCGTCTGGCCGAGATCGGGCGAGGTTTGCGTCAGGTTCGCATCGGAGTCTTTGGCCAAGATGTTCTGATCGAGTTGCAACCATAAATAGGTCAGGGTGTCTGGAGAGTTGTTGTAGTAAGTGATGGTCTCTGACCCCGTGATGCGTTGTTTGAGATCATCGAGTTCGACATCAATCGAATAGTCGGCGCGTTGTTGCCAGTAGCGGTGGCCCGGTGCGCCTGACCCGGTGCGGTAATCATTCGGCGTCGGCAGAATCTCTTCCAGTTGTTTGAATTTGTCAACCGGATTCGATTTCGATTGGGCGAGCGCCTGCACGGAAATGAGCAGGCAAAGGAAGATGACTAAAACGCGATGCGTGCGCATAGGAGACTCCCTTCAGACGATGTTGCCGTGAACGATAGCAACCGTTTGACGGATCGAAAAACACCACGCCTGATCGGCGTAATATCAGTCGAAATGGTTTAGGCCACTGAAAGATGATCGGGATATTGCCCGCGAACTCTGGTTGTTGCCAGCGATCTGCCTACGGCTCAAGGAAGCGACCGCTCACAACAACCATAGGCTCTCTTCGTTTGTCTTGCAAGGCGAGGCATCAATGCCGATAGCGGCGCATCCGATTTGGCGTTTCCTTGCCGCACCGCAAGGAAACGCCAATCAAGCGCGATGGGCTTACGACGTTGATCGGCAGCGATTCGAATACCTCGACACTTCGTCAAGAGTTGGGCCTGACACACTGCCTCGTCAGTTCCCTTTATTGCCGCTCGCCGAAGGCGATGCCGCTGGCTCTGTGCCGGACTTGGCGGCATTGAGCTTATTCAACCGTTGAATCTCTTTGATGAGGAAGTTGAAATCCATAAACGGATCGCCCCCGGATCGCGCCCAATGCACGCGCCCGAACTTATCAATCAAGATTGTCGAGTGCAGAGCAATCTCTTCGAAGTCGTCGAACGATTTATAGCGATGCGCGTTTTCAAAGTTCGCATCCGAAAGCAGGCGAAACGGCAGCTCGCCTTTCTTGTTGGTTTCGGCATTCTCTTCGGGCTTGTCGGAACTGATGGCCAGCACCTCCGTATTCGTGCCCTTCAACTCGCCGTAGCGTTTCGTCACCTCTCTGAGTTGCAGCATGCAGTGCGGGCATTCATCGCCGAGATAGAAGATCAAGAGCACGTTTTTACCGCGAAAATCGGCGAGCGTGACGCGTTTGCCTGTGGCATCGAGAGCGTCGAGTTGCGGCGCGTTGTACGGTTCCCAGATACTCGGCCCGAACTGTTCCAGCGTTGTGCGCTTGTAACTGCGTTGGGCAACCGGCGAGGTATCTTTCGGCTTCGCCTCCAGTCCGAACGATTTGGCGCGTTCCATCCAGCGCAGGTTGGCGTCGGCGTCCGACCAGACATAGAGCAAGCGCGCGTAGGCGTCACGGGCTTGCTCCTTTTCGCCTATGGCGGAGTAAGCTTCGATCAATCCCGCCAGCGCGAAGCCGTCATTGCGAACGACTTCGAGCGTTTTGTTAAACGCCTCTGCGGCGAGCGTCGGACTCTTATGTTTGAGATAGGCGTAGCCGAGCGTGTTGTACAAGGCATTGGGATAATCGGGCGGGTCGTCTTGGCGTTCGCGCATTTCGATTTCACGTTTGGCGGCATCGGCCAGCATCGTCAGCCCGGTAATCGTATCGCCGTTGGCCAGCGTGAGCAGCGATTTTAATTCGAGCGTCTGAATCGTATAGTCCTCTGTCAGCCATTTGTTCTCCGGCTTTTCCAACTCTTTGCTAAGCGCGGCGTGAGCGGCAAAGCTTTTGGCCGCCTTCTCCTTTTCGTTCATCGCCAGATAGGCCTGCACTTCGCAGTAGGCGTTGTACATTTTGTCGCGCGCATTATCGCGCCAGTAAAAGGTATTAGGGTCGAGCAGTTCTTTCCACCGTTCAAACTTAATCAAAGCGCGCATCATGGCGATGGTGCCTTGCCAGTGTGCGGCGTATTGATCGGGGTTGTTGTGTTCCGGGTCGAGCGGCGCGGCCATGATCTGTTTGGCTCCTAAAATGGCCGTTTCGGCCATGCCGAGTTGCTCTTGAATGTAGCAGAGATAATTTTGGTTATGCGCGTAGTTCCAGGTATTGAACGGAAAGATCAACCGCTGTTTCATATACTGCTTTTCGACGCGAGTGGCGGCATCCATTGAAATCGCCGCTTCATTCCACATGCCGATGTCTGTGTAGATGTGGCCGGGCATGTGCTGGGCGTGGCCGATCTGCGGCGCGATGCGACCATAAAGCGCGCAACTGTCGAGCGCGTGATTGCCCTCTTTCGAATCCCAGTTGTGAATGCGGTAGTGATGCGCGCCGGGATGGTTCGGGTCTTTGGCAAGGATTTGTTGCAAAATGGCTTCCGTGCCGTAGCGATTCTCTCTGCCCATAAATTGCAAGGCCAAGAAGGCTTTGGCTTCGATGTCCTGCGGGTATTTGAGGATGAGTTGTTCGAGGCGGTTGCGGAATTGGCGATTGCGAAGTTCATAGGTTGCCTCGTTGCCGCCTGCTTCTTTCGGCAAGTCAGTCGCAATTCGCGCTTCCCATGCTTCGATGTAGAGTCGTTCGCGTTCGCTTACCTTCTCTTTGCGCTTGCTTGCCTCTTTGAGAAAGTCGCGCTCGCGCTCTCCCTCTTCTGCTGCGAGCGCCAGCCCCCAGTAGGCCATCGCGCAATCGGGATCGAGTTTGATCGCCCATCGAAAAGCGCGTTCGGCTTCGTAATACCAGAAGGAATGTAAGAGCGCGATGCCTTGATTGAACCACATCTGGACTTCGGGTTTGGAGGTGGTGATGGGGAAGTTGACTTTGCCGATGCCTTCGATCACCCAAGGTTTTTCGCGCGGCCCGGTGTTGAAGGCGTTACCATGACGCGAGTGCCCCTGTTTATAGAATTCAGCCGGAGACGATTTCGCCGTCGGGTTTTGTTGGGCGAGCACGGTCAGCGCCGTCAACAGCCAAGCGAGCAGCAAAGCGAAGAAGCGTTGGGTCATGAAAAATCTCCTTTGCGAATATCGAGGGGCAGATGATTTTGGCCATCCGCCGTATTCTTGCACTCCCTTGATCCTTACGGCTTGGACGCGGGGTTTGGATGAGGGGGTGCGGGTTCGGATGCCTGCGGCACTAGCGGCGTGGTCGCAATGTCTCGATTCTTACCCTCATCCGCCGATTCAGATGCAGCCAACCGGAGAAGCGAACGAGGACGCCGTTGCCGCTAAATGCGCCAGATCGCCAATGTTGCTCAGACGGAATCGTTGAGCAGGCGAATCTGTTTTGCTCCCTTTATCATCCACTGGCAAATGGCCGAGCGAGTCTGCGAGAAGTCGGCCAGCATTATACCGACTCCGCGCATCAAGCCGAACGATGGAGATATAAAAAATTTGTAAAAGTTCACAGGTTCGCGCACGCTCTTACCGTTTTACGCCTTCGGCCATCACGGTGATGGAGGAGGCCAGATTGCGCGAGCGATAGATGCGCTGCGTGGCCTTTTGATAATCGGCGGCGGTTGCTTTCGGTATCTCCATGAATTTTTGCGGGTTGCGATCAGCGAGCGGAAACCAACTGCTCTGTATCTGCACCATCAGTTTATGTCCGGCGCGAAATGAATGATACACATCGGGCAATTCGAAAGAGATGGCCGTCGGTTTGCCAGGCGTCATCGGTTCGGGCTTCTGAAAACTGTTGCGAAACTTGGCGCGAAAGGGTTCGCCGCGCACAAGCTGCTGATAGCCGCCCATCATCACGCGATTGGCCGGAGGCGTCTGCCCCGAGGGCACAGGCGGTGTCGGGTAATCGCCGGGATAGACATCAATCACTTTCACGATAAAGTCCGAATCTGTTCCCGTCGTCGAAACTTGCAAGCTGACTTTGATGCTTCCGGCAATCGTTAAATCCTGATCGAGCGGCTCGGTCTCGTACACCAACACATCGGTGCGCGAAGCGGCGAAGCGTTGGTCTTCGGTCATGTAATCGCGCGTCATACCCATCACGGTGTAGCCCAGATACGGCACGGGTTTATTGGGGTCGCTGACGTATTCGTCAAAAGCGGTTGCCCCCTCTTCGCCCGGCGCGGCGGATTGCAGGCGACCATTCGCGCCCAGATAAAAGGTCAGCGGTTGCAAATCGCGCGGTGGCCAACTCGCCAGTTTGCGCCATTCGTTCAAGCCGGTGACAAACATCCAGGCTTCGGGCATCTGAAACGGACGGTCTTTGAGGTAATACATAAAAAACGGAAACTGAATATTCTCGCGGAAGAAGGCCGCCGTCTTGACGCCAAAATTCAGATTGCCGAGTTTGTCGCCGTCGCCGCGCGACCAACAGCCGTGACACCATGGCCCCATCACTAACGTATTGACCGTTTCGGGATTGTTCTTTTCGACGGCGCGATAGGTGTGAAATGGCCCCATGGGGTCTTCGGCATCGAACCAGCCGCCGACGTTTAAGACTGCCGGTTTGACATTGGTCATAAATCGCCACAGCGAACGTTGCTGCCAGAATTCGTCGTAGGTAGTATGGTCAACGATCTCCTGCCAATAGGTCGCTTCGCCATTGAAATATCGTTTGTTGGACTCAGCCAGCGGCCCCATCTTCAAAAAGAAGTCGTAACCATCGGGCGTTCCGAAATCGAAATCGGGACGCTCTTGCGGACGGGTCGGCGCGCCGCGTCGCGGCAGAAAGAAGCCGTAAAAGCCGAAATTCGCCGCCAACATAAACGCGCCGTTGTGATAGACATCATCGCCCATGTAGTAATCGGCAGTCGGCGCTTGCGGCGAGACGGCTTTAAGCGCAGGGTGGGCGTCCATCATACTGGCGGCGACGTGAAACCCTGGTTGTGAGATGCCGATCATGCCAACGCGCCCATTATGATTGGGAATGTTTTTGAGCAACCATTCGATGGTGTCGTAGGTATCCGTACTCTCATCAATATCGGCGGGGGTGCGTTTGTTCGGGTTATAGGGGCGAACTTGTGAAAACTCACCTTCCGACAGATGCCGTCCGCGCGCATCTTGATAGACGAAGATGAAACCGGCGCGCTCAAAGTGCTCCGACGGACCCAGCGCAGCGCGATAGTTGTCTATGCCGTAAGGCGCGACGCTGTAGGGCGTGCGCGTCAATAAAAACGGGTAGGATTGCCCGGCATCTTTCGGCACGTAGACCGATGTGAAGAGGCGCACGCCATCGCGCATCGGGATGCGGTACTCATATTTCGTGTAGTGTTCTTTGACGCGATTGGCGTCAGGTGCGGTCTCTTGTGCGAAAGCCGCAATCGAAATGGTCAGGCTCAAGGCGATGATGGTAACGAAGCGACGAAGTGCGATCATCGGTTTTCCCTCTTCGTTGTGATCTGGAGTAGGTCTTTCGAACGTGCGAGGCGATGATAGCCTTTCGCGCTTCGCAATGCCATAGCGCGCGACGACACAATTTTGCCAACGGCTATCAACGCAAAGGCGTAAAGACGCGGTGAGGGCAAAGAAATTCAAGGGGGCGAATTGCTTCGTTGAAGTTGACTCACTACAATCATCGGCGACATTCGCTTACACAATTGCTCGGCGTTTCACTTCACCCAAAGGAGATTGTATGAGACAACGAATCACCCCATTGCTGCTTTTGTTGTTGGGTTTGACCGCCATGACCGCTTATGCGCAGAGTTCGCAAGCGACCGGCGGCGCAAACGGGCGCGAGGTTCCTGCGCGTACGATTCCCATTCCATCGGCGGCCAGTCCGGAATTGCAAGCGCAGATTGCGCGCCCTATCGCGCCCGCTTTACAACTCTTCAAGATGACCATTCCCAAAAGCGCGGCGGAATGGAAGCAGTTCGCCAATCTTGTAGAGGGACAGGCGGCGCAGAATTTGGCGCTTTTGAAGCAGGCATTCCCTTTGAAAGTTGAGGGCGCAATGATGGGCGGGGTGAAGGTTTATGTCGTAACGCCTCCAACAATCGCTGCCGAAAACCGCAACCGCGTTGTCGTTCATTTGCATGGTGGCGGCTATGTCATCGGCGGCGGCGAGGGGTCTGCCTTCGAAGCAATTCTGTTGGCGCACTACGCCAAGCTGAAGGTGATTTCGGTAGACTATCGCATGCCGCCCGATCACCCATTTCCGGCGGCAGTAGAGGATGCGGTTGCGGTCTGGAAAGAGGTCATCAAGACCTATAAGCCGCAAGGTACAGGTTTGGGCGGCACTTCGGCGGGAGGCGGGCTGACGCTGGCGACGGTGCATCGGTTGAAAGAACTCAAGCTGCCGTTGCCGGGGGCGATTTTCGGCGGGACAACTTGGGCAGATCTGACTAAGACGGGCGATTCGATCTACACCAATGCCTATCTGGATAATGTGTTGCCGACGCACGAAGGCTTGCTCGACGCGATGGCGAAGGTCTATGCGGGGAATGCGGATTTGCGCAACCCTCTGCTGTCGCCGATCTACGGCGATTTTGCAGGCTTCCCGCCGAGCATCTTGGTGACCGGAACCCGTGACCTGCTATTGAGCGACACGGTGCGCGTGCATCGCAAACTGCGGCAAGCGGGCATCGAAGCGGAATTGCATGTCTTCGAGGGACTCTCGCACGCCGAATATATCGGCTTATACACCGCGCAGGAGTCGAAAGATGCGTGGTCGGAGATTGCGCGCTTCTTCGTCAAACACCTCAGCAAGTAAGGCAATGCGCCGCTAGCAAATGATTCGCTAGCGGCGCATTGCGACCTCCCGGCGGTCAAAGACCGCCTCTCACCCTCTTGAGCGCGGGCGATGTGATACGACACCCGGTTTTCGAATCAGAAGAAGCGCAGGGTGTAGCTCACTCTGACGCCGCGCCCGATCTCCGGCGCGAGGTCTTTGATGAATGACAAGTGATTGCGATAATCGCGGTCTCCCAAATTAAAGGCGTTCACCGTGATGATGTGCGCGAAGTGCTGTTGCGGTATGGTGTATGATCCGACCACATTCATCAAGGTGTACCCGCCGGTGTGGGTTTCGGTCGGGAAGAGTTGATTTTGCTCGCCCGCCACGACGACTTCCGGGCGCAGGCTCAGCCCTTTGTAGGTGAAGTCCAACCCGACCCGACCGCGCAGCGGCGTGATACGCGGCAAAGGAGTGCCGGAGGCAATCGTCCCTAACGCTTTGGTCAACTCCGCATCCACATAGTCGAATCCGAGATTGAGCCACAAAGAGCGGTGCAAGTTGACATCTAACCCCATCTCCGCACCGACGAATCGGCTGTCGCTTTGCAGGTAGTTGGCTTCGATCAAGCCGTCTGTGATATTGCCGGTCGGCGCGAGAAAGACAAAATCGTTGATCGCATAGTAGAAGAGGTTGGCTTCGGCACGCATCCGTTTTGAAGTGTGGCGCAAAGACATATCCAGCCCGTCGCTACGCTCGCGTTTCAAATTCGGATTGCCGATTTCAAAGGTCAAATTTCCGATGTGCGGGCCATTGTTGTACAACTCTTCCAGCGCGGGCGCGCGGTACGAATGCGTATAGTTGGCGACCAACGCGCCGCCCGGCCACAATCCGAAACGCACGCCCGCCGCGCCGGAAAAGCCTGTGAACGAGCGATCTGACAAGCCATCGGGATGATAGCTGTTATGCTCGATTCTGCCGCCGAGTTGAAAGCGCACGCGCTCGAAATCAAGCTCTTGCAGGGTGAAGGCCGAAAACGAATTCTGATCAACGGGCGGCGCTAAGGCTTCGGCTCCGGTCGTCACATAATTGCGCGTGAAGCCTTCGAAGCCGAAGCTGCCGGATAGTTTGCCGCTCTTGCGCTCGTCAAAGACGCCGCGATAAATGAAGAGGTCGTTGTCAAAGATTGTGCCGACCGCTTCGCCTTCGAGTTCACGGTGTTGATAATCGCTGTAGCTGAGATTGAAACGAAACGCATCAATGAGCTTTCCGGTATTGCGAAAACCGCCTGTGGCGCGCACGTCGTGGCGGCGCATAGCCAATTCTATCGTCTCGTCAGTTACGCCGATCACCTGTTGCGTTGCGAGACTCTCTTCTTCTCCGCCTTCAAATGCAGCCGCAAAGGGCACGCCATAGCGCCGATTGTCATAGCCGTAGCTCAAGCTGAAAAACTGTTTGTCGCCATACCAACCGAAGCCGCCCAGTCCGCTGCCCGACCGCGTTTTCGAGTTGAAGATTTCGCCAAGCGGCGTGTCGTAATCGCCCGTGCGTTGACCGCTGCCATTGCCCCAGATCAACCATTTGCCGATGCCGAATTCAACCCCGCCGCTGATGCCGCCTTGCGCGTTGGTCGTGCCGCCGATGCCTGTCAGGTAGCCGCGCACGCCCGTGTGCGCGTATTCGTGGCCGGTGACGGCATTGACGACGCCGCCGATGGCATTGCTGCCATAGAGCAAGGTGGCGGGGCCTTTGAGGACTTCCAGCCGTTCGAGAGCCAACGAGTCCACAGGCTCGCCGTGATCGCCCGATTGTGACCCAATAGCTCCGAGTCGCAAACCATCTTGCAAAACTAAGACGCGGTCGCCGTCAAAGCCGCGAATGATGGGGCGCGAAGAGCCGGGTCCGAAACTGCGTTTGCCCACGCCGGGTTCGCGTTCCAATGTTTCGCCGATTGACGGACTCGCCTTTTCAGCAATCTTGCTGGCGTCGAGTGTGGTCACCGATTGAAAGGCTTCGAATGTGGATTGTTCTTCGCCACTGGCTGTTACGGTGACCTGTTCGCGCGGCCCGGTCAGCCGCATTTGTAGGTCGAGGGTCGCTGCATTGCCACTGATCTGCACGCTTTTGATGACATCGGGAAAGCCTTCTAGGTGGGCGAGCAATGTGTAATTGCCTGCCGGTAGATCGGTGAAGGAGTAATTGCCTTCTTCATCGGTTTCAACCGAGCGTTTCAACTCGACGAGCGTAACGATTACGTTGTGCAGAGGTGTGCTCTGTTCTTCGAAGGTGATTTTGCCGCGCAGACTGCCGGTAGTTTGCGCCAGCGTAAGGCCGTTGAAACTGCCGGAAACAACAGCCAGTGCGATGATGGCGATAATCAATTTGTGCATGAATAAGGTCTCCTCTGAATGCTGGCCAACAGGATGAAAGAATCACTGCCGGAATCGAATGGCACGACCAACCGACCCTGTGCACATCTGGCAAAACGAGACTTTGCCTTCTGTAGGTGATCGCTGCGAGTCAAGCGCAAAGCGGAAAGCTCACTCTGAGGCGTGAGGTCGGTTTGCCCGCTTTATCGCAGGGGTCGGATTCGATTGTGAAGCTAAACAAGCGGCGGTGCGCGAGTAGAGGAGTTCGAAAAGGCGTTCGATGAGGGCGACGAAAAAGTTAGCGTCTGTCGGATGACAACTTCGGTATTCAGTTCGAAAACGAAAGACGGGATGCGCGCATCGGCAATGAAATTCCGTTGCAATACGCACGAAGTACAGTCGGCATCACTGGCCGGTTTCGAGTGATCGTGCGAACCCGTTCCCTCGTGCGATTCAAGGCATAACCGATGCGGAGATTCATAGGGATTGACCGCATGACGGTGCGTCGCACTGACGATGAGCGCATGGGCAAGCAGAAGAAGCAATACGAAGGTCTTCAGCCGTCGCGGGCAAGTTTGCGATTTGGTCAAATTCACTTGCACGTGCATATCACTCGCCATTCGTTTCCGGTTGGATTAAACACTGAGATGAAAAGCCTGTCAACGATCTTGCAGAATGCTGGTAGCCGATCAAACCTGGCAACTCCTACGTCGGTGTCTATCCTCCCGGTAAGCCGGATGAAAGTACGACAAGATTCTCTCAAGTGGTGTAGCTGTGTCCTTGCCGCTCCGACTCTCTTCATTCAACAAGGTCGACCTTTGGGTGGGACATTGCGCCTATGGATGTTTAGGAGGTTTGTCTGTATTGAATGGGAGTATTGAAATAGAAACAGGAGGGCAACCCCCAATCGGAAAGAAGAAGGAGAGAAAAAATGAAAAAAAGGGGAAAATTAGGGCAAAAAAGGTAATAACTACCTCTTCTTTTGACATATAATCATGACACCTCCCGTTCAGCTTCTCTCAGTTGGAGGTCACGAATTCGAGATCATTTCAAGAATTCTTTTTTAGGGAGTAACCAACGCCGGTAGCCTTGCCTAGCGGTATCGGCTGCGATTGTGAATGACGACTGTAGATTAAGCCCCCTATTCCGAAATGTCGGGTTTGGTCGGGCTTTGATGATAACGAAACGAGCTTGCTTCCCCGAGCTGTAATCAGTCGCGGGTTTAGCCTGGCGAGCAAGGAGAACCAAACCATGTATTCCTCACAAATGCCCCGTAACACCACTAAGATCGTTCAGGTGAGCATTGCCTTCATGGCCGTTCTTGCCTTTCTTTTCTCAGCTTTCCCTTTCCCGAAAGCAGCAGTGGCCGGAGTCAACGCCGCCACCCTGCAAAGCACAACCTGTGGCACGACGACTTGGGATTTGACTGCCGGTCAAACGATTGATGTCGGAACGGTTACCGTTAGCAATGATGCCAACAACCTGTATGTTACTTATACGCTTGATGACCCCGATTACCCGAATGCTTGTTTCGGCAACCTGCATGTTTGGGTGGGGAATGATCTGCTGAATCTGCCAACGACGCCGGGTAACAAGCAATGCCCCGGCGGTGCACCGATTCCGGGACAATTCTGTCAGGCAGACGGAGGCGCTTGCTTTGACGCCACCGGTCTGACGACCTACACCTTTACCCTCCCGTTCACTGACCTCAACATTGTGGATGTCAACCAAGCCTGCGGGCTGCAACTCTTCGTTGTGACTCACGCAGAGGTTGATTTGGACTGCACGGATGGGGACACCGGTCACGAGACAGCCTTTGGTGGCCCAATAGCGGGCAACTGCAACCGCTGGTACTTCTATGGTGTCTATACGGTTTGCTGTGAATTCGGCGATCCGGATCCTCCGACCTGCGAAACTGCCTTTGCCAAAGGTACGCACATTTGGACGACGGACAAGAAATCCAACCCCGAAAATCTGCCGTCTTTGAAGTTGACGAAGAACCGTTGGGGGTGGGCGATTAAACTAAGCGCGCCGGGTGTGACTACCTACGACATCTGGGCTGGCGCAGGCTTGAACGATACGAACAAAGGTCGGTTAGTCGGAAGGCTGACGGTCAACTGGGATGGAGCGAGTATGAGTGCCACCTACGACATCACCGCTGCCGGATGCAGTTTGGAAGAGGTGCATCTCTACGCGCAAGACGGGTCGCCGACAACTATCGCTCCGGGTCAGTACGGATATCTGGACTCATTTGATCCGAACCGCACGTCCTACACCTTTAACGTTCCGCTAGCGGATGCCAATGGTGACGGATGTGTCTGGTTGATTGCTCATTCGGTCGTTTGCTGTGGGAGTTAGCGTTGGAAACAGTACCCTTTACTGATTTGTAGGGGGCAATGAGATTCAATTTCCATCTTTTCGCTTATGTGAAAGGATGGCTTAACGCAATCTCTTTTATCCTTGCAAGTCGGTACTTGCTTGTTGCCCGCCGCTTCGCTTGAGGCGGTTGGTAGCTAGCCTCCTTCAACCGGCAAGGCGAAGAGTAGATCCTGACGCTCTTTGCCTTGCCGAATTTTCTTTCACCTTTGATGTTGGCCTACCCGATCTTGCCATCGCAGGCAAACTGCGGCGAATTCACCCCTTGCCCTCTCTCCTTTTATTGCACAACGAAACTGATTGTGCCGGTTCCTGACAGATCATTGAATCTTAAGCGGGTCTAATCCGGCGGCGCATACGGCCAAACCCGTTGCGTCGTGAAACGCGACTCAGCGCAATCAACCCCTCAATTGCTTGCTACCACGCGGTGATGCAAAAGCCTGCCGAATTGCATCCCCTATTGCGCCATTGCTTGGTTTGCAACCTATACACCTTCCGAAAAGGGGCTCGCCCCGTCGGCTAATGTGGGCTGTCGGCGAGCAGAATCGGGTTTGAGAAATAGAAAAAAATTGCCGAGTAAGGTGCTCCGAAAAGGGAGGCGGCTGGCAACCGCAGTCCATTAGCGCCTTCTGGTAGATGGGGAGGTAAGGGCGATGATAGAGAACCCCACAGCTTCAAAGCGAAGCGAATTGTCGGAGGGTGCGTTTCCGAATCCTCCAGATTCTATCGCCCTTTTCTACCCGAATCGGGCAGGTCTTCTGCCTTCAACAGCAGGTAGGTAGAGAAAAAGCCAATCAGTTTGTCTGCATACTCGCGTTTGGCGTGGCGGATAGATTTTGCGTGGCGTGCGCCTTCGACGATCCAGAGTTCTTTATTGCCGCCGAGCGCCGCGTGAATGTGTTCGGAATGTTCGACCGGAATCAACTGGTCTCCGGTTCCGTGAATCAGGTAGACGGGGCATTTGATCTGCGCTGCCAGTGCTGCCGGATCAACGCGATCAATGTCGAATTTGCCGCGATAATTGGCGACACGAAAAGCTGGCCACAAGGCTGGATGAACGACGGATTCCGGCAGACGTGTGATCCGCGAAACATATTCTTCGGTGACGCGGCGCAGGGAAGCAAAAGGCGAATCCGCCCATACCGCTTTGACTCGTTCATTATGCGCGGCGACTTGCAACGAGATGGCTGCCCCCATAGATTCGCCCGCCAGTCCGATGCGCGTCGGATCAATCTGTTTCTCCGTAATCAGCCATTCGATCACCGCATCTACATCCCGGCGTTCGTGATAGCCATAGGTGATGTAACGGCCTTCGCTATTGCCGTGCCCGCGACCGTCATAGACCAAGACGTTGAATCCGGCTTGGCGTAATAAAATGGCTGCGCGTAAGACATCGGTGCGATTCTTCTTCACGCCATGCACGATGATGATGGTCGCCGCAGGGGCAGATGCCGCCATCCACCAGCCTTGCAAGATCAAGCCGTCAGCCGAATGCAGGTCAACCTCTTCAAACTCGATGCCGATCTTTTTGATGAGATTGCGAAAGTGCGGGCGGCGCAAGTGTGGTAGGCGTTTGAGGCGCGGACGCACAAGCAGGCCGGAGAGCGAATAGCTGGCCACGCCGACGGCAACGGTCAACGAACTGGCCGCACCGAGCGCCAACCATCCTGCACGTTTGAGCCAATTGCTGCCCGGCGGGCGCGCGACCGGGGCTTCAAACTCGATCTCGCTGTTCTCTGTCTTTCGGCTTCCTCTCACGTTTCTGTCAAACCTTTCTGGGGCTTTCGAAATTATAATTTTTAGATGACGAAAACCAAAGTCTTGTTTCTCGCGGCCTGTGAAAAATTTTGCCTGCCTTGCGGTCTTCCGCTCTCGCTGCGCGGTCATGGTAAAATTGCGTCCGACAATACAAGGGTCAGATTCCCGATATGAGGGAGCATGAGAGGATGAACAACTTCGTTTTTTGCAATCAGTGTGGGACGCAACTTCCGCGCGGCAGCAAATTCTGTAACAACTGCGGCGCGACGGTCACGGCTCCCCGACCGGCAGCGCCGGCGCTCGGACAACGTGGCGCGTCGTTTGGTTCGCCACCCCCTGCGATGCTCGACGAAGCCGAACATGTGATCTTTACGCTCAGGCCGACGATGATCTTCGTTTACTGCTGGTACGCGGCGGCATTGCTGGTTTTGATTGCCGTAGCAGCGGCAATGGGGTTGTCAGGCCTCAATGCGATGACTGCATTATATGTCATACTGGGCGCAGGGCTGATTGCTTTCGCCGTGCCGCTGTATAAACACATCTTGCGCCGCCGCGAAGTCTACACCCTGACGAATTTCAAACTGGAGATGCGCTATGGCCTGATTGCCAAAGACGTGCGCAATATCCCGCTCAACAAGATTCAAGATGTGACCGTAAGCCGCACGGTCTTTCAACGCCTGCTCGGCTTGGGCGACATCCTGATTGACAGCGCTTCGGAGAGCGGCCAAATCCATCTGGATGATATTCACAAAGCGGAAGGCTACGCCGATCAGATTTTAACCACGCTGCGACGTTGGAACTGAATGGCAGCGTGCGGGGTCTAATCATCTAGGTCAGAGTTTGAAGCTGATACGAGGAGACAGCCATGTTTTCAGAAGCGGAGATTGCTTACCTCCAATCGCAAAGGCTGGCGCGCATCGCTACGGTATCGGCAGAGGGGCAGCCGGATGTCGCAGCGGTATCGTTTGAATTTGACGGACAGGTCTTTTATGTTGGCGGACTCAATCAAAAGAAGACGCTCAAATACCTGAACGTGCTCCGCGGCAACACCAAAGTCGCCCTCGTCATTGATGATGTTGTCGGCGTAAGCCCCTGGCAGCCGCGCGGCCTCAAACTGCACGGCAGCGCCGAAATCGTCGAACGCACGGGAGCCGTCTCGACCGGCGCGTTTCTCAAAATCACGCCGGAGAAAGTCTGGAGTTGGGGAATCGAAAAGCCTGTCTTCGAACATGGTGAAATTTTTATCAAGAAGAGTAGTAAAGACGACCCCAATGGCGCTTTGCGCTGGAAAATGCCGGGTCGTAAGACCGAGTGACCCCTGACAGTCGGCGAGTGATGGGCAAATGGACACGATACAGATCAGTGCCGAGGGTTGTCCGAATTGTCGGGGAAGGTACAGCGACAGGTTCCGTGTTTATCGGGTACGATTCTGCCTTTCCGTAGTCATCATCGGTTAGGCGTCATCAGGTAGGAGAATTTGTTGATGTTGAGAAAGACAGTTTTATGGTTGGCCGTGATCGCCTTTTACTTTCCGGCAGCAGTCGGCAATGCGCAAACCAATCAACCGCCCGGTCAACCGCAAGCGAGTACGCAAGTGACCAGGGTCGTTCCCGCGCCCGTTGAATTGCTTCCTGCCACTCTTGCCGGAGTCAAAGCGACGAGTGAGAAAAGAGCGGTGGCGCTCGATAGCCTCACCTCTCTGGTTGGTGAGCAAGCCGCCGTGCTGCGCGAATTTCGCTTGACCGCCGTGCAGTCGCGCACTTATGGCGCGGCTCGCATTGAGGTAGTCGAAACGAAAAACCACTTTGCGGCCTTCGGGCTATTCAGCCATTACTCACAGGCGAAAGCCGGGGCGCAAAGTTTGCCAGTCGGCTCAATGGGTGAACGACTGGCCGACGGGGTGATGTTCTATAAAGGCAATGTCTTTGTGCGCGTTTTTGACAATCCGCAAACCAGCAAGAACAGCAATCCGGCATTATCGGTGCGGCTGGCGCAAGCCGTCGCTGAACACATCAGGAATGAGGCCTCCGAGCGTCCGCCGCTGGTGGATAACTTTGCGTCGGCGACGGCGCTGGCTGAAAGCCATCGCCTGTCGCCTGCGTGGCGGAGCGTCAAATACTTACTCGGTCCGCAATCCCTGTCCGCACACTTCGAACACGGGCGCGAAATGTTCGAATTCTTCGGCGAAGCGGAAGCCGCCGTCATCGCCTACCACTCGCACGACGCAAAGAGCGGACAACCTGCCAAACTCTTGATCGTTGAATATCACACGCCGCAATTTGCAACCGATGCCTGGCAACAAGCGACCGCCTACCGCGACGCGCTGCCTGCTGCCGAGCAAGACCGACTGATTCTCAAACGCGTCGGCAATTATCTGGTCGGGGCGATGAATTTTGCAGATCGTGATCTGGCTGAGCAATTGACCCGCGCGATTGAGTATCCCTACAGTGTCAAGTGGCTGCGTAATCCGTTGCTTTCGACCAATGATCCGTTTCGCCAACAGAAGGTGGCGCATATGCTGGTTTCGTCGTTCGGCATACTGGGTTTGATTTTCCTGACGGTATTTATCGGCGGTTCGATCTTCGGCGCATTCATCTTTATCAAACGCCGCAAACTGCAACAAGCGATCTTCTCCGATGCCGGTGGCATGCTCAGATTGGAGATTGACCCCTTTGAACGCACACTGCTCGGCTTACCTGCTGCGCCGAAAAGGACTGAGGAGTGATGTTCCGACTATGCCCAATTCCGTGCTGATCGTTGATGATGAGGCGGGCATCCGCGAAACGCTCGCCGCCGTTCTCGAAGACGAAGGCTTTGCAGTGGAAGCCGTCGCCTCGGGTGAAGAATGTCTGGCTGCCTTCGAGCGGCGCATCTTCGGATGCGTACTGCTTGATGTCTGGCTGCCCGGGTTTGATGGTATCGAAACGCTTGAACGGCTCAAAGCCGCCCATACGGAGGTTGCGGTAATTATGATTAGCGGGCACGGCAATATCGAGACCGCCGTGCGGGCGACCAAACTCGGAGCGCTCGACTTCATTGAAAAACCGCTGCAACTTGACCGCACAGTGCTGGCCGTTCGCAATGCCCTGCGGCAACGCCAGTTGGAAGCCGATAATCGGCGGTTGCGCGAACACTTGGACGACGAATACGCGATGATCGGCGACAGCGTGCCGATGCGGGCTTTGCGGCAACAGATCGCCATCGCAGCGCCGACCAACGGGCGCATCTTGATCTACGGCGAGTCGGGAACCGGCAAAGAATTGGTCGCTCGCGCCTTGCATCGGGAATCCCAGCGCGCGGCGATGCCCTTTGTCGAACTCAACTGCGCGGCCATTCCTGATGAGTTGATTGAGTCGGAACTCTTCGGGCATGCCAAAGGCGCCTTTACCGGTGCAACGCAAGCCAAACGCGGCAAGTTCGAACTGGCTGATGGCGGCACGCTTCTGCTCGATGAAGTCGGCGATATGAGCTTGAAGGTGCAGGCGAAAGTCTTGCGCGTGCTGGAGGAGCAACGCTTCGAACCGGTTGGCTCGAATGCGGCTGTGCAGGTGGATGTCCGGATCATTGCCGCAACCAACAAACGGCTGGATGAAGAGATCGAGAAGGGAAGTTTTCGCGCTGACCTCTTCTATCGCCTCAATGTCGTTCCCTTCGAAGTGCTGCCCTTGCGGGAACGGCTGGAAGATGTGCCGCAGTTAGTCGAACATTTCAACCACAAGTATGCAGCGATGTACGGACGGACACCGCAGGTCTTTAGCGACGAAGCGCTGGCCTTGCTCGGTCAATATCAGTGGCCAGGGAATGTGCGCGAACTGCGAAACACCATCGAGCGGGTGGCGATTATGACCGCCAAAGAGAAGATCGGCGCAAGCGACCTGCCGCCGCTCGCATCAACAGACGGGGTCGCTGCGCCTTCTCGCTACAACTTCACTTCCTACCGTGAAGGGCGTGACGCCTATGAACGCAACTACATCTTGCGTAAGCTGGCCGAATGCGATGGCAACGTCACGCGCACAGCCGAAGCAATGGGAATGGATCGCTCGCACCTCTATCGCCGACTCAAAGCCCTCGGCATCAGCGATAAACGATCCGGCAGTTGAGCGCAGTCTACACAACTTTGCTGTCTCCGCCACGCCGCTGTTCAGACTGGCACAACTGCCGGAACTCCGATTCCATCCAGAATTCTCTCTGCCTTTCTTCTCCTCACCTTTTGTCTTTGCAGGCATTGCACAAGCACAGCGGGGAAATCGAGAGAAGCAAACCCTGTAGAAATAACCGTGATGAGGTTTTGCCTGCGCCCGGATGGCATCACACAATCTCCTTGAACACAAAAATCCCGCGGCTCACCAAAAGATGAAGCAGTTAGATCGAGTAGAAAACCTACTTGTGCATTTGCCGTGCCAGCAGGGAAATATCTGCTGATTGACGACCTGGCAATACTTTAGAAGAGCGACTCGGCGTCAGCCTGAGATGCAATCGAGTAGATTGGAAAGTGTGTTTCCGAACTCTGTATACCGGGCGGCAACTTTCTATCCAATGGAGAAGGCAACAGAAACAAGGGCGGATTGAAATAGAGGTTTTGAAATGTGTCATCGTCCACAATTGCAGGTGCGAACGAAGGGCTCAAAATCATTGAGCCCTTCGTCTCCATGCTGGTTACTTGGTTGACAAAGCGATTATGCGAAGGTTACCGCATAGAAGCCTTCCAGCCTGGATCGATCAACTGAGGTGTCTGACCCACTGAATACAAGGAACAAAATAATGCTGCGGTTCTCTATTGGTTGAATGGGGATAGTTAGCGATTGAAATGTACTGCTTTGTATGGGCTTTGGTTGCTCATCAAGAGCGGACGATCAGAGAGACGACCCGCGAATCACGCCAATCAAAACGAACCGACTCGGTTCATTCAGGAGTGTTCGAAATCATCTGTCCGACTCGCTGCGAAGAAGTTCCCCTAAGCACAAACTCGTAACTTGTGTTCGGCAGACATTGATGGAGTGGAGAAGGAGTTGACGGCATAGCCGCTTAGGCGACTTTGAGGCCGTAATCGGTGACCGGACGGTTTTGAAAACACGCCTCACACCAACCATAGAGAACTTTGTCAATCAGATGATAGGCGACGGTTTGGTCTTCCGCGACCGGTTGGTGACAATCCCTACACTCCCACTGTTGACCGAGAGTCTTAGTGACGGGTTCAAAAATGGCTGCCATGTTGCTACTGGCGGAGCCGCAGCTCCGCACCTCCTTATAAACTTCTATGAAAAAGAGCATCCAAAACGCCGGATGATACACCTCAAACGCCTACCTCCCGAGGCAGGTTCCAATTTCCATCGAATAATTTTTAATGCAGAGATCAGAAGGGCAGCGGGCGTGAGAACTTGCCTCAGTTGATCAGTTTCGGCGTCGTTTGGGGCTCGCCGGTGAGGGACTCTTCTTCGACAGACCAGATTTCGAATAATTCGCGCGGGTTTTCGGTGACAAAGCGGGACGGCTTTTGAATGACGGTTTGCCGTGACCAATCGGTGATGACGAGCGGGTAGCAGACATATAACTCGTCTTTGGCGCGGGTCAGGGCAACATAAAAGAGGCGGCGCTCTTCTTCCTCGCTCTCCGCATCTCGCAGGCTGCGCGCCGAAGGAAATTTGCCATCCGCCGCCCAGATTAAAAAGACGGCGCGCCATTCCAATCCCTTCGCCTGATGAATCGAACTGAGCACCAACTGTTCATCTTCGTCGCCGCCCATTACAACGTCTTCTGCCGTTGTGCCTTGTGGTGCGCCGAAACGCTCAGTATTGATAAGAGCCAATTCGGACAAAAAGGCTTCGGTCGTTTCGTACTTCGCCGCGTAGTTGGCAAGCTGGCGCAGGTCTTCGGCGCGCAGGTCGGCGTTCTCATAGGTGTTTTCAAGGTGATCTTGATAGCCGCTCTCCACTATCAGGTTGATCTGCGCCGCCGGGTGATCGAGGTATTCGGGACTGATGAGACGTTCGATCAACCGCACGAACTCCAGCCAGCCGCCCGCAGCGCGAGGCCGCGCATCAAAATCGGTGCGGCGAATCAGAGCCAGCGGCTCCGACGCATAGGCCAGACGATCCCAGATGCGATTCGCCGTTGCGTTGCCGACATTGGGAATGAGTTTCAATACGCGCTTCCACGCCAGTTCATCATGTGGGTTGACGATCAACCGCAGGTAGCAGATGACATCTTTGATATGCGCTTGCTCGAAGAAGCGTATGCCGGAGCGCACAACGTAGGGAATATCGCGGCGCGTCAGTTCGAGTTGTAATTCGAGCGCGTGCCAATGGCTGCGATACAAGACGGCGATCTCATCCAGCCGTATGCCTTCTTCGCGCAGTTCCAGTATACGACCGGCGACGAAGGCAGCTTGTTGCTCGGCATCGCGTAAGGGTAGCAGCGCAGGCGTTTGCCCGGACGACGGGCGAATCGCGCGCAAGGCTTTGGGAAATTGCTTGCGATTGTTGCGAATCGAAGCGTTGGCGAGCATGAGAATTTCAGGCCGCGAGCGATAGTTGGTTTCCAAGCGAAATTCCTGCGCGTCGGGATAGCGGTCTTTGAACGAGTAAAGATTGGCGAAATGCGCGCCTCGCCAGGCAAAGATAGATTGTGCATCATCACCGACTACGGTCACGTTGCGATGTTTGGCAGCCAGCAGATCAACAATCTCCGCCTGAATTTTGTTGGTGTCCTGATACTCGTCAACGAGGATATGGTGGAAAGTGTCTGCCCAATAGTCGCGGATTTCCGGTTTCTCTGTGAGCAGGCGTTTCCAATTAAGCAGCAGATCGTCGTAATCCATCGCATTGCGTTCGAGCTTGCGAGCTTGAAAGATGCGATCAACCCGCTCAATCTGCGTTGCCAAGGGTTCGAAGTGCGGGTACTGCTGCGCCAAACAATCCCGAATCGCCAGATCGCGGTTGTTGGCAAAGCTGATGATGTCGGCCAACACTTCGGCTTTGGGGAAACGCCGCGCCTTCGGGTCAATTCCGGCATCGGTAACGGAGGCTTCGATCATGGCTTTGGCGTCTTCGGAATCGAGGATGGTGAAGTTGTGATGATACTCGATGGATTCGGCGTGGCGGCGCAGAATGCGATTGGCGATGGCGTGAAATGTGCCGCCCCACACCCGTCGCACGTCGGCTTGCACGAGGCTTTCGACACGGCGCAGCATTTCGCGCGCCGCCTTATTGGTGAAGGTGACAAGCAGGATGCGCGCCGGGTCAATGCCCGATTCGATGAGCCAAGCGACGCGATAGGTGACGGCGCGCGTTTTGCCCGAACCGGCTCCGGCGATGACCAACGTTGGCCCTCCGCCTGTGGTGACAACGGCATGCTGTTCGTCGTTGAGGTCACCTCTGTAGTTGACCAAAGAACGACGCGGCGCATCGCGCTTGATGACGTAGCGTTTGCTCATAGAGTTGCCGGTTTCCCATTACAGGTTGAAGGTAACAGGCTGACGATTACAGGCTGATAGGCATGGCCTTGCCGGAGGCAAGCAGATGAGACAGTTGCCGCCCGCGTTCTCTCTGTATCATCCCTTCACCCTGTCACCCTTTCAGCGGAGGAATTCAAGAATTCAGCATTGAAGAATTCAGAAAGGGAAATGATGCGGCTGCGCCGCTTCTCTATTCATTCTGAATTCCTTGAATTCCTCGAATTCCCTGAATCCCTTCCTCCCTTCACCCGTTCACTTTTACTGTAGGTCACACGCCAGATTTTCTTTGCGCCGTCATCGGTGATAAGCAACGAGCCGTCTTTCAACATCAACAATCCGACCGGTCGCCCCAAGACTTCGCGGCTGCTTTCATCCGGCGACCATCCGGCGATGAAGTCTTCATAGCCGCCGACCGGCTTACCCGACTTGAAGGGGATGCGGATGATCTTGTAACCGGTGCGTTTGGCGCGATTCCATGAACCGCGCAGGGCGACGAGTGCGCTGCCGTTGTAGTCCTTCGGAAACATGCCGCCCTGATAAAAGAGAATGCCGAGCGCCGCCGAATGAGACTGGATCAACACATCCGGCACGACCGTTTTACTGACTAAATCAGGCCGTTCGCCTTGACGACGCGGGTCTTCGTTTTTGCCGATGTAGGAGTATGGCCAGCCGTAAAAGGCTCCCTCTTTTACAGAGGTTGCGTAATCGGGCACCAGATCATCACCTAACCCATCGCGTTCGTTTACCGTCGTCCAGAGCGTGCGCGTGCCGGGGTAAAAGGCCAGCCCTACGGGATTTCGCAACCCCGCAGCGTAGATGCGGTGGCCTGTCCCGTCGGGGTTGTATTCCGAGATTGCGGCACGGCGCGGATCGGCTTCGACGCTGACATTGGTTTCCGAGCCGACGGTAGCATAGAGTTTCGCGCCGTCCGGGCTGAAGATGAGGTTGCGCGTCCAATGCTGGTTATAGCCTTTGCCGGGGAGGTCGGCGATCTTTTCGGGTGCGCCGTCCGCCTGAGTCTGCCCCGCTTTATATTTGAACCGCACGATGCCATTGGTATTGGCGACATAAAAAAAGTCTTTCCAAAACGCCATGCCGAAGGGTTGCTCAAGGCCTGTGACAAAGATGAACCGCTCATCCACTTTGCCGTCGCCGTTTTTGTCGCGCAGGATGTGGATGCGACCGGAACGCGCATCAGAGACGAAGACATCGCCATTGGTTGCCAACACCATCCAGCGTGGCTCGACGAAGCCTTTCTCTGCGTACAGACTGACGGAGAAGCCCGGCGGGGTGATGAAGTTCGGCGTGCCTTCGGCTTCCGTTACTTTCGGAAAATTCATGGCGCTCGGCGTCGCATTGGGCGGCGGCAGGTCAGCCGGACGAAGGTGATATTTCTGCAAAGCGTTTTGCCCCGCAGGATTGCTTGCCGGTTGCGGGGCAGATTGGGCGCAGGCGATCAGGACAAAGGCGAACAATGTCATTGGGAACACTATCGCGCAATGCGGTTGGCACAACTTGCTAGCTCGATTGTTTGTCATCTGTTCGTGACCTCGATGGAGTTGGGTTCAATAAGAAATCAGTCGTTCAATCTTTTAGGGAAAACGTTTTCACTTAACCCGATCTGCTCGTTGAGGGTCGGGCTATGAATGTTCACTCACTTGGGCAATGCCGCGATACATCTCAGCCAATATGCGCGGCGCGTCGGGCAAGCGCAAGCGTTCGAGTTTGACGATTTCGAAACCATTTTCTGCGATCAGCCGATCCATCACGCGATTCATATTGCAGCCGACGCCGATGATCTTTTGCACAGGATTCAAGCGATCTTGCCACTGTGCGGTTTTGCGGTCATCGCTGCGCCCATGTTCGAAGAAGAGAAACTGACCTTCGGGTTTCAATACGCGACGAAGTTCGGCAACGGCTGCGGGCAGATCGGCAATCGAACAAAGGGTAAAAGTCGAAACGACTGTATCGAAGCTATGATCGGCAAAAGGCAGGTGGCCGCTGGCATCAAGCTGCATCTGTTCAACCGGCATCGCTGCGCGTGCGAGGCGTTTGGCGACTCTATCGGCCAGCATGCGTTCGCTGTCAATCACCGTCAGGCGAGTGACGGCTGCCGGGTAGTGGCGCAGATTCAGGCCTGTGCCAAAGCCGATTTCGAGCGTGTTACCGGTCGCCGACGCCAGCGCGACTTTGCGATGCTCGCCAATCGCGCGCGCTTTTAATGACCAATCCATCAGTCGCGGAAAGATGTGTTTCGCGTACAGTCCCATAGCCGATTCGGCTTCCAAATCGCAGGCCAAAAAGCGAACGAAACCGGGCTAGCCCTGACTCGCCCACAATTTGCTTGCTTGACCGATGTGATGCTCAGTTGCCAATCAAAATAAGCTCGTTGAGAGGCGGTCTCTGACCGCCTCTCAACGAGGGCGATTATAGAGTGATAGAACTTCTCGTTTTGCCATTTGGTATCAAAACCTTCGACCTTTAACCTTCAACCTTCAACCTCTAACTTTCAGCCTTCGACCGATCTTACGATTTCCCTTTCGCTTGATTAGCGGAAGCGAGTTTGTGCATGAGTAGCCATTTGAAAAAACCGGGTTCGGCGTAAGCCCTGACCCACGAGTTATGCCCGACGCCCTCGTATTCTGTGTAGCGAACGTTGTTGCCGATGGCTTTCAAAGCTTCAACCATCTTTTGCGATTCGCCGACTGGCACAACCGGGTCAGCCGCGCCGTGAAAGACCCACGTTGGGGTGTTGCCGATCTTTTTGGCCACTTCGCCATACGGGTCAGCCATCTGATTGAAGTCGGGTGTGCCTTCGGGCAGTTGCACGCGAAACGGCGGTTTGATGCCTCCGCAAACCGGCGCGAGTGCGGCGAACTTGCCAGGGTTGGCCGCCGCTATCGCCCATAGCCCATAGCCGCCCATCGAAAGCCCGGTCAAGTAGAGCCGCGTGCGGTCGCCGTTGAACTCTGCGACCGTCTGCTCGAAGGCGGTGAGCGCGACGGTTTGCATCTCCGGCTCCGACCACCAGCGCCCCGATAAACACTGCGGCATCACGACGACAAAAGGGAAGTCCGTTTGCGCGCTCAACACCGGCCCCAACCCGACGTTCGTCTGCGCCCTATTATCGCTGCCGCGTTCGCCCGCGCCATGTAAGAAGAGAATCATCGGCGGATTTTTCGCCGCACTCTTCGGGGCAAAAATTTTGAAGTGATGAGTCACACCGCCAATCGTAACAGAACGATCAAGCAGGTCGGCAGCTTGCGCCCGTGCACAGCCGGGCACGAAGAGCAGCGAGAGCGAGATCGCAAACAACAGAAGTGCTGATTTTTTCGAGAGCATCTTGATTCCCCAATCGTTTGACTGCCTCTGCGGTCTGAGCGCGATGCTGCGGGCAGTCGCTTCGGTTCAGCCAGCCAGAGGATGGAAGTACTTTACATCGGCGCAGTGAGGTTGCAAAAGCAGAGAGGTAATTTTCGGGCAGGCAATGGGAAAACTTGGCAAGAATATGGGGTTCCCGAATTGGTATGAACACGACGGGGGATCAGCAGCGAGCCATGCAACGGATCCGAGTGCCTCTGACAAATTTGGGCTTACCCGATTTCTGCTGAATCGAAAACCCCTTCTTCAAAAGCGAGGCGGACAGATTTGATGGTTTTTGCCCAGTTGAGTGTCAACTCATTGGGTTCGCGATGATCCGGGCAATGTGAGCAGCAGGTCGCGGATTTTGATCGTCAAAGGCCCCGGACTAGCGCCGTCGAGATTGCACATGATGGCGATGACCAGGCCTTGACCGGGAATGAGCATGAGATTGGTTGATGTACCGGCTTGGCCGCCGCTGTGCGAAACCATCTTTTTGCCATCGGCGTCAATTACCCCCCATCCCAAACCATAGCCCGTCTCTTTACCATCAGGCGTCCTTTGCTGTGTCCACATCTGTTGCGTGGTCTCTTTCTTCACCAACTTCGCGTTATCCATCGCCAACGCGAAGTTCGCCAGATCAACGGCGGTTGAAACCAGCCCGCCGCCCGGCACTTTCATGCTCGTATCGTGCAGCGAGGCGTTGAACAGATCGCCGACTTTGGCAAGCTTTTTGGCTTCGGCAGGCAGTTGCGCATAGGCGCTTTGACTCAGCCTCGTGTAGCCGCGTGCGCGATTGGGGATGATGACGTACGCGTTATCAAGCGCTGTGTTTGGCATGCCTGCGGGTTTGAAGACGTATTCTTGCATGTAGGCTTCATAGGTCATGCCGGACGCGCCTTCGATTGCGCAACCAAGAAGGCTATAGCCATAGGTCGTGTAGTTGAACTTTGTGCCGGGTTGGGAAAGCAACGGGTCATCTTTGAATATCTTCAGAGAGTCGGTGAGCGTAAAGAAGTGCTCCGTGCCACTCGCTTCGCCGGGTTTCGCATAGTGGCGAATGCCACCGAGGTGGCCGAGCAGTTGGCGTACCGTGATCGGCCAAGGCTTTTCGGGGAATGCCGGACAGTATTTTTGAATTGGCGCGTCGAGGTCGAGTTTGCCGCGCTCGGCCAGTTGCATTACGGCAGTTGCCGTCAACGATTTGGCAATCGAAGCGGTGCGATAAGCCGTCTCCGGTTTGGCTGCCACGTTGTGCTCTATATCGGCCAACCCGAAACCTTTGGCGTAAACCAGTTGATGATTGACGGCGATGGCAATCGAAAGGCCGGGTATTTTCAGACGCTCGCGCTCACTGGCGATAAGGGCTTCGACCTGTTTGATAGTTTCGGCGGGCAGAGCGGCTTTTTGTTGCGCGCCGACTGGCAACAGAGAGGTCAGGCAAAAGAAGGCAATGAGCAAATAGTTTCGCAATCGCTTCATCGGATTCGACTCCCTTCATTGATCTTGGCGATCATCGTCTCGATGGACGCCTTCGCATCGGAGCTGCCCAAAGTCAGGGTTTCATCTACCGGAGCTTGTTACTCAACCGACGCAGAGGCCGTCAACCTACCATGCTAGCAATGACCCGATTCGCCGTCTTGTTTGTGGTAAGCCCAGTAGTACGAAATTAGCCTCTATCAAGCAGAGCGCGAAACTCGGTTGGCGTCATGCCGGTGACGCGCTTAAACGAACGCGAGAAATGGGTTTGATCGGCAAACCCTGCGGCGAGAGCGATCTCGACGAGCGGCTTGCGCGAATAGAGCATCTGTTGACGGGCATAGGTGATACGCAGTTGGCGTACATAGTCGCCAAGCGTGCAGCGTTCAAACTTGCGAAACACGCGCGCCAAATGCACGGGATGGACGCCGACTTGTCGGGCAATCTCATCTAGCGCAGGCGGCTCAACAAAGGCCGTTTGAAGAATTTCTTTAGCTTGTCGCAAACAGGCAGGCGGGTGAGACTCTCCGGTTTTCACAGCCGAACGCGCCGTTTCCGCCATCAATTCGAGGGCGACCCCTTCTATGGCGAGACGCGAAAACTGATCAGGGTTGCGAAACTCTCTGTACAACTTCATCGCCAACCACGCGGAGACATTGTCATGGACGGCAGACGATTCGGCAGGCAACTTGCCGTATTCTCCGAGATGCGCGAAGCGCGCGGCGTCAATCTCAATCAAAAAATGGCGACCAGACGCCTTGTGGGCTTCGGCGTGCGAGACATCGGGCGGATAGAAGATCAAGGTTGCTGGCAGCCGCTCATGGTTGATTTGACCGACCTGCTCTTCGTAACTGCCCGCCAACACAAAACAGAAGTGCGCAAGTTCGTGCGAATGGCGCGGCAGTCGCAAATTTGAATCATAGGTCTTTTCCGTAAAGCGAAAGCCGGAAGTCGTCAATGCTTTCGCCGTTGCGCCATAAAAATTGCCAGCGTCCAATCGCAAACTCATGCAATAACCTCAAGGCAGAAAATAACGGGAGCGAGAGATGACATCAGTTTAGTACGCAGCAAACGCCGCAGAGTTGCAATTTCAGCAGAGGGAATTCTTTGTTCAGAGCGCGGGCGAAGCCTTTCACTCTCTGCTGTTGCTCCGACCTGCCCCAATTTCGCAGGCGTTTCCGGCTTGTGCTTACGCTTTCGCCTGATCGGCGGCGGGTTTGGGCTTCCAGCGCAGAACGGGTTTGCGTGCAGCGGCGACTTCATCCAGTCTGCCGACCTTCGTGGTATGGGGCGCGTGTTTGAGAATCTCCGGGTCGGCTGCGGCTTCTGCGTCAATCGCTTTCATCGCATCAATGAAGAGGTCAAGCTCTTCACGGCTCTCGGTTTCGGTCGGTTCGACCATTAACGCGCCCGCGACGATGAGCGGAAACGACATGGTCGGCGGATAGAATCCATAATCACTCAACCGCTTGGCGATGTCTACGTTCTTCACGCCGTATTTCGTCTGCCGCTTGTCCGAAAAGATCACTTCGTGCATCAACGCGCCGGGGTAGGCGATGTCATAAGTCGCTTCGAGATGCCGCGCAATGTAGTTGGCATTCAAGACGGCTGTCTCTGTTGCTTCGCGCAACCCCGAATCGCCGTGCGTCAAGATGTAGCTCAAGGCGCGCACTAAGACGCCGAAATTGCCAAAGTAGGCGCGCACCCGCCCGACCGATTGCGGGCGATTGAAGTCGAGGGTTAAACGGCCTTCGCCCGTGCGATGTACGCGCGGGAAGGGAAGGAAGGGTTCGAGCGCGGCGGTCACTGCAACCGGGCCTGCGCCGGGTCCGCCGCCGCCGTGCGGCGTCGAAAAGGTCTTGTGCAGATTGAGATGCATCACATCAATGCCGAAATCGCCCGGCTTGGTGACACCGACCAGCGCGTTCATATTGGCGCCGTCCATATAAACGAAGCCGCCGCCATCATGCACGATGCGACAAATCTCTTCGATATTTTGTTCGAATTTGCCGAGCGTGTTCGGATTGGTGAGCATCAGCGCGGCCACCTCTTCGTTCATGGTGCGTTTGAGCGCCTCGAGGTCGGTCATGCCATCGGCATTTGATGGAAGGGTTTCGACCGAGTAACCGCAGATGATGGCCGAAGCCGGATTGGTGCCATGCGCCGAATCGGGAATCAAAACTTTTTTGCGCGCATTGCCGCGTTGCTCGAGCGCTGCGCGAATCATCAGAATGCCGGTCAACTCGCCTTGCGCTCCGGCAGCCGGTTGCAAGGTGACAGCAGCCAGCCCGGTAATCTCTGCCAGACACTCTTCGAGGCGGCAAATGATCTCTAGCGCCCCTTGCGCCAGCGGCGCAGGGGTGAGGGGGTGGAGATGGGCGATGCCTTCGATACGCGCAACGCGTTCATTGATGCGCGGATTGTATTTCATCGTACATGAACCGAGCGGGTACATCCCCGTATCTACGCCGTAATTCCACGTTGAAATGCGCGTGAAGTGACGAATCACGTCAACTTCGGAAAGCTCCGGCATCCCTTGAAGGTCATCTTCGCGTAAGAGCTTGCTGTCAATCAGCGTATCGTCGGCGTGTTCGGGCACATCGAGTTTGGGCAGCGAGTACCCGATGCGTCCGGGGCGCGATTGTTCGAAGAGTAACCCTTCGTTTTGAACTGTGTGCGTCGTGGCTTTTTTTATCCTGCTGTTGTCCATGTTTGAATTTCTTTTGCTGCAAATCTACCGAGCACAAATCTTGAATTGATGATTCAGGCTGATGGCCGAAGAGGCAGCCATTCGTGGCTGCCTGTCAGGCGTGGGGCAAAGATCAAATTTCCGCCAGCGCCGCAACCAAATTGTCAATGGCTGGGCGCTTAGCCGTTTCGGTAACGCAGACGAGCAGCGCGTTTTTCAATTCGGGGTAGTAACATTCCAGAGCAACGCCGCCGATGATCTTCTTCTCCAACAAGGCTGCCGTCGCTTCGGTTGCCGACTTGGGCATCTCAATGACGAACTCATTGAAGAAGGGGGCGGCAAAGCGCAGTTTGAAGCCTTCGAGTTTCGCAACCTCCGAAGCGGCATAATGCGCTTTGTTGAGATTTTGATGAGCCACCTCTTGTACGCCGCGCCGCCCCATCGTTGCCAAATAGATGGTTGCCATCAGCGCGAACAGCCCTTGATTGGTGCAAATGTTTGACGTGGCCTTCTCGCGGCGAATGTGCTGCTCACGCGTCGAAAGCGTCAGCACGTAGCCGCGCCGCCCATTATGATCTACGGTTTCGCCGACCAGTCTGCCCGGCATCTGCCGCACATATTTGTCGAGCGTGGCGAACAGCCCGCAATAGGGGCCGCCGTAACTGAGTGGGATGCCGAACGATTGACCTTCGGCGACCACGATGTCCGCGCCACACGCGCCGGGCGACTTCAGGATGCCGAGGCTCATCGCTTCCGAAAGGGCGACGATCAGCAATGCGCCCGCTTGATGGGCGGCGTCGGCGAGAGTGGCGAGGTCTTCGATACAGCCGAAGAAGTTCGGCGATTGCACGATGATGGCCGCTGTTTGATGGTCAACCGCAAGCGAGTTGATATCCACTCTGCCCGCTTCCGTATACGCGATAGGGGCAATCGTGATGCCGAGATTTTTAGTATAGGTGGAGAGCACTTCGCGGTATTGCGGGTGCACGGTCGAAGCGACCATAAACTTATCGCGCCGAGTGATACGTTGTGCCATCAACGCCGCTTCGGCCAATCCGGTTGAGGCATCGTACAGCGAAGCGTTTGAGACTTCCATGCCGGTGAGCTGGCAGACCATGGTTTGAAATTCAAAGATGTATTGCAGAGTGCCTTGACTGAGTTCTGGCTGATAAGGGGTGTAGGCGGTGAAGAATTCCGAGCGCGAAATCAACGGATCAATGATGACCGGAATGTGATGTGCGTAAGCGCCCGCGCCGAGAAAGGATTGATACCCGCTGGCATTGTTCGCAGCAAGATGGCGAAAGTAGTCGAGCAAATCCGGCTCGCTCATCGGTTCGCCGATGCCGAGGGGGGCCGTGAGTCGTAAGGATTCGGGGATTTGGTCGAAGAGGTCTGCAATCGAATGAAGGCCGATGCTGGCGAGCATGTCCTGCCGCTCGTCCGGCGCGTTTGGGATATATCTCATTCAGAATTACTCCGCGGCTTCTTGTTTGATGTAATCTTCGTACTCGGCTGCGCTCAGCAGGCTGTCGGCTTCGGCGGGGTTGGCCATCGAAATTTTAATCATCCAGCCTGCTCCGTAGGGGTCGGTATTGACCGCTTCCGGCGAATCATTGAGCTGCCCATTGACTTCGGTAACCTTTCCGGTCAGCGGCATATAAATTTCGCTTACCGCTTTGACGCTTTCGACCGAGCCAAAAGGTTCGCTCGAGTCGAACTGGTCACCGACTTTGGGAAGCTCGACGTAGACGACATCGCCCAGTTGCAATTGCGCGTGATCGGTGATGCCGACCGTCGCCGTATCCGCGCCGTCAAGGCGCACCCATTCGTGATCTTTCGTGTAATTCAAATTGTCAGGCATATTGGCCATGTGTTTGATTCCTCTCCTACTGTAATCCGGTCTGCCGGACTAATCAAATTTCCTCTCTCGTTTGTAGAAAGGCGTTTCGACGACGCGCGCCGCAACTTCGCGCCCGCGTATTTGGATAGAGAACTCTGTGCCGATGGCGGTATGGGCGATGGGCAAATAGGCGAGTCCGATGTTCTTCTTCAAAAAAGGCGCGGGGCTGCCGGAGGCAACTTCGCCGAGCGGCTGACCGGCCATCAAGATCGGGTAGTGATCGCGCGCCGGAGCGCGGTCGAGAACTTCAAAGCCGATCAACTTGCGTTGCAATCCCTCTTGTTTCTGGCGCTGCATCACGTCACGACCCATAAAGTCGCCTTTTGCCAGTTTGACGACCCAGCCGAGCCCCGCTTCGAGCGGCGTCGTGGTTTCGTCCATATCGTTGCCCCACAATCGAAACGCGGCTTCGAGGCGGCAGGTGTTGCGCGCCGCCAAACCGCAGGGCATCAGACCCAGATCGTTGCCGGTGACCAGCAGACGATTCCACAGGTGTTTGGCGTGTTCGGGGTCGCAGAAAATTTCAAACCCGTCTTCACCTGTATAGCCGGTGCGCGAGACTCGGCAATCGAGGCCATCAACGTGCACTCGCTGCGACCAGTAATACGGGATGCGGTCGAGTTGGTGATCGCAGAGGTTCTGTAAAATCTGCTCGGCGCGCGGCCCTTGTAACGCCAGAAGGGCGTAGGCTTCGCTGACATCGTTGACCTCGACATTGCCCTCGGTGTGCTGCTTGATCCAGTTGAACGCTTTTTCCGTATTGGCGGCGTTGACGACCAGCATAAAGTAATCGGCGTTAATGCGATAGACGAGGAGGTCATCGAGGATACCGGCGTTCTCGTTGGTCAGCATCGAGTACTGCACCTGATTGTCCGCCAGTTTGCTGACGTCGTTAGTGGTGAGTCGTTGAACGAGCGACAGGGCATCGGCTCCGATAACGTCAATCTCGCCCATATGCGAGACATCGAATAAACCCGCCGCTTGCCGAACCGCCATATGTTCAGGGAGCGGGCCGCTATACTGCACTGGCATGTCCCATCCGGCGAAGTCCACCATTCGTCCGCCGAGAGCGACGTGGGAATCATAGAGAGGGGTGCGCTTGAGCATCAAAACTCCTGTCCGCAAGATAACGATAGAAGCCGTTTTGCATCACGGTTTTGCAGAAGGGGCAAGCTAACACAGGCCATTTTCATGCGTCAAGCGGCGCAACTTCGGCGCACGCTTGCACGCTTGCATCGCGTATGGGAAACTTTCGACTTTGCAAAATGCTGGCTTTTTTCGGCAATTTTTCCTGCGGATTCCGCCTATGCAAACGCTTGAACAACTGGCGCAACGGCTCAACGCCGAACTGATCGGCGATGGCGCGGCGCAAATTTTTCGCGCTTGCCCTTTTGCGGTTGCCGGAGCGGGCGACCTCACCTTTGCGACCAGCGCGGTCTATCGGGCGCGCATTCCCGACTCGGCTGCGACCGCCATCATCGTGGCGTCGCCGGTGGAGGCTGAGGGCAAGAATCTGCTACTTGCCAAACATCCCAAACTTGCCTTTGCGCGCGCCGTGCAGTTGTTGCATGCCAAACCGTATGCAGCGCGTGGCGTCAGTGACGATCTCATCGTTGGCGAGCGAACGACGCTCGGCAGTGAGCTTTCGATCTACCCGCGCGTCACGATTGGCAAGGATGCGCGCATCGGCCATCGCGTAACGCTCTATCCCGGTGTGGTCATCGGCGACCGCTGTCACATCGGCGATGACACGGTCATCTATGCCAATGTGTCGGTGTATGACGATTGCGAGATTGGCAACCGGGTCATTATTCATGCCGGAACGGTGATCGGCGCGGATGGATTCGGTTTTGTTGCCGATGAAGACGGGCGACAGGTGAAACTCTTGCAACTCGGAGGCGTGCGCATTGAAGAGGATTGCGAGATTGGCGCTTGCTGCGCCATTGATCGCGCGGTGTTCGGGGAAACCCTTTTGCGGCGCGGCGTCAAACTCGATAACTTCATTCAGGTTGCGCACAACAGCGAGATTGGTGAAGACACTGTGATTGCGGCACAGACGGGATTTTCCGGCGGCACGAAGTTGGGGAAGCGCTGCGTCATTGCCGGACAAGTCGGAACCCGCGATCATATTGAAATCGGCGAGGGCGCGGTGATTACTGCCAAAGCAGCAGTGCTGAAGGACGTTCCGTCCGGCGCAGTGATGAGTGGCACGATTCCTGCACTCGACCACAATGCGTGGCGACGCGCGCAGGTGCTATACTCGAAGCTTCCCGAATTGGTTGCGCGCTTGCGAAGGTTGGAAACCATCGTTCGAAAGCAGAGCCGAGATACTCAACGCGGGGATGAGTAGACCGAATCATCAACGAAAAGACCATTGGTTTGTTTGCGACGCGACGCCTTGCCATCTTGCTTGGCACGATAACGCTTGTTGAACAACGTTGCACAGGATTGTGGGGGAGCGTCGCAGATCATAGAAAAGATTATGGAAACCTTGCTCGATATTACGCAGATTCAAGCGATTTTGCCGCATCGCTATCCCTTTTTACTGGTAGACCGCATCATCGAATACGAAGAAGGCAAGCGTGTGGTCGGCATCAAAAATGTCACGCTCAACGAACCCTTCTTTGTGGGTCACTTTCCCGGCGCGCCTGTCATGCCCGGTGTGCTGATTATCGAAGCGATGGCGCAGACGGCTGGCGTCTTGATGCTCCGCAATCTGGTTGATCGGGAATCGAAGCTGGTCTTCTTCACCGGTGTTGAAGAAGCCAAGTTTCGCCGTCCGGTTGTGCCCGGCGACCAGTTGCGATTGGAGCTGACGGTGCTGCGCTTTGGCGGTCGCAATATCAAACTGCGCGGTGAGGCCTTCGTCGGCGAGCAGCGGGTTGCCGAAGCGTTGATCACCTCCTCGCTGGTTGATCGCAGTCTGGTGAAACGGTCAGCCTCCAACTCGGCTGACCCCGCCCCTGCCGGGTAATTCTCATCAGGAGAGTGGCGCGCCGTGTCTATTCATCCGACAGCGATTATCAGCCCGAAAGCAGAACTCGGACGTAACGTTTCGGTCGGCCCCTATTCGACCATCGGGGATGGAGTGATTTTGCATGATGAGGTTCGCATCATCAGCCATACGGTTATCGAAGGGCCTGCAGAATTCGGGCGCGGCTGCATCTTCTATCCGTTCGTATCGGCGGGATTGGCTCCGCCCGATCTCAAGTACAAAGGCGAACCGAGCCTGTTGCAGGTTGGCGAGCGCAACACCTTCCGCGAGTACGTCACCTTGCATCGTGGCACGGAGGGCGGCGGCGGGATGACTCGCATTGGGTCGGACAACCTCTTTATGCCGCAGGCACACGTCGCCCACGATAGCAACATTGGCAACCACACGATCTTCGCCAATGCCGCGACGCTCGCCGGGCATGTCCTCGTCGAAGATTACGCCATCATCGGCGCATATTCCGGCATTCATCAATTTTGTCGCGTCGGGCGTTATGCCTTCATCGGCGGCTACTCGGTGGTCGTTAAGGATGCTCTGCCGTTTGCCCGCACTGTGGGCAATCACGCGAAGTGCTATGGCGAAAATACCCTCGGCTTGCGACGGCGCGGCTTTGACTCCGAGACCCTTCGCCGCCTGCATCGCGCCTTTCGCCTTTTGTTGTCGTCAAAGCTCAACACGACGCAAGCGGTCGCCGCAATCAAGCAGGAACTCAGCGGCTATTCGGAGATTGACTATTTGGTGGCCTTTATTGAGAGCGCGCAACGCGGAGTGACGAAATAGGTGTCGGGTGTCGGGTATGAGGGAGCCGGTTTTGGTAGACAAGGGATGGCTGCCGATTCTGACTTTGACCCCTGATACCTGATGCCTGAAATCAGACGCCGGTTATGAAATACGGATTGATTGCCGGAAATGGAAAGTTCCCTATGCTCGTGCTCGAAGAGGCACGAGCGCAGGGTGTTGCGATGGCGGTGGCAGCGATCAAAGAAGAGGCGGCAGCCGAAGTCGAACCGTTGGCGACGAGCCTCGAATGGGTTGGCATCGGGCAACTTGGCAAGCTGATACGCTTCTTCAAACGCGAAGGGGTTACTCATGCCATTATGGCCGGGCAGGTGAAGCACAATCAGATTTTTCGGCTCAACGCTCTGCCCGATCTGCGAATGGTGCGATTGCTGACTGGGCTGGCAACGAAAAATACTGACAGTCTGATCGGCGCAGTGGCGGACGAATTGGCGAAAGAAGGCATCACGTTAATTGATTCGACCACCTTCTTACAACCTTCTCTGGCGAGCGCAGGGGTGATGACGCGCCGCGCCCCTACGAAAGACGAACTCGGCGATATGGAATACGGTTTGGCCATCGCGCGCGAAATCGCGCGGCTCGATTTGGGGCAGACCCTGTGCGTCAAAGATCGCGCCGTCGTGGCTATTGAGGCGATGGAAGGCACAGACCGGGTGATTGCCCGCTCCGGAGAACTGACGCGCGGCAGAGCCTTTGTGGTGATTAAAGTGGCCAAGCCGAATCAGGATATGCGCTTTGATGTTCCGGTTATCGGTGTGCCGACAATTGCCAATATGCAGCAGGCCGGGGCAACGGCCATTCGGGTGACCGCGAACCGAACCTTATTATTCGACAAAGATGAATTGCTGAAGCTGGCCGACCACCATCGCATCAGTGTGGTGGGAGGCGCGTAATCGGGCGCGAAAAAATCTGTGATTTGTCGACTGCGCTATTGACAGGAGCGAGTTGGCCAACTGAGTATGAACAATCCGCAGGCGCTGCGTGAGACTGGTAGGATGAACAAATCGCCCATGAATGAATTTGATCCTGAAAGTGCAATCATTGATGCGGAACTGTTGGTCAAATATCGCATGTTGAATCGTGCGATTGAGACGTTGGAACGTGCGATTGATAATGCCCCCCGTCACCTCGGTCTGCGCGAAAAGTTACGTGAAATTCTCATTGATGCCGGTCGGCGGGATCAAGCCGCGCAAATCTGTCTGGCACTCGCCAGTCTGCACATCTCCGTCGGCGATATGGAACGCGCAGGCGAACGCTTGCTCGAAGCCAAACGGCTTGATCCGCGAGTCTCTGTTACCGGACAGTTGCGCGATCTCAGACAGGCTTCCGTGCCGCCGGTTGCGCCTGCACCCGCGCCGCCGCCCGCGCAGGAAAAACCGGCGACGGCAAATCTGAAATTGCTCTCCGGCCATTTGGGCGAAATCAGCCTCTTTGACATCATTCAGATATTGGAGAACAGCCGACTCAACGGCGTTTTGCGGATCAAATCCGGCGCTGCGACCGGCGAGATTTATCTGAGCGACGGACTGGTCGCTGATGCCAAAGTCGAAGGAGAAGTCGGGCTTGCGGGGATGCGCAGAGTGACGGATGTGACCGACGGAACCTTTGATTTCACAAAGACGGCGGATACCTACGCGCGCGTCATCGCCGCGACGAGCAACACGGCGCTAATCTTGGATTTGCTGCGCGAAAAGGACGAAGAGGCGTTCGGATTAAATACCGGCGATTTGGCGTAAGCCAACGCGGTTTGCAGCGGCCAAACGAAACAGAATGCAAAAGGCGAAGCTCATAGTTTGAGCTTCGCCTTATCTTTTTGGGCCAGCCGAATTATTTGGGTTTGACCGCTGGTGGCGGCGATTGCGTCGTTGCCGCTGGATTGGCTTTGTTGTATTCGTTGATGAAGTCGGCGGTGATGTCGAGTCGTTTATCGAACCAGATGACATGGTTGGCTTGCACGGCGTTGGGCAGGTCAATAACTGCGATGATGCCGCGCTTGACCATGTAACTTTCCGCGAACTTATTGAGTTTGGTCTGCACAGGTTCGAGCGCCAGCGCGCGCGCGCGATTGACATCGGTCTGCAAATCTTCGCCGGTGCGTTTATATTCGCGTTTCATGGAATCCAACTGTTCCGTGAGTTCGGCGACCTTTTGAGCGCCGAGAATCTGCGCCTGCGTCTGGATCGTGGTTTCCAATGAGGTGATGCGGTCGGCTTTGGTTTGCAAGTCTTTGAGGCGCGGCTCGAACTGTTTTTCGAGGACTTCGAGTTTGGCGCGCACTTCAAGGATGTTGGATTGCACGGCAGCCGTATCAATGACGGCGACTTTGCCCTTCGTTGCGCCTGCCGGTTGTGCGGTTCCCCCTTGTTGCGCGAAGGCCGACGCCCCCAATGCGAGGATCACAACGAGAGAGGCGAGAAATGGTGAATGCTTCATACTCTCATCTCCTTTCCTTGTCGCCTCAGTTATTGGGCGAGGGCTTGGTCGGCGTCGGTTTGGGCGCTGCCGCAGGGGTTGCGACGGGAACCGGATTGGCTTTGTTGTACTCTTTAATGAAATCTTCGGTGATGTCATTTTGCTGATTGAAGTAGGCGAGCGTGCCGTTTTGTGCCAACCCTGGAAGGCTCAAAATCAAGGTGATGCCGCGTTGCGTCGCGTAGGTCTGAATGAATTGAAAGAGCTTTTCGCGCACCGGCTTGGTGGCCAAATCTTCCGCTTTGGCATATTCGGTGCGAGCATCTTCAAGGTCGCGGGTGATGCGCTTTTTCAGGTCTTCATACTCAAGCTGCATCTGCGTCACTTTGTCTTGCGGAAGAGCCGAAGATTTGGTGCGCAAGTCGTCTTCGAGTTGTTTGAAGCGCGTCTGATCGCTTTGCAGCTTGTCGGAGCGAGTTTTGAATTGTGTCTGCACCTGTTCGTATTTCTGTCTCAACTCTAAAATCTTTTCCGGAAAGACCGATGTGTCGAGGACGACGAGCTTGCCGTCGGGAACCACGCCGCCGGGAGTCGCTGCGGGTTGTTGTGGTGGGGTGGTTTGCGCGACCGCCGCGAGGCATCCGACCCCGATGACCCAAATGGCCAGCATCGCCAACTTCATTTTCGTCATAGTAACTCCTGTTGCCTTGATCTGGACTGCACTCTGGCGAGTGACAGCCGAGTTTGGAAAACCGGCATTATAGCAGCCCGTCTGCCAAACCAGAAATTCGATTAAAACGTGCGCCCGACCGAGAAGCGAATGGCGCGCTTCTCTTCGAAGAAGAAGGTGTTGTCCGTCTTCGCATTCGGATTCCACGCGAAGATCAGCCGAAACGGCACGTTGATGACCGGCACTTGCACGCGCAATTCGCCGCCCGTGCTGTAGCGATAGTTATCGAAGATGCCGCCATCAATTTGCGAGAGCATGATGTTGCGCACCTCCTGCCGCTCTCCGCGAACGGTGGCGAAGCGGAAGCCAGGGGGCAAGCCGCCCGGTATCTCCGGCAAGCCGCCTTGGCGAATTTCGCGTTGCGTCGCCCGCTGTCCGCGCGGGTTGAGCCGCTCAAAGCCCAGAAATTCATTGGGCACAAAGGCGCTGACATTCTGTTGATCGCTATAGTTCTTTAAGTTGAAGGCCGAGCCAATATCTAAAAAGGGAACGAAAGCGACCGGGCCGACAATCGGAATGCGGTATTCAAAGTTGAGCAACAATTGGGTGTCGGCTCCGATGAAGGTCGGGAACTCTTCGATGCCGTTGATGACCACCAAATCATCTTCGACGAGAAAATTGTTGAGGACGTTTTGCGTGATGCTGTTGCCGTTGGCTTCGCTCGGACGGCGCACCTTCAACCGCCGTTGCGTGATGCTGTCTACCGCGAAGACGTTGCGGGTTGTCTGAAAGACTCTGACCGGCGCGGTAGGCGCGATGCCGCGCACATTGTAGCCGCGAATGGATTCGTCGCCGCCGAGGAAGAAACGCGCAAACAACGGCGTGCCGCCAATGAAAGACAACGAATTGGAGTCAAACGGCGTGCCGAATGAACCGATGTGCCCGAAGAGCGCACGCAGGCCGAAGGTGCGCGTCTCCTTCGGATCGAGCGTGCGTCGGGACTCTTTGCTGGTGAAAAACGGACGGAAGAATTTGTACTCTACGTAGGGCTGAATGGTGTTGACCTTGCCGCCGAGTAGACCGCCGGAGACCGAGAACCCGAAGGTCAAGGATTGTCCGTTGGTCGGGTCGAGAGAGTTGTTGAGTGTGTTGTAGCTGATCGTCGGCGTCAGCGTCGACTGAGTCACTCCTTGTTGTGCGAAGGTCAAGAAGAAGTCGTTGCCCACATCACTGTCGCGGTTGACGTCCGGGTCAACGATGTCCGAGTTACGGAAGGAGTACGACAAGCCCAAACGAATGAAGCGCCCTTTACGGAAACGCGGCATGAAGTACTGCAACGGCGCTGAAGTTGAAACCGAAATGCCGGTCGTCTTTTGAGTGAACAGCGAGCTTTCACTAAATTGGAAGATGTTCTGCCCGGTGACGCTCTGAAAGCCCTGCCCGAAGAATTGGTAGCTTTGATAGAAAACGTTGAACCCCAAACTGATGGGGCGACCCTTCAAGTACGGTTCGTTGAAACCGACGGAGAACACTTTCTGCCGGTTGCCCGCCGCGATGGCAAACGATAACGACTCGCCATAGCCGAGGAGATTATTGGTCGAATAATCCAGCCCAATGAACGAGCCGCCGACGCCCGAAACCCCGCCCGTGAAACTAATCTGCTGACGCCCTTTCTCTTGCACCTTGAGGGTCACGTCCACTTTGCCTTCGCGCTCGTTGGTGTTGATGGTTGCGTCTTCTTCTTTGACCTGCTCGAAGTAGCCCAACTGATTCAAGCGCAACAGGCTCAAATCCCAGTAGGATTGATTGTAGCGGTCGCCTTCGTTGAGCAGCACCTCGCGGCGCAGGACGTTGTCGCGCGTAAAGGTGTTGCCTAAAAACTCGATGCGATTGATGGTGTACTGTTTGCCCTCTTCCATCGTGAAGGTGATGTCGGCGATTCCTTTCGTCGGATCGTTGGGGTCATCCTTGAATTCGAGGTTGGGATTGGCATCGAACTGAATATAGCCGCGCGTGCCGTAAGCCTTCTTGAGGTTCTCAACGCCTTTGCCAACTTTGCTGTAGCCTTTGACAATGTCGCCAGGCTTAATGTCAAGGATCGCTTTGATCTGCTCGGCGTTGAACTCCGTGTTGTCTTCGACCTTGATCTCCCCGGCGCGGTATTGGCGGCCTTCTTCGACGGGAATGACGATCTTCAACCCCTGCCCTTTATGGCCGATAATGGGCATAAAGTTGCCGACCTTGCCGACGTTTTCGACGCGCGGTTCACCAAAGCGAGCGCGCAGATAACCGGCGTCGGAATAGACCAAAGCGCGAATGCGCTGCAAGTCGTTTTCCAGTTTCTCTTTGTGATAGATATCTTTCGACGAGAAGGTCGTCCACAAACCCAGTTGTTTGACCAACTTCATGTTCTTCCGCAGATGCGAATCAGAGAAGACATTGTTGCCTTCGAACTCGATTTCGGCGATGCGATAGCGCGGCCCCTCTTCGATCTTGAAGGTCAGACCGACAGCGGTCTGCGAAATCTCCTCAATGATGGGGTCCACTTTGGCATCGGGGCGACCTTCGTTGGCGAGCATCTCTTTCAATACCGCAGCAGCGCGTTTGACCTTGACCGGATCGTATTGCGATTCTTTCGAGAGTCCAACTTGGCGCTTGCGAAACTCTTCCAGCACGGTGGATTGCTGTATGGATTTCAGCCCATCGTATTTGATGTCCAACAGCAGCGGCCACTCTTTGACTTCGAAGGTGATGATCTTGCCGCCGCGCGCTCCATCTTCGGCAAAGGCTTTGACATCTTCGAAGTGTCCCTGCGCGATCAGGGCGCGAATGTCGCGGTCAACCTGCGCGGGGTTGAAGGTGTCGCCTTCACGCGTGCCAATCCAAATTTTTGCGGTCGCTTCAGGAATCCGGCGATTGCCGCGAATGGTGACCTGCTCGACGAGCACATCTTGTGCGGTTGCAGAGAGCACTCGTGCTGTTAGGTCAGTGTTGAGGGGAAGAATTACAACGGTCGTTACTAAAGCAGTGATAAAGCTGAAAACACGCTTACTCATAAACGATTGCACACTCCTCAGACTTGCGAATTCGATTCAGTCCGTTTGGCCTGACGACTGGTTTATCCAGAGCACGTATCTCAACCATCCAGCAAGTTGCGTCGTCCGCTGCCCTCGCGCGCAGCGCCGACGAGTGAGTTCCAGACAAACGAAATTGATCTTTTCCTGATGATAGTGTTGACTCGCACGACATTAGAACGTCAAATCAAGGCGACATTGTAACAAAAATGCCAAGACTGGCCAAAGGCGGATTTTCGGAGCGGAGGGTTGTGGCAGAGTCAGTCCGTTCCGACAAAATGGAATCCTGACGGAGCAGAAGGTGACCGAAGCCTGCAAATCGGCTCCCTTATTCGGAAAAAATCGGCAGCCCGGCTTGCTTCTTCTCGGCTGAGGCGATCATAGACAGGATGTCGAGGTCGCATATCAGGTCAACGGGGTCAATCGTACGCCGCATTGGGAAGCCCGTAGCACAGGGCTTCCCAATGCGGGCGTCTTTAAGAATTCAGAGATGTTGGCTCGAATACGTTATTGACAAGCCCCTCACTTCGTTGCATTCGCAGACGCTGTACGGCACATACATTCGTTGTTGGTTGTGTTCGAGTCGGTGATCGCGCACTTCTGCGTCCCTATGGGTTTTTGCAGATTTGCCGTTCCGCGATTGATACTTCCCAACGTCACACTCGCTTGCACACGTACTCCGTTGCCCGTATGGCTCAGCGTGTAGGTTGACCCTTTCCTCGTCACCGTTCCGCGCCCAATCACTTGTGTGCCATCAGCGCAGCAGAACAAGTAATCGCCGGTCGTCGAAAGGAAGAACAGTTTGTTCAGCGGCTGACTGTCGTCTTGCAGGCAGACATCAAAGGTCGTTACTAAGAAACTGCACGCAGCACTATTGCCCGCCGCATCCTGAACCGTACAGTTCACTGTCATCGTCCCGACTCCGAACACCGACCCCGATGCCGGATTGCAGACCGGACTGCCGACCCCCGGACAGTTGTCACTCACCACCGGACTCGGATACGTCACTACTCCCGGCGGCGCATTTACGGTCGGCGGGCAACTGATACTCGGTGGCTGAGCATCGTTGACCGTCACGGTGAAACTACAACCCGCATTGTTGCCCGCCGCATCTTGAACCGTACAACTTACCGTCGTCACTCCCTTCGGGAAGGACGATCCCGATGGCGGTGTGCAACTCGGCACGCCCACTCCCGGACAGTTGTCGCTCGCCGTCGCATTCGCATAACTCACGGTTGCCGCACACAGGTTGGTCGCTGTCGTTATCACCATGTTGCCCGGACAAGTAAGGGCTGGCGGGATGTTATCCGTGATGGTCACGGTGAACGAACACATAGCGGTGTTATTCATCGTATCGGAAGCGAGACAAGAGACGGTCGTCACTCCCTTCGGGAAACTCGACCCTGATGGCGGCGTGCAGGTGACAGTGCGCGCTCCGTCACAGTTATCCGTAGCCATCAGACCTGTGAAGGTGAGCGAAGCCGCGCAACTTCCCGGCGCGACATTGGCTGACCGATTCGTGCAGCCATCAAAGATCGGCGCTTGCGTATCGTTGACGGTGACGGTGAACGAACAGGGCGCAGAGTTGCCGCTCGTATCGCTGGCTGTACAGTTGACCGTCGTCACGCCTTTTTGAAAGGTCGAACCCGAAGGCGGTGTGCAGACTGGCGTAAGAGCGCCATCACAATTGTCGGTTGCGGAGAGTCCTGTGAAGGTAACAGCCGCCGAACACGCGCTGCCCTGCGTGTTGACAACGATGGGCGACGGGCAGGTGACGGCAGGTGGTTGCGTGTCGGTAACCGTGACCGTGAAGGAGCAGGCGGGCATCGGCGAACCGACCGATGCCGTGCAGGTGACGGTCGTGATGCCTTTCGGGAAGAGCGTGCCGGTTGGCGGCGTGCAGGCGATCATTCCGCAGCCCCCCGATGGCGGCACTGCATAGTTAATGATGGCTCCGCATTGGCCGACATCATTGGCCTGTGTGACATTCGCGGGACACGTGAGAGTACAGACGGCAATGAGAAAAGTCTGCGCCGCAGAGGTATCCTGCCCGCCATTGGCTGTGCCGCCATTATCCATCAGCCGCACCGTCACGGTGGCGATTCCATTGCCATTGATGGTCGGAGTATAGGTCAGTGTGCCGGAGGCGTTGATGGTCGGTTGCACGGCAAACAGCGCGTTATTGTCATTGCTGACTATGAATGTCAGCATCTGACCCGATTCGTCAGCGGGACCTGCTGATAGGTTAATTGCCCACCCGTTGACCGTTTGCGCTCCGGCAGCCGCCGGTACGAATTGATCTGCTCCTTTGGTGAATGAAGGGACATCGTTGACCGCCGTAACATTGATCGTAAAGGTGCGCGAGAAGGTCGCAACGCCGCCATTGGCCATGCCGCCACTGTCGGTCACCATCACCGTAATGATCGCCGAGCCATTGGCATTAGCGACCGGCGTATAGCTGAGCGAGCCGGTGGCGTTCGGACTGGTGTAGGTCACCGTCGGATTGGGAATCAGGAGGGGATTGTCAGACATGGCCGTGAGCGTCAACGTCTGACTGCTTTCGTTGGCTGCCCCTGCGGTTATGCCGCTCAGATTAACAGTCTGCGCCGCAGCGTCTTCCAAAAGGGTTGTCGGGTTCGGAGTGATGGAAGCAAGGGTTGGCGCATCGTTTACCGAGAGAACGGTGATTGCTACCGTGTCTTGATCTTGTTGCGCTCCGGGTATGCCTGTGTTCCCTTGATCGTTCGCGGTTACGGTCAGCGTGTCGCTGCCGTTGAAATCTTGTGTGCCGCGATAGGTTAAACCATTGGCGGCTGCTAAGGTCGCGTTGATGGCGTTTTGCGTGCCGGTTAGGGTGAGGCTGTTGGTGTTATCTCCCGAAACGTTGCCCCCTGTAAGACCGCCTGCGACATCGGTTCGCACATCGAGCGTGCCGTTGGAGACTGTCAATGTTAGGGTGATCGCATCGCTTGCTGGAAGGGCGTCAACATCGGATACCGATAATCCGCTGATTGCAAGGTTGGTATCCTCGTTGACCATCTGTGCTCCTGGCACGGTGTTTACCGGCGCATCGTTTACGGCTGTGATGGTGATCGTCGTATTGCCCGTTGCTGTCAACGCGCCGCCTGAGCCTTGCCCGCCGCCTGTGTTGCCGTCATTGAAGGTGTAATCGAGTTGAACGCTTGCGGGCGGCGCATCGCTGGAGTTGGCATAGGTGATGTGGCGCAGCACGTCTTGCACAAGCGCGCGCGTTGGAATCGTGCCGGAGCCTGTGAAGGAGAGAGTCAGTGTGCCACCGCTGCTGGTAAACGTAGCGAAGGTTTGTCCGCCCGACTGGAGGGCATTGGCATTGATCGTAAAGAGCGCCCCTGTTGTTGAGAGAGCGAGCAAGTCCTGTGCGTTTGCCCCGCCGTTGCGCGCAATCATCAGGCTTGCGCCCGTGTAATTCCCTGCGCTGCTATTGAAGGCATCAAGGTCAACATCCGAGACCGCAGCGTTAGTATCAAGCAAGGTCGCCGGGTCGTTCTCGACGTAGGTGAAGCCCGGCCCGACTCCGGTCAAGACCGGCGCATCATTGACCGCATTGATTGTTTGAGTAATCCCGACCGAGTTGGCGCTGATGGCCGTCGTGCCGCCGGTTGCGCCGGTCAGATTGCGCGTCGAGCCGGTGCTGAGCGCACCGCTCGCTCCCGAATTGTCTATGACATGTGCGCCGAGTAGGGGGGCGAGCCCATTGAAGTTCAGAGCCGGGACGAAGCGCAGGAAATGGTTGGCTTCGACGATCAACGCGCTCGTCGAACTGGGAGTGCCAATGGTTGTCCAGACGGTTCCATTGGTCGAGTATTGCCAACTGCCTTCGAGCGCGGAGGTCGCATTGGTGATGATGGCGATGCCCGCAAGGGTGTTGGCGTTTGAGCCGTCGGGCGGATTGGGCGCAATCTGATCGAGCGCGTCGGAGAATAGCGAGCCGGTGATGAAAGAGGAGACGGCTTGTGCAGGCGGATTGGCCGTATCTTCGTTGATGGCGGTCAGCGAAGCGGGGCCGGTTCCCGCCGTCGGCGCATCGTTGACGGCTGTGACCGATTGTTTGATGGCGATGAGGTTGCCGGTGAAGGGATTTTCGAGCGTTCCGCCATTGGGGTTCTCATCGAATATGGCTCCCGAAATATTGACGCCTGTCGTGCCGACCGTGAAAGCGCCATGCCCGTCCCACAAACGCACGCTGAGGGGCGGCGTCGTGCCATTAAAATTAGCCGCAGGCAAGAAGCGAACCAATGATGTGGGCGCGACGAGGGTGGCGTTAGCATCGGAGACATTGGCGGCGATAGTCGTCCAGCTTACGCCGTTGGTCGAATGCTGCCACGCCCCCTGCCCCGGCGTGGCAGCATTGCTGACAAATGCGACGCCGGACAACGGGTTATTGTCGAGGTCATCGTATTGGTCACCGAGCAAGCCAGCGAGTTGTGTGCCTGACGGATTGGTCGCATCTTCGAGGATGGCAGCAAGCGTCTCGTCTGTGCCGGTGGCCGTCGGCCCGATGTTTTCAAAGATTTTACCGTAAATATCCCGTTGATCTGAGGTGACGCGCAGGCTCTCCTGCCAGACGATCTCAACGCCGCCGGTCGCGCCCGGCACAATTTGCGGACGTTGTTCGAAGGTGTTCGGGCTGATGGGATTAACCAATAATTGATTGGTGCGCGCTTGCCCGGTCTCATCGAAGAGGCGCACGTAGAGTTCGACATTATCGGTATTGTCGGGATTTTTGCTCGGTTGTTGCCAAACAATCATGTAACCGCCGCTCAACAAGACGGCGACTTGCGCCAGACCGGGTTGAAAGGCCTCTGCCGACGTATCAATCTGAAAAGCGGGTCCCGGATTGACGAATCCCATTTGATAGACGCGTCCCAACAGATCATTGCCTGACGTATAGACCACTAAAATGTCGCCGTTGGGCAATGTGCCGAAGCCGGGAATGGCTCCGCCGACAACCCCATTGATTTGTGTCTGACCGGGAGTGATGCTCGGAATTGTGCCATCGGCGTTGACGCTGAAGCTTCGGGCAAAGACGTTGCCGGGGCCGCCCGTGTTCCAGACCACATCTACGTGGGTTCCATTGGTTGAGATGGCAGGATTGATGACCAGTTGATTGACGATGGCAGTGCCGATGGCAGTTTCGGGACTGATGGGGACAAGGTTTGGCGTGTAGGTGCGAACCGTCAGCCGCGAGTTGGTGAAATCGGCATTCGCATGTCCCCAGGCGATGATGACATTGCCGTTCGGAAGAGCGGCGGCTTGCGGTTGTTCATTGTCATCGGCAGTCGTCTCGTCGCTGAGGTGCAGAATCGCGCCGTTGGTCAGCGTATTGCCGGAGACCGTGACGACGGTGCCGAGAATCTGGGTATCGAACGGCGCATTGGGGTTGAACTGCATCCAGACGATGACGAACCGATTCGCGCCGGTGGCAACGACGCTGACGTTGCGCCAAAACCCATTGCCCGGATCGGTAATCAGCAATTCGGAGGTTGCCGGAGTGCCATCCGTATTCATCACCCGCGCACCGATGTCGGCATCTCCCGGCGGGGCGGAGTCGGATTCCCAAACGGCGATCAGTCGCCCGTCGGGGAGGGACGCAACATCAGGAGTGTCCTGACTGTCGGTGGTCGTTGTATTGATCTGAAACTTGGCACCGGCTTCGACCGAAATGAGCCAGATCATCAGGCTCGCCGAAGCGATGAGCAAGGTTATCCCACAGGCGATCATTTTTCTCAGTGCCAAACGTTTCATATCTTCTTGACTCCTATTCTCTTTGCGAGGGGTGGCGGTCATGGATGGATCGCTTAACGGCGGAAGAGAGCGAGCAGTGCAGACCGCAATCTATGGCGCAACGGCGTCGCTTCACGGAAAGGCTCACGATCATGAGGGCTGAAATCCCCGATTGGATTGATTGCTAAGGTTGGGACTATAGCCGCTTTGGCGGCGCGCAGACGTGGCACTTTTGTCATAAAAAATGCCACGCCCGCAGGGCAAGCAGGTGGTATGATGCCGCAGAACACACTTGCGCTTCGCAGGGCTAGGCTAGAGAGGGGAAGCCAACAGCGGTCTGCGTACCTCGCATCCGGTAATGATAGTGGGATCAACAGAAAAATCTATGCCGAATCTGGCAAGTCTAGATGAGGTATTAAACGAAGCGTTTCAACTCGCCTACCTGATTATTGGCGACCGCGCGACAGCGATTCGCATTACCCTAGCCGCGATGGATAATTTGAAAGTTGCGGCTGCGGTGCAGGGCAAACGCAATGCCTACTTGCCAGCCGGGCGTTCAGCGGCGCGCGGCGCGCGCACCAAAATCTCTCTCAGCGAGATTCATATTCTGCAACGGTTGATCTATATCGAAGCGGAGATCTATGAACGTCTGTTGGAGCAGCAAGCGGAAACCATCAGCCAAGAAGACCTGCTCATTCACTTCATCAAACATCTGGTCAGAATCACGACCAAGCGCAACTCGTTTTATGTGTCACTCGGATTGAGCCGCTTGCTCTATAATTACCCGACTGCCGAAGCGACAGAGATTTACAATCTGGTCGTGCAAGACCCCGACCGCATGCGCGACGATTATTACTATCGTTCGCGCAAACGCAGTTTGATGACCGAGCTAAAGGAGCGGTTCGGCGCGCTGGTGAAGACTCACCGAAACAATCGTCAGGAAGAACGCTTTCAATCGCAGGCTGACTCTCTGCCATACGCAGGTGTTGTCAAAGCCTGTCTGCTGCGTTTCACGCCTTGGTTTACAGAGTGTGTGTTGCCGGAGAATTTCGACCCGACAAAGCAGATCCTCTCGCCGCTGCTCTTTCGCGGCATTGACCCGGATGAAGAGCACGCTGTTGAACTCAATCGTCTGCACACCTTGTTGCACCCTGTCTGTTACGAGCGTCTGATTGTCGCACTCGGCTTCGCATCCCCCAATCACTGTTTGGAAGCTCCCTACTTTTTCATCTCTGGCGGCGAAGGGCGCTCACCCGATGATCGCTTTCATCCGCCACCGCTGACCGAGTCGGAGCGCAATGCCATCAAAAACAGTCTGGATGGCAAAACTCTTCAACGTCAACGCCTCACCGGCGACGCCCTCTGCGTTCAAGTAGACGGCGTTGAACAGATGCAGTTGCCGCTGCGCCACAAAAGCCAAATCGCTTTCCCGGTCGAAGAAGGTGCAGAGGTGGTGCAAGTGTGCGCGCTCACTTCAGAAGGCACGGTTCTGCTGGCAACGCACCTGTTGCGTTACGATGAAGCGGGGTTGTTGCCTGCCAACGCGATCACGCGGGCGGGCGGCGGGCGAGAAGTGAGATTTCGACTGGTGATTTCGGAGCCGTCTGCTGAAGAACCCGCGAGCCTGCTCCTTTATATCGAGTACCGCGAAAACCGACGGCTATCTGCTTTCGGGCATTCCCTGTGGCAAGGGCTATTTGCCAATCCGGCGAGCGAGGTCGGGCGTGAGTTGCCAGAAGGCAGGCGATGGCAACCGGCGCTCCTGTTGCTTCTGCTGCTCGTCGCACTGGCAGGCGTATTGATCTATTGGCAAGCCACGAAAGATCGGCCTCAGCCGCCTGTCCTGTCCGAACAGGACGAGAAAGATTTGCCTTCTCCGTTACCAGCCAATCGCAACGCCGGAACCAATCAGCCGCTCCCCTCGCCCTCACTTTCGCTGCCCCCATCCGACAGGGCTGCCCCTGATGGCGAGCCGTTAGCTATTAATCCGCAACCGCAGATTCCGTCAGATGGCCGGACGACGCGATCCGCGCAGTCGAAGCTCACGGCAGCAAAACTGCTCTCGATCACAAAAGTCTATGTTGACCCGTTGGGAGAAGCGACGGCGAGCCAGTCGGTTCGTCAATCTCTGGTTGAACAATTGCAATCTAGTCCGCGCTTCAGAGTGGTGGAGAACCGCAATGAAGCCGATGCGGTCTTCAAAGGCCGCGCTCGTCCCATAAGCCGCAACCCGGAACAGGCGAGCGTACAACTCCAACTGGTGAATATCGAAGGGCAAATCTTGTGGCCGCTGACTACCGAAAAATTGCCGCGCCGCTATCAGGGGGAGCCGCAAACCGTCGCCGCACAGTTGCTCAGAGACTTGCTCGACGACATCCAACGATTGGAACGCCAACGCTAGCCAACCCGTTGCCCGACGCTTACCGGTACTCTCCTTGCAACCCGAAGGCCGCCCAGAAATAGGGCGCGCGCCAGTTGCGAGATTTCCACATCGCCAGTTGGGCAGCGCGCAGCGCGGCAGCCGGACGCAAGCGCGGGCGGGCGAGCATCGCCTGATAAAACCTCTGCATCATCTCGGCGGTCGCCTCATCATCTACGTCCCACAAACTGACCAAGACGCGCGCGGCTCCGGCGTACATAAAGCTGCGGGTGATGCCGACCACGCCTTCGCCTTTGACCTCTTTGCCCAAACCGGTTTTGCAACTGCTTAAAACGACCAGATCAGCCGCAAGCTTCAGATTATAGATTTCGTGAGTGACCAAAAAACCGTCCTGTTCTTTAGCCTCTTGGTTGACCAAGGAGAGGACGATGCCGGATAGGCTGGGATGAGTATTGTTCAAAAGCGTGTGGGTGGCGAAATGGACATAGCGATACTGGCCGAGTTCAGGGTCGGTTGCCGTCGTTTTACTCGCATTGAAATCGAGAGCCACCCGCGATTGGGTTGCGGGAACTAACCGGGCGATGGATTCGGCTTCGCGGCGGGTGAAGGGCAAGCGCGGAAAAACAAGTTGCGTGCTGCTGATCTCCAGATCGCGTGCTGAGCGCGTGAGCGCATTGTCAGGAGTGAATTGGATAAGCACCGAGTCTCGCTTTTCGGGCTTCTCTGTCGCAGGCGTTGCGCCTTGACGAGGCTGAACGCGTGCATCATCCGAAGCGAAAATCGGGTCGGCAAGGACGATTAACGTCCGCGATGGCGCAGGGCGTGCGGCAATCTCTTTTCGTAATACCGCCAACGCAGAGGCCGAAGGCAAGTTGACCACTTCATATTTGACGACGAGCGGAACGCCAGCCCGCGATGATCGGGGTGCGCTTTCGTGCGGCAGAGGCAGAGCGGCAAAGGGGATATACTGCAACGCACCGTCGCTGACGATGAGCAAGCGTTTGCGGTCGGTTTGTTGCAGGGCGGGAGCCAAGATCAGGCGGCTCAACTCAAGTGACGTGCGCTCGTACTCGGCGTCGGCTTTGGCGATGCGCGTTTGTCGCTCAACAGCGGTTTCAAAATTGACGCGCTGATTGCGCGCCGCCAGACTGTCATACACTTGGCGGGCGAGCGGTTCGATGATCGCGCGTTTGGGCAAGTCATAAGCGGTGATCTTGCGATTGGTGACTGCCCACAGATAGCTACGCTCTTCGCCTAATGAATACTCTAACAATGTCGTTTCGTCATCGAGTACCTCGGCTTGAATCTGTTCAAGGCCGAGCGGCACGGGCTGAGTCAGGGCTGCATAACGCGGACTCGAAAGCTTGATCTTCGCCAACGCCTGCTCGTATTCGGCAGCCAACGCTTTAATCTCTTCATCAAGGGCGCGTGCTTCCTCCGGAGTATGTGCGCGGCTGAGCAGGCGCACCTGCCTGTCGGTTTTACCCGTCAGCCGCTCTCGCAGATGGTGTTCGGTTTCCAACAACTCCGGCACGACGCCTTGTCGGATGTCGGCGCGCGATTCGGTCAAACTTTCCAATAAAGTCCGCGCCCGACGGCGTTCACTGATTTGCAGCGCCTCACCGATGCGCGCCGGTTGACCTTCTTGCTTGGCCAATTGCATGAGCAGGTCAATCGAGAATTCGTAAGCGTCTTGTCGTGCCGCCAAATAGGTGGCGCGCAGTTCCGAAAGACCGACCTGTGTGCGATTGGCTTCGATGCTGTCTAATGCCTGCGCGATCCATTCTTGCGCTTTGGGCAATCTCTGCTCGGCGCGTTCGACGGCGGCCAAGCCGAAGAGCGCCACTGGTTCGAGCGAGCGATTCGCGGTCGTGCGGATCAAGGTCAAGGCTTGCTCGAATGCTGTGCGCGCTTGCGGATAATCGTTCAATCCCAAGTACGCCCGACCGAGACTGCAAAGGGTTGAGGCTTCGCCATACTGATCGCCTAAACTTTTTCGTAGCGTCAAGGCTTTGCGAAAATGATCGAGCGACTTTTCCATATCGGCCAAGCGATGATAGATAGCGCCAAGAATTGAAAGAGTGGCTGCTTCGGTGGAACGCGCACTCGTCTCGACTGTTAATCGAAGCGCTTCGTGACCATGTTCCAGTGCGCGCTGCAATTCGCCGAGCGAGGCATAGCCCAAGCTGAGGTTTTGTAGACTTATGGCTTGCAGTTGACGCCCTCCGACTTCGCGTCCGAGTTGCAGGGCGCGTTGTGATACCTCCAATGCTTTGGCAAAATCGCCCAGTTGCAGATAGAGAATCCCGATATTGTTTAAGTCAGTAGCTTCGCCAAACCGGTCACCGGCAGCGCGGCGCATCTGTAAAGCCCCCAGCGACGTATCAATCGCCTTTTGATACTCGCCCATCCGACTGTAGGCGATGCCAATGTTGCCGAGCGTGACGACTTCATCGCCGCGGCTCGCCAAGGATCGAAAGATGGTTAGGGCTTGTTGATAATAGGCGATGGCGTCTCGATTCTGACCGAGATTGAAATAGACGATGCCGATATTGTTTAACGAAGACGCTTCCCCCAACCGATCCGCCATCTCCCTTGTCAACGATAAGGCTTGCTCGAAAGCCGCTAATGCTTTCGCCGTATCGCCGAGCCGCATGAACGCCAAGCCGATGCCTCTGAGGATGCGGGTCTCTTCGTCTTTCACCCCATGTGCGCGCGCCAAGTCGAGGCCTTGTTGATAGGCGGCAATCGCTTCTTGGGTCTCGCCTAAACGGAAATAGCTAGTGCCGAGATTGTTGAGCGTGCCGACTTCGCCCTGCGGGTTTTTGACTGCGCGATGCAAGGCTAAGGCTTGTTTGAAATCTTCTACAGAGCCTTTCACATCGCCGAGTTCGCGGCGCACGAAGGCGATATTATTCACCGTGAAGGCTTCTCCGAATCGCTCGTCAAGTTTGCGCCAGAGAGCCAGCGCCTCGCGGTATTTCTCAATGGCTTGGCGCTGTGATTCTGCAGTTCGTTGGAAATATAAACGGGTGCCTTCCGATAAGAGGTTGTGAGCGGTGACAAAATCTCTATCGCCTTCGGGCGCGGTTTCCCAACTGCCCAATCGCTCCAAACTGACGCGGTAGCGCCCCGCCTCGGCGCGCGCATCGCTTGGAGAAATCTCTAACCGATAGTCGCCTGCTGATTCGGCTACGGCCCACAGAGATTCACGAAATGGGCTGACTTGCCAATTCAGGTTCACGATCACCTTGCCGCCCGGTTCGATCAGTTGCAGCGTGACATCTATTCCAAGTTGCTCGACCGTGACATTGAGATATTGTCCGCTTTGCAGCCCGATGCGATACGCTTGCGTCTTCCCGCGCGCCAGCGTTCGCTCCACACTCTGTCCGAGTATGAGGTCGGTCAGTTCTGATGCTTGCGGGTTCTGCGCAGAGGCTCTTGCGCTCGCGGATGAGATTGGCTGCTCTGCATCCGCAAAGGCCGCCAACGCTGAAAGGTGAAAGAGGAGGAGAAACAGTACAAACCCCATCACTGATGTGCCAACGGCATTGTCACGATGTAGCCACTTTGTAAAGGCGGGGCTGCCCAGACCCGTAGGCTTGCACAGATGAGAATTTGGTTGTGCTTCAAAATGGCCACCAAACAATAATTTCACCAAGCCATGAAGACAGTTCATAGCGCAGAGAAGATTCGCTAGCAATTGAGCGCTCCTTACCTGAAATGAATGGTTGTAGAGGATCCCCTTGACGAGCGACATTTTAGTACAAGGGGCAAGGAGAATCTACCTTACAATAGGGTCAGCCGGAGGATGGAGCAGTGGCCGCGTCGCCAGAAGTCTCCGGCGACGCGCAGAAGACTGGTTATTGCAGCAGCAGAACGTCGCCGAACTCTTCGAGGGCGAGAGCACGATACTGCAATTCATCGCCGTCGAGGAAGACTTCGATGGCCGACGCTTCGCTAAATCGCCCGCTGATTAAGGCCTCCGACAGCGGGTCTTCGATGTACTTCTGCAAAGCGCGGCGCAAGGGGCGCGCACCGTAGGTTCGGTCGGCGCAGGTCTTTTCGACAATCCAACGCTTCGCGCCTTCGGTCAATTGCACTTGCAACTTGCGCCGAATCAGGGTGCGATTGAGTTGCGAAATCAGGATGCCGACAATCTCGAACAGATCGCTATCGGTGAGCGGTTCAAAGACGATGATTTCATCGAGGCGATTGATGAATTCGGGGTTGAAGGTCTGTTTAACAGCTTGCATCACGCCTTCTTCGACGTTCGCCTGTTGGTCACGCGTCGAAGCCTGAAACCCGAGATGCCCGCGCTTTTGAATGAAGCGCGCGCCGATGTTCGAGGTCATAATCAAAATGACGTTTTTAAAGTCTACGACGCTGCCGTGCGAGTCGGTCAGCAAGCCGTCTTCTAAGACTTGCAAGAGGATATTGAAGAGGTCGGGGTGCGCCTTTTCGATTTCATCAAGCAGCAGAACCGAGTACGGATTGCGTTTGATCTTCTCGGTCATCTGTCCGCCCTCTTCGTGGCCGACATAGCCGGGCGGGCTGCCGATGAGTTTCGAAACCGCGTGCTTCTCCATGTACTCCGACATATCGAATCGAATCAAGGCGCGTTCGCTGCCAAATAGGAATTCTGCCAGCGA
>CAYXVU010000001.1:64806-73009 GCA_964468725.1 uncultured Clostridia bacterium
CTTCGGTTTTGCCGACTCCGGTCGGGCCGAGAAAGAGGAAGGATCCGACCGGGCGATTGGGGTTTTTCAACCCCGCGCGCGACCGCCGAATGGCGCGCGAGAGCGCCGACAGCGCGCGGTCTTGACTGATGATGCGCTTGTGCAGTTCGTGCTCGATGCGCAACAACTTTGCCGACTCTTCTTCTTTGATCGAAGTGATAGGGATGCCCGTCCAACGCGAGATGACTTCTTCGATGTCTTCACGGGTGACGACGGGAACGGGCGCGTCACCAATGTTGTAGAGTGACTTCAGCGAAGTTAGACGATCTAATTCTTCCTGCTCGCGTTGACGGAAGAGGCGAGCTTTTTCGTAGTTGTGTTCCGCCGTAGCGCGATCAACGCCTGCGCTATAACGGCGCAACTTCTTTTCGCTCTCGATCACTTCATAGGGCATTTTGGAATCGCGCAACTTCACGCGCGCCCCCGCTTCGTCAACGATGTCAATGGCTTTGTCGGGCAGGAAGCGATCCGAGATATAGCGTTGCGATTGAAAGACGGCGGCTTCGACGGCCTCCGGGGTATAGCTGACTTGATGAAAAGATTCGTAGCGCTCTTTGACGCCTTCTAATACTTTGATGGCATCGGCTTCACTGGGAGGCTGCACTTTGACGACCTGGAAGCGGCGTTCGAGCGAGCGATCCTTTTCGATGGTTTTGCGAAACTCGGTCGGCGTGGTCGCGCCGATGCATTGAATCTCGCCGCGCGAGAGCGCCGGTTTGAGGATATTGGCAGCGTCGAGCGAGCCTTCGGCAGAGCCTGCGCCGACGAGCGTATGCAATTCATCAATGAAGACGATGTAATGTGGATGTTCCATTAACTCGCGCATGATGGCTTTGAGTCGCTCTTCGAACTGGCCGCGATACTTGGTTCCGGCGACGACCAACGAGAGGTCGAGCGCAAGGATGCGTTTGTCGCGCAAAAAGGCAGGGACATCGCCGTTGACGATCTTTTGCGCCAACCCTTCGACGATAGCGGTTTTGCCGACGCCCGGCTCGCCAATAAGCACCGGGTTATTCTTGGTTCGCCGACAGAGAATCTGCACTAGTCGCTCGATTTCCGATTCGCGACCGATGAGCGGATCGAGTTTGTCTGCGAGCGCGGCTTCGGTGATGTCGCGGCTGAATTCGGCCAGATGCGGCGCTTCTTTTTTCTGCGTGATGCTGCGGTCGCCTTGTTGCGAGCGGTTGATGTCTTCGCGCATCTGATGCAGACGCAGTCCTCGTTCTTGCAGCAGCACGGCGGCGGTAGACTTCTCCTCGCGCAGGATGCCGAGCAACAGATGCTCGGTGCCGATATGGCGATGTTGAAAGCGTTCGCTTTCGTCGGCAGCAAATTGCAGCACGCGGCGGGCGCTCGGCGAGAGCGGCAGGTCAACCGCCGGATTGACCTTCGGGCGATAGACGATGTTCTTTTCGATCTCTTTGCGAATCGAGTCAATGGCGGCTTGCGGGCTGCGAAAATGGCGCTGCGCCAGTTGCTTATCCTCGCGCAGCAGGCCGAGCAGGATGTGTTCGACTTCGATATGTTGCGCGCCACACTGGCTGGCCTCATAGCGCGCAAAGAAGATGACGCGACGTGCTTTCTCGGTGTACCGTTCAAACATAAATTGCTTCCATTAACGAGAAGGATTACGGACTCAGATTGCGAGAGAGCCAGCCGATGCCATAACTCAGCCCGCTCTCCTCAGCGCTTCATTGTAACCGGCCATCCTCAAGGCGGAGTACACGGTCACAGATTGCCGCCAAACGTTCGTTATGAGTAACGATGACGGATGTCAGTTGACGCGTGAGGGTAATCTCCTTGAGCAGTGTATGAATGCTTTCACTCGTTTTGCCATCGAGATCGCCAGTCGGCTCATCGGCCAGCAATACGCGTGGCTGATGGACGAGCGCTCGGGCTAAGGCGACGCGCGCTTGTTCTCCGCCTGACAATTCACCCGGACGATGTCCTGCACGCTCTCGTAATCCCACATCTGCAAGAGCCGATTCGGCGCGCGCCTTTGCATCCCGGTGAGCGGCACGACCGATGAGCATCGGCATCATCGTATTTTCAAGGGCAGTGAATTCAGGCAGCAGGTGATGAAACTGGAAAATGAACCCAATCTCCCGGTTTCGAAACCGCGCCAAGTCTATCTCAGCCAGTTTGAAGATGTCAAATTCGCCGACTTTGACCGTGCCCGCCGTTGGCCGATCTAATCCTCCTAAGATGTGTAATAGGGTCGATTTTCCAGCCCCCGACGGGCCGACGATGGCAATCATCTCGCCGCTCTTAATGGTCAGGTTCAACGCTTCGAATACGCGCACGCGGTTTTTGTTCGCGCCATACACTTTGGTCAATCCTCCGGCCTGAATCAAGGATGACGGATAAACAGCGAAGGGGAGCCGGGAATCGGACTGCGCCGTTTGGGGCAGGCGGCTGACTCCGGACTCTCGAATGCTGATCTTTTCACTCATAGCGCAAACCTTCGACCGGGTCGAAACGCGACGCCGTCCACGCCGGATAGAGGGTAGACAAAAAACTGATTGCTATCGTCACCGTAACGACCGTCAGTATATCAAGCGGAACCAAATGAAAAGGCAAGTAATCGAGCGCATACGCGCCCGACGGCAGTTTGATCAGTTTGCGAGCGTCGGCGATGCGGCAGAAACCGACGCCGACCGCCACGCCGATCAACATGCCGACGACGCCAATCATTAAGCCTTGCAGCATAAAAACGTACATCACGCTGCGATTGGTTGCGCCCATAGATTTGAGCACTGCAATGTCGCGTTGTTTCTCCATCACGATCATCACCAGCACGGTGATGATATTGAGCGCGGCAATGATGATAACAATCAGCAAGGCGATTCCTGACAGCAGCTTTTCGTAACTGAGCGCCGTATAGATCGGCGCGTTGATTTCCTGCCAGTTTTGGACGGTGAAGTTTTCGCCCGCCGCCTGTAAAACCTCTTGCCCGATGGCGACGACTTCATCCACATCGTCCACCTTGATTTGGATGAGGTCGGCGGCATCCTCCGACCCAGCAAGCCTGCGCGCCGCTTCGAGCGAGATATAAGCCCAAGTCCCATCGTAATCGCTCAGTCCCGATTGAAAGATACCAGCGATGCGAAAGTCCCGATAGCGCGGTTGCATGCCGAGCGGCGAGAGGTGGCCTTGCGGCGAGATGATCGTCACAATATCGCCCATCCGCATGCCAAGTTTGTCGGCCAGCTCTTTGCCGACGATGATGCGGTCAATCTGTGCGCCGCTTTCGGGTTCGATTTCGGATTCGGCCAGCGACATCGGGTCGCCCTCTTTGGTGAATTGAAAGACTTCGCTATGCTCGCGGGCGGCGTTGAGATCAACGCCTTTGAGAATAGCGCCGTCCGTATCTTTTGCCCCTTGAATCAAGACGCGCCGATAGAGGGTCGCCGATGCATCGCGGATATGAGGCAACCGTTTCACCCGTTCGGTTAGCTCGCGATAATCTTCGATGGGCGAGCCGTCCTTGCGAAGCAGGTTCAGGTGCGCCGTGCCGGAAAGAATCTTCGATTGAAACTCTTGGCGAAACCCGGTCATCATCGCCAGCACGACGATGAGTGCTGCGACCCCTGCGGCGACGGCGACGATGGCAATGATCGTAATGACCGAAACCATCACTTGTTTGCGCTTGGCCCTCAGATACCGCAAAGCGATGAAGAGTTCGTATGGCATAAGCAAGTATTCGCTATCGGTTGCTTGTCAGGCAACTGGCAACTCGCCTTTGGTTATAGCCAATGCGCGGCGGAGCGCGCAAGTTGCGAGGCCGCACCGTTGCGCGCTAAGATGGCGGCATCGCCATCAATCTGATTTACCGTGTGCGAGTAGCGAAAGAAAGGAGTAGGCGTTATGAAGCACCTGCGCATCTCGTTTCACTTTCGAGGGCTGGCCTTCCTACTGGTTTTCATGTTGACCGCTTCATCGGCAGCATTAGCGACGGATGATGGCCAAAAGAAGAAAACCAAGCCAATCAAAGACAAAGACAACCCGCTGATGATCGGCAAACGCGACATCAATAAGGGGAGTCTGAACTTCTATTCGGTCGAAAAAGAGGCGAGCATCGGTCGGCAGCTTGCTGCCGAATTGGAACAGAAGGCCAAACTCGTCACCGACCCCGCCGTGACCGAATACATCAACCGCATCGGCCAGAACATCGTCTTGCGCTCGGATGCGAGGATTCCTTTCACCATCAAAGTGATTGACTCGCCGGACATCAACGCGTTCGCTCTGCCGGGCGGGTTTCTCTACGTCAACACCGGACTGATTCTGGCTGCCGACAGCGAAGCCGAATTGGCCGGAGTGATGGCGCACGAAATTGCTCACGTCAATGCCCGTCACGGCGTCGAACAAGCTACGAAGGGAACATTGTTTCAGTATCTTTCGATTCCTTTGCTCTTCGTTGGCGGCGTGCCCGGTTTGATTATGCAAAACGCTGCGAACATTTTAATTCCCATGGGCTACTTGAAATTCAGTCGCGGCGCGGAAGAGGAGGCGGATCGTCTAGGGCTTCAATATCTATGGGCGAGCGGTTACGACCCTCACCATATGCTGACCTTCTTCGAAAAGTTGCAAGCCGGAGAGAAGAAGAAACCGGGCACGCTCACGAAACTCTTCAGTACGCACCCAACGACGGGCAAACGGGTCGAGAAATCGCGCACCTTGTTGGCGACCTTTCCTGAACGCGACGAGTATCTGGTTTCGACTTCGGAATTCGAGACGATCAAAAGCAAGGTGTTGGCCATCACCCATCAGCAATCGGCAGCGGCGGACGACGGCGCTCCGACCCTCAAACGCAAGCCCGCTGATACCGGCGACGACAATGCGAAGCCAGACAAACCGACCCTCAAACGCAAACCAAGTAGTGACCAATGAGCGATTGCTGGATGCTGGTGAAAAAGCGCGCGTGAGGCCACACCTCATTCGCGCTTTTTCGGTTTATGCGGGTGGTGCGCAGAGGGCAATGAAGCTTCGCAAGGCTTCGAGATAAGCGTTGCCGCCGACCATGTACGTTTCGTTGTGACCGGCATTCTTGACTTCGTAGAACTGTTTCGGCTCGGCGGCGACTTCAAAGAGTTTGCGGCCTAACGCAAACGGCACGACTTCATCAGCGGGGCTGTGAATGATGAGCTTGGCGCACCGCACGCTCTGGATTTTGCTCCGCGAGTCCATACGCGTGCGAATGATGGCGCTCGGAATGAAGGGCAGCACAGCCCTTGCCATGTCGGCGGCAGAGGTGAAGCTCGATTGCACGATCAAGCCTGCCGCTTCGACCTTCGTGGCCAGATCAATCGCCGGAACGCCGCCCAGCGATTTGCCAAAGATGATGAGTTGGCGTGCGCTGAAGCCGCGCTCCGTCGTCAGATACTCCCACGCTGCTTGTGCATCTCGATATAGCCCCTCTTCCGAAGGTGTGCCCTCACTGCGACCATAACCGCGATAATCCATAATGAAGATGCGCACCGGAATCTTGATGAGCGCGCGCAGCATATCGTAGCGATACGAGAGGTTGCCCGCGTTGCCGTGAAACCACAACAGCGTCATGCGCGTCGGCACATCGGCCACTGCGCCGCCGGTCTTCTGTTGCGGCGTGCAGAGCCAGCCGTGCAACTTCACACTGTCAGTCGTCGTGAAAAAGCAGTCTTCGATGCGCGGCGCGATCTGGCCTTCAGCAGGTTGGAAACGGCTCACCTCCCAATCGCCATCAGGGTAGGGAGTCGGATAGAAGATAAAACGTTCTTCGAAAATCATGACAAATAGAACCAAGCCGACATAGGCAAACAACACGATGCGCGCCAGCCGCCAGATGAAATGGCTACTCTTCCAGAACCGGAGAAGAAGTTGCCCCATGCTGTTCTGAATCTCACTTCATTGCAGATGAAGGGGGCGAATTGTCTACAGCGATTTGCGAAGTCCTATGTTATAACACGTGGCGTGAGGGAAAAGATTCGAACTTTTTCTGCGCTGCTTGAAGACCGAGAGCAACTGCGGCGTGCGGGCAAACGGCTGGTCTTTACCAACGGCTGTTTCGACCTGCTGCATCCCGGCCATGTCCGCTATTTGCAGGAGGCTCGCGCGCTCGGCGAGGCGTTGGTGGTCGCGCTCAACAGTGACCGCTCGGTGCGCGTCCTCAAAGGAGAAACGCGACCCATCCTCAATCAAGACGAACGCGCTGAAGTGATGGCCGCGCTTGCTGCCGTTGATTACGTGGTGATCTTTGACGATGAGACGCCGCAAGCCCTCATCGCCGCCCTCTTGCCCGATGTCTTAGTGAAAGGCGGCGATTGGCCGATTGAGCAGATCGTCGGGCGCGCGGAGGTCGAAGCAGCCGGGGGCCTCGTCCTCTCGCTGCAATTCACCGAAGGCGCTTCGACGACCGACATCATCGAGCGAATTCTACAATCGGCTCGTTGATGAGGGCTGCCAACTGCAATGCGCGACCCTTTCCCGCTCCCCTACTCAGTTGAGGGGTCACAAAGATGCGGCGATTCGAATCGGGTGCTCCTGCCAGTCGGGGCGAGAAAAGACAGAACCCAAAGCCCGTAAACGAATGGCTGTTGCTGTAACGCTCTGTTTAATTTCCAGAGTCAGAAGGAGTTTGTGGGCAAGGCGGATACACGCGGCTGTGACGTTACCAGTCGCCCCTTTTCTCTCCTATCGTGATCTCTTTCAACCTGTGTGACTGAAAACGGATTGGCTGCCGAAGTCGGAGAGAGCCAGAACAGTGCTGCACAGGTTCGTCACCATCGCAAAGACCATCAGGTGGCCTTCGCCGGGTTAAATTTTTTCATGAGGTAATCAAGCGGCTGGGTACGAGAGTGAAGTAGCGGGGGCCGGGATTGAACCGGCGACCTTGGGGTTATGAATCCCACGCTCTAACCATCTGAGCTACCCCGCCACGCGGCGTTAGTATAGCCAAGCCCGTAAGCGATTCGCAAATTCTAAACAGAACTCTTTCGCTGTCGCTTGACCGCACCCGCCCCCTTGCTTCTTAATACAGAACAAGCCCTGATTTTTAGCAGAAGAGGATGTGCAGTATGCTTCGATTATCAACCCCACAACGCTTTCGAGGGCTGACCCTAGTGTTGTTAGCTCTGCTGATCGTTTCCGCCTCCGCGCAATCCCAATTGCCTGCGCAAGACCCGAAGCCCAGAGACGACGATCCGCCGCTGAAATTGGAAGCGACTCTCGTACAAGTTCCGGTCACCGTGACCAACCGACGCGGCGTCTATGTTACCGACCTGACGGCGAAAGATTTCGTCGTCTATGAAGACGGCGTGCGCCAAAATATCGAATTCTTCAAAACCTTTGAAGAGCCGTTCAGCGTCGCCTTGCTGGTTGACTCCAGCGGCTCGACGGCTACTCAGTTGGAGCAAATCCGCGATGCGGTCAATGCCTTTCTTGACACCCTCAGAGAACGCGACCGCGCCTTGCTCATCGAGTTCAACGATAGCGTTCGCACGCTCTGCGAATTGACGAATGATAAAGAGGTGCTGCGCCGCGCCGTCGCGGAGATCAAAAGCGGCGAATTTACCCAGGTGTACGAAGCGGTCTACACGGCAGTGTGGGAGAAGTTTGATGGCGTTGACGGGCGCAAAGCCGCCATCGTCTTTTCCGATGGGATTGATACGGCGAGCAGCGAAATCAAAGAAGAAGACACCCTCGATGCCATCGTCGAAATGGAAGACGTGCTCATCTATCCCATTCGCTACAGCACGCGGCGCGATGTGCTTCGCAAGTCGGCCATCAAACAAGCGCAAGCGCGCAATGCCAGCCTTACGCAAGCGATGGCGAATCCCGAAAGCTTTCTTACTACAGACGACTTGCACCATCTCGACCGGCTCTATCGGCGAGCCGATTCTTACTTGAACCAGTTGGCCGAGCTGTCGGGCGGAGTGGTCGAATATGCCGAAAGCCTTGATGATTTGAAGGGTGCCTTCGAGCGCATCGCCAACGAACTGCGCCAACAATACCTGCTGGCTTACTACCCGCTGAATGATGATAAGAAACGCGTCAAGCGACGCATCAATGTTGAAGTCCCGCGCGGCGGTTTTCGCGTGCGCGCCCGACCTGCCTACACCATCTCGCAGTGAAGAGAGAGAGCCGATCTGCCCATCTCCAATCGGGAGGCATCGCAACCGAAGAGAGA
>CAYXVU010000001.1:73109-85632 GCA_964468725.1 uncultured Clostridia bacterium
TCGCTCAAGCGCGTCGCGCCCGTGTAGTCATACTCATCGCCGCCACCGAACATAAAGGAATTAACGACCAGTTTATAGGTCTTCAGCGGATCGTAATTTTGACCGCCGACTTTGATCTCAGTCACCCGTTGACCGACGGGACGAGCGGCATCATAGGTGAAACTCAACCCGGCGACTTGCGGAAAGCGCCCGTCTTCGCTGCTCACCGCGCTCACGCCATGCTCAAGCAAGCGTTTCAAATGCTCGCCGGTCACCTGTGCGAGCATCAAATCGTTATCGTAAGGCAATATGTTTCGCAGGTCGCGGTTGGTCAATTCGGTGGTCGCATGATCGCGTCCGTAGGTGCGGTCGGAACGGATGCCGCCGCTGTTGACGAGCGCGGCATCGGCTCCCGCATAGGTTTGCAGATAGGCATCCGCGAGAAAGCTGCCGAAGTTTGTCTCCTCGTGGCGCAGATGCGAAGCCAAGGCATCCAATTCGACCGTCGTCGCGCCAAGCCTTTCGTCAAGGTCGGGATATTTGGCTAACAATTTGTCTTCCCAACTGCTGACGACGGCCTTAACGGTCGGGTCTTCCGGCGTGTTTTTGTCTACAGGCAGACTCCACCAATCCATATCTTTGAAGGCGTAGCGACCGCCGCGTGTGCGGGCGAGATGCACATCCAGGCGTCCGAGGCTTCGTGCATCCGACCCCATTTTGGAGATGTGCGCGCCGCCCGAAATCGCCTGTAGCAACTCGTGTTCGTGTCCGCCAATGATAAGGTCTACATCGGCTTCGGCGGCAAGGCGTTTGTCTTCGCACATGGACAGATGGGTGAGCGCGATAATCAGATGGGCGCCCGCGCGGCGCAATCGTCGCGCCAATCGCTTGCCGACAGCGATGGGGTCGGTAATTTTGATCTCTTTGCCATGCGTAGATTTTGTCGCCGTCTCTTGGGTCAGCAGTCCGAGAATCGCCACCCGCACGCCGCCGAAGTTGCGCAGCACGTAGGGCGGCACGTTTTCGAATCGCGTGCCGTCTTGTTTGAAGACGTTTGCTGCGACGTAACGGAAGGACGATTCGCTGATGCGTTTGGCGAGGGTGGGCAGATCAATGTCGAATTCGTGATTGCCGAGCACCGCGACATCGAGTTGGAGCGCGTTGAGCGTGGCAATCATCTGCTCGCCTTTGAACTCTTTTGAAGCCAGCGACGGCGAGAGGAAATCACCGGCCAACAGAAAGAGGGTTTGCGGCGAACGGCGTCGTTCGCGTTCCAGAAGCGTAGCGACGCGCGCCAGACCGCCATTTTCGCCGCCGTCTACGGGCGAAATCTCGTAGACATCGTTGACTTGTAATATCGTGATTGTAGCGGTGGGTGCCGTCGAGTTTTTCTGTGCGACGGACGCGCCAGGCAACAGAACCAATAAGCAGAGCATCAGAGCCGTTCGTTTGCGTCTCATGAGAGATACCTCCCGGTTATGTGGAGTGCAAGCATACAATGCGGAGTCAGGGCGCTCAACCGGAGAACCTGTAAAGGCGGTTGCTTTACAATCGCAAAAGGGCTGCGGTAACCTCTTCGGCGAGAGGTAACGCACAGCGACTTCCCAAGCCGACCCCCAAAGGAGACGGGTATGAATACGATAAAACCTACGAAAGGTACGGGCGGGCTCGTGCAATCGGCCAACTGGTTGCAGAGCTTCTTTCGGCGCTTCACCTTTCTCGCGCTCGTTTTACTTTCGGTCATCGCCGGTGTGATGTTCGGCGCGACCGTTGCCTATCAGGCCAGCATGACGCAGGAAGCCAAAGAGGTTGCGGCGCTCTCTACCTTTCGCCCGAATCTGGTGACCCGCGTCATTGCTGACGACGGCAAGACGGTGATTGGTGAGTTCTCCTTGGAAAAGCGTATCCCGGTCACCTACGATCAGATTCCCGACCGCATGAAGCAGGCCATCTGGGCGATTGAAGATGATCGCTTCTTTCAACATATCGGCTTCGACCCCATACGCTTGGGTACAGTGGTGATCAAAAATGTCGTCTCGAATCGCCGCGCTGAAGGCGCTTCGACGCTCACCCAACAACTGGCGCGCGCCCTGTTCCTATCGCCCGAAAAGACCTATACCCGTAAGATCAAAGAGATTCTGATCTCCTTGCAGATGGAACGGCTCTATACCAAAGAGCAGATCATGGAGATGTATTGCAATCAAATCTTCCTCGGCAGCGGCGCCTATGGTTTCGAAGCTGGGTCACAGGTTTACTTCTCGAAATCGCTCAAGGACCTGACCCTCGAAGAATCGGCGCTGCTTGCCGGTCTGCCGCAACGCCCGAGCGATTACTCGCCGCTGCGCAATGAAAAGGCCGCCACTGACCGCCGCAATATCGTCCTCTATCGCATGCGCGAAGTCGGATACATCAGCGAAGAGGAGTATCAACGGGCGCGACAAACGCCGATCAAACTCAACCCTAGCCCCTTGCAAGTCAACAGCAATAACACCCTCTTCGGCTACTTCGTTGAGGAGGTGAGGCAGGAGGCTGAAGACGTCTTCGGTACGAGACAAGTGCAAACCGGCGGCTTGAACATCTACACCTCTCTCGAACCGCAAGGTCAACGCGAAGCCTTGCGCGCCGTGCGTCGCGGACTGCACGCCTATCAGGAACGCCATGGCAAGAAGTGGCGCGGCAAGCTGCTCAACGTTCTGGAGGCGAAACTCGCAGAAGAGATTGAGCACTTTTCACACCCCGACTGGATGGGGGATTACATTGTCGGAGAATACGTCTTCGGACTGGTGATGGAGGTGACGGCTGCGGAGGCGAAGATTAAGTTTGGCGATTATCAAGGCGTCATCAAAGAAGAGAACACGAAATGGGCGGGCGGCCCGCCGTCACGGTTGCTGAAGAAAGGCGACCTTGCCGTTTTTAAGATCGCCAAGGTTGATGCGGAAAAGAAGATGCTGGAAATCAATCTCGATCAACTGCCCGCCGTTGATGGCGGGTTGGTTTGTATCGAATCGAAAACCGGCGGCGTGAAAGCCATCGTCGGCGGCTACGATTACCTGACGCGCAAGTTTAATAACGCAACGCAAGCGGAACGCCAGACGGGTTCGACCTTCAAACCCTTCATTTATGCGGCAGCCATCGAGCGGGGCGCGACAGCCGATACGATTGTCAGCGCCGCACCCTTCGTAGACAAAGGTACCGGCTGGTCGCCGGTCAACTACGACGGCTCATCCGGCGGCGGCGCCATGAGCGTGCGCGAAGCCCTGCAACGCTCCGTCAACATTGTAGCTGTGCGCTTAATGTCACTGGTTGGCATTGATAAGAGCGCCGAAGTCGTCAAACGCTTCGGCCTGCCCAACCCCATGAAGCGTGTTCTGCCATCGGCGCTCGGCGCGACCGAAGAGCCGCTTCTCGATATGACCAGCGCCTACTCGGCCTTTGCAAATGACGGACTGCGCGTCAAACCGCACTACATCAAACAAGTCACTGACCCCGATGGCAATCTCTTGACCTCGTGGGAGCCGGAGACCCAACGCGCCATTTCACCCTACGTCGCTTCGGTGATGCGCGACTTGATGCGCGGCGTCGTAACCGGCGGCACGGCGACCGCGATTAACGGCAGCCCCGAACTTCGCAATCGGTTGGTGTGCGGCAAGACGGGAACGGTCAACGATTTTACCGATGCCTGGTTTATCGGCTACACGCCGTCCTATACAACCGGCGTGTGGATCGGGTATGCCGCTTCGAAGCGCACGCTTGGCAGAGGCGAAGCCGGAGGCGTCGCCGCGCTGCCCATGTGGATTCACTTCATGGATAAATTCATGAAGGGCAAGCCGAATGATAAGTATTCGAAGGTCTCTGCACCGGACAAAGAGATTCTCGCGCGACGTTCCGAACTGGAAAAACAGTTGAAGGCTTCCGAAGAGGAAGAGGTGAAAGCCTTAGCCAATGATGATACCGCCGACAAAGCGAAGAGCGCCGCGGTAGGCGATGACGAGAAATCGGACGACGAAACTCCAAAACCGCCTGAGAAGAAGACGCCCAAGATGGTACAGGAAGATTCCGATGCTCCGGCGCGCACCAATGCCGAAGACCGCCCGCGCACGACACAGCCGCGCCCGCGCACGTCACCGATTCCAGCGGATCCGAAACCCAAACCGCGCACGGATGCAGAGAAAAAGAAGAACAAGAATGGGTAAGAAGGACGTTTGATCGTGGGTTTCCGCTGCCGGGCGCGGCAAGGCCAGACTCCCCAATCTGCCCTTGAGATTCAGGGAGGCAAAGCCCTCGGATCGTCGCTTCGCGCGCCAGATCGCACGGAGACAGACTCAACGCAACCGACAGCGGATCGAACCCCCACGATCAACAATTGATTATGGCTTTGCTACTGGTTTTTGCGGGCATCGTTGTCGCCGCTTTTTGGTGGCGGAGAAGACAACAGACATTGAATCGCAACGAGCGCCTCTATCTGAAACGCCGAGGCTATGCTTTCGAGGATTCGACCCCGCCGGATCGTCGCGTTGCCAAAGACACACGCCTGCTGAGCCTTCTTGAATCGCTCACCGATGTCTCGCCCTATGCGCGGCAACGGGCAGCCGAAGAATTGTCTACGCTCTGTCAGGCCGGAAAACAGGATGCGCGAATGTTAGAACCGTTGGTCAATGCTTTGGCTGACCACCAGGCTGCTGTGCGAAATGCTGTCACCACGGCATTAAAAAACCTCCGTGATCCGCGCGCCCTGACGGCGCTCGAACAACGACTTGCCATCGAAGAATCCATTCAAGTCAGCGCCGCTCTCAAACAAGCAATTGCCGAATTCGATGAGCCTGCGGGTTGAAAAAATCGCGCTTTTCGTTTTCAATCACCTCTCTGTCACTCAACACGACAAGCATAACAAAGACTACGTGCAGCGGATTCAAGGAGCCTGACTATGAAAGTTCTCATTGCCGATAAGTTCCCGGAAAATGGCCTCGCCGAGTTACAGAAGGCCGGATGCGAAATCGTTTACGACGCCGATCTCAAAGACGACGCCCTGATGGCTGCCGTCAAAGCGAGCGGCGCTGATGTCTTGGTCGTGCGTTCGACAAAGGTGTCGGCAGCCATGCTCGAAGCCGGACGGCTCAGTTTGGTGATCCGTGCTGGTGCCGGATACAACACCATTGATGTGAAGACCGCTTCGGCGCGCGGCATCTATGTCGCCAACTGCCCCGGTAAAAACTCGGTTGCCGTCGCTGAACTCGCTTTCGGTTTGCTGCTTGCCCTCGACCGCCGCATCACGCAGAACACTGCCGACCTCAAACAGAGTGTGTGGAACAAGAAAGAGTACAGCAAAGCACGCGGCGTTTTCGGTCGTCGGCTCGGATTGATCGGCACGGGACAGATCGGGCGCGAGATGATTGTGCGCGCCAAGGCATTCGGTATGCCGGTCATCGCTTGGAGCCGTTCGCTCACCCCCGCCCGCGCTGAAGAGCTTGGCATCGAACGCGCCGAGAGTCCGCTCGATGTGGCTGCCCACGCCGATATGGTCAGCGTTCACGTCGCTCTGAAAGACGAGACCCGCCATCTCATCAATGCCGCATTCTTTGCCGCCATGCAGCCCGGCGCGTTCTTTATCAACACGGCGCGCGCCGAAGTCGTAGATCAAGCGGCGCTCGAACAGGCCGTCCGCGAGAAGGGCATTCGCGCCGCTCTCGATGTCTTTGCGGGCGAACCGGCGGGCGGTACGGGGGCAGTGGAAGATGCGATCTTCCACCTCGAAGGCGTGATCGGTACGCATCACATTGGCGCTTCGACCGATCAGGCGCAAGCGGCGATTGCTGATGAGACCGTGCGCATCATTCGGCTCTACAAAGAGAGTGGCCGCGCGCCCAATGTCGTGAACTTAGCAAGGAAGACTCCGGCGACACACTTGCTGGTGGTGCGCCACTTTGATCGGGTTGGCGTGCTGGCAAACGTGTTCGAGAAGATCAAAGCCGAAGGCGTCAATGCGCAAGAGATCGAAAATATCGTCTTCGATGGCGCAGAAGCTGCCGTCGCACGCATCCATCTCGACCAAACTCTGTCTGAAGCTGCGCTCGCCGCGATGCGGACGGATGACATCATCGAGTTGAGTTTGCTGCGCCTATGAGGTATGACTGATGCGAACCTCCCCCAAGCGATAGCTATAAGTCGCTTGACGATTTTCAAATCAAGGAGGTTAGTTTATGAATGAAGATACGACTCGCAATTTGAATGGAGATGAGAAGCTCAATCATCTTATCGTCCTCGTCGGACAAATGAGCGGCGAATTGCGCGGCTTTGGCAAACAGCTCGAATCGTTGGAAGAGAAAGTTGACCGCCGGTTGATGGAGACGCGTCCGATCTGGGAAGCCGTGCGCATGCGCCTTGACGGCATGGACACTCACCTCGAGGGTATAGCCACGCGCTTTGACGGTATGGACATGCGCCTTGATGGTATAGACGCACGCCTCAATGGCATTGACGCACGCCTTGATGGTATAGACGTGCGCCTCGATGGCGTGGATGGGCGTTTGAATAAGCTGGAATCGAATGTCACAGACCTGAAGACCGAAATGGCTGAGGGCTTTTACAAGTTTAGCGAGAAGGTGCAAGTGCTACTGGAGGATGTTATGGATGTGCGCTCGGAGCAGCGTCGCTTGAAACATCGCATGGATAAACTCGAATCAAAACCGCAATAGATCATTGGGAGAAACGATATGACCGAGAGAATCTTTAACTTTTCCGCAGGCCCGGCAGTCTTACCGCTTCCGGTATTAGAAGAAGTGCAGCAGAATTTGCTCTCCTTACCCGGCGTCGGCATGTCGGTGTTGGAGATCAGCCATCGCTCGAAGACCTTTGACGAAATCATTCAAGGTTGCGAAGCCGACATGCGCCAACTGGCCGGTATCCCCGACAATTATCGAGTGCTCTTTTTACAGGGCGGCGCAACCCTGCAATTTTCGATGGTGCCTATGAATCTGTTGCCCGCAGGCGGCAAAGCCGATTACCTGCTGACCGGAACCTGGTCGAAGAAAGCCATGAAAGAAGCGCAAAAGGTTGGCACCGTCAACATCGCAGCTTCGACTGATGCTGATGGCTTCAAGCGCATACCGCGCGCTGATGAGATCAAACTCGATCCTGATGCTGCCTATGTTCATTTCACGACCAACAACACGATTTACGGTACGCAGTGGCAGAGCGAACCGGAGGTCGGCAACGTGCCGCTGGTGGGCGATGCCTCCTCAGATATTTTCAGCCGCCCGATTGAGGTCGCGAAATACGGTTTGATTTACGCAGGGGCGCAAAAGAATCTGGCTCCGGCGGGGCTGACGCTGGTCATCATGCGCGAAGATTTGCTGGCGCGTTCGCCTGCGAATTTGCCGATCATGCTTGACTACAATACTTTTGCCAAAGAACGGTCACTCTATAATACGCCGCCCGTATTTGCCATCTACGTCATGCGATTGGTGGTCAAGTGGTTACTGGATAACGGCGGACTGGCGGCGAGTGCTCAACACAATGAAGCTAAAGCGAAGTTGCTTTATGATGCAATTGATGCGACCGACTTTTATCGCGGCCACGCCCAACCTGATAGCCGTTCGCGTATGAATATCACCTTTCGTTTGCCGAGCGAAGAGTTGGAAAAACAGTTTGTCAGCGAAGCAACGAAAGCGGGAATGGACGGTCTGAAAGGCCATCGCTCCGTCGGCGGCATTCGCGCATCGGTTTACAATGCCTTCCCGCAAGCTGGTGTCGAAGCCCTCGTGGCGTTCATGAAGGAATTTGAACGCACGCACGGGTAATCATTGAACGTTCCAAACGAACCGGCTGCGAAGCCTTCCTCGTAGGACAACGGAGAGCTTCTTCTCAAGGGCTTACTTGGCGTCCGAAGGGCAAGCGAAAGAAGGCGCGTTTTCTTTCGCTTGCCCCTCTTTTACGATCATTTCATCGCTTAACAATGTCCGAATCTCCTACACGATATTGCCTCGCATGCAGGCTTGATACCTACCCTTTTTCGGTACTCTTTTGCGAGCCTTTCAGTAAGGGCGGCGCGGAAAAGAGCGACCATTACAGTTTTAACGCCTCTGTAAAAACAATTGATCTTTTTCATAAAGCCGCTTAGGATGCGGCTTGGCAAGTTCGATTTGTGATGGACGGCTTCGACTTGGCTGTTCGGTCTCACCTTCACAGCCAACCTGTTTGCTGCTCCCTTTGCAGTCTCTTACCCGAGGTACAGGAACCATGAGTGAGGTTATGGACCCTTCGAGGCCAGACAGTGGAAATTCTGCAAATTATTCGATAGAGGAGCTCAGCTCGTATTATCACGATTTGGACGGGGTTTTAAATCGCATCGAAAAGGCGGCAAACTTTTACCAAGTTTTGGATGTGGATTGTTTGGCAACAACCGGAGAGATTATCGCTTCCTATTTGCGGTCGGCAATTTTGCTTGATCCGGCGGCTTACGGCTTCGAGTTGCCGCAGCCTGAGACCCTCGTGCCCCGCATTGAGAGTGCCCTCGAAATCACCTCCGAAGCGTTTGAAGAATTAGTAAATTTTGACAGCCGCATGCGCTATGATAGCCACCTGTTTGGATGGGACAAAGAGGAGGCGAAACCCAAAGACCTGCAAACGCAGCGTCGTAAGGCATTCGGTAAATCGCTTAGGCGGGTATCTGTGATTCCCGAAAAGGATGATGACCGGCGGCGCAAAAAACGCTTTGACCTGTCCATCCCCGTGCAGGTGACGGGCTACAATCAAGAGGGCGGCGATTGGCACGAAGCCGTGCAATCCATTGATGTCAGCCACACAGGCGCTTCCATTCTCCTCCGGCGTCGTATCAAGATCGGCATGATTTTGTATCTGCGCATGCCCATGCCGATGGTACTGCGGACTCATGAATTCTTTGACTTGAGTTATGGCACCTATGGCATTGTGCGGTGGGTCAAACCGCCGCGCGATGGGTTTCGTGTCGTGGGCGTCGAGTTCATCGGCGAATTCCCGCCACCCGGTTTTATGGAAAGACCATGGGCGACCTTTGAATTGACGAAGTGGAATGGCGCGGAACGCCGCAAAGAACTGCGCGAGACGATTGCCGATACCGTCGAGGTCGAATACTTTGACGACACCGAAAGGTTGGTGAGAGTCGAGACTTGCTACGTCGAAAATATCAGTGCCAGCGGCATGAGAATCTGTTCGCAAGCGCCGCCCGAAGAGATCAGCGTCATGCGTATCATCAGTCAGAAAGACGATTTGCAAATCTTCGCCACTGCCCGTAATCGCTATCGCGGACGTGATGGCTTCGAACGGCTCTGCGTGCAATTCCTCAATGCCAAATGGCCAATTTGAATGGGCAACAGGTGTCAGGAAAAGGGAAAAGCGAACCCCTGTTTCTTTCTCCCTCTCTCTAACCAGTCATCTCTAGTACCGAATTGCCCAACAACATGAGATAGTTTGGTTGAGAGGCGGTCTCTGACCGCCGCCTCGTGCACCCGGTAACGGCGGTCAGAGACCGCCTCTCAACCTTCTTCAGATTGATTCGCAACTCGGCATAACCTGCCACTGATTACTTACTCCACAATTACTCGGTCGCTGGCGCTGCGCCCGAAGCTCTCCGGCGCGTACATCTCTTCGGCCTTCGCGGGCGGCACTACGAAGACGCCGGGCGTTGTTGCTCGGGCGACATACGAATAGCGGTAGACGCCTTCCCACAACAGCGAAGCGAAGGCTTCGACCCGCTCATCGCGCAGATTCTGATGCTCATACCAGGTTCCCCACAACCACCAGTATCGGCGTTGAAAATCATCGCTCTTGGTCTCTTGAGGAATGCTGCCGGTGACGGCAAGCGCCGGATTGAGGGCTTCTAATCCCGCCGGAATCGGATCAACCAAGGCAACGTGATAGCGCCTCGATTGCGCCACCATCATCAGCTTGACTCGCACCTTTGCGCCCGCTCGGATGTGCCAGGTGCCATCCGCATCGCGTTTTACATCATCGGCTTTGTCAATCGCTTCATATACGCGCGTCACGGTGAAGCCGTGATCGGCAGGATCGAGCTTCAGGCTGGTCGGCGCATATTGCATGCCGACGCGATAATACAATCGCCCCGCACCTTCTTTGCTCAGAATCAAATCTTGCTGTCCCGGTGCGGTTTCGATTAGATAGCGCATCGGCACGTTGACTTGATAGCTATCGGTTGAGCGCCCTTTGAATCGCTGCTCGCCCGCATAGGCCGAACCGAGCCATGCGCGAGCCACAAAGTCGGGCGTCACCTTTTCATAGGTGTTGAAGTACTTGTCGAGCGCCAGCAAGATGAAGGCATTCTCTTGCGTATTCCCCCACCGCCCCGCTTTGCGATGTGCCAGCAGACCGCGCACGACTTTGGGAATCAGATCATTCGTCGGCTGGTCGGCAATCAACGCCTCCAATACGATGCCGTCGGCGCGGCGGTCGGAATGCAAGAGCAAGTAATCGCCATCGCCATACGAAGTGACGAAATGCGCCGTGCCTGCTTCTTCGGTCGCGCGATTGTTGAGGTGACGACGAATCGTCGCAACCTCTGCGGCAGACGCGGCATCGCCCGACAGCACCGAAAGCAACCAACCCGTAGCTTCGAGCGATAGCTTTTCGAGTGTTGCTTCGGCAATCAATCGCCGCGCCCGCGCCGCATCGCGGTCTCCCATTCGATTGCGCACGTAGAGCGCATAGGCTGTCAGCGCCCGACGGACTTCTACGGAGTAATAGGAGGGATACTTGCTCTCGATATTCTTCAGATAACTCTTCGAACGATCCAGCATGCCTTGCGGCACGTCGAAGCCTTTCTCTTTCGCGCGTTGCAAGGCGTGCGCAACGTGAATGCTGATGTAGGGCCACGATTCGCCATCGCGCCGCCAGAACCCAAAGCCGCCATCGTCTTGTTGTAAGCCTTGCAATCGCTTGATGTCGCGTTTGACGGCGCTGACCATCTCTTCGGGTTTGGGCAGCCCTTTCGCCTCGAAAGCCGCCAGCACATCTTTCAGTGCTGCGACCGCCAGCACCCGCGACGAGATTTGTTCGGCACATTCGAACGGATAGGCTGCCAGATACAGCACCGCGTCGGTAAGCGCTTGCAGTTGCGTTGACGAAGTGGTGACTTCGAGGCCGCCGAATTGTTTGAAAGCATCGGACGGCGCTTTGACCGGCTGCGCAATTGCCCCTTGATCGAGTTCACCGTAGACGGCAAAGGCTTCAGTCGTTGCCGGTGTCCAGACCGGCAGTTCGATCTCTGCTGCATCTGCCCATTCGCCTGACACGGCGGCGATTTGAAAGCGCGCGGTTCCGGCGCTCACTGTTGCCGTCGGAAAACGCACTTCGACGCGATCATTGGCGGGGACGGTTACGCGCCGCCCGCCGCCATCAACCAGTTGAGCATTCGCCGCACGCACCGCAACAGCAACCTCCATCGGCAGATCGGTTTGATTCTGCACCACGACGGGCAGTTCGAACCGATCACCAAAGTTGAGGAAGCGCGGCGCAGACGGACGCACCATCAGAGGCAACCGCGCCGTCAACGTCGCTTCGCCGCCGCCGAACTGTTTGCCGCCCGCAACGGCTGCGGCCATGACGCGATAGCGCGTCAGGTTGTCGGGCAATTTGACCGGCACTTGCGCGCGTCCGTTTGAGTCGGTCGGCACGGCGGGCGCAAAGACCGCAAGCGCATTGAAATCGGCGCGCACTTTGATGGGTTCGGCGGCTTGCGCTTCCGGCTTAGGAGCAGACTTCATCGCCATCGGCGCGGGCGGCGCGGCCATCGCCATACGTTCTTGCGCGACTCCACCGGCGACGCCGCCGGGAACTCCACCGGGAACCCCATCCTGCAACTTGCTGAGCAGATCATCGGCGCTCGCCAGCAGCACGTCTTTTCGCAAATGAAAATCATCCGTATCGCTGCCGCGCTGCGAATAGAATGTCCATAGTGGGTCGCCAACGCGATAACCCGTAAGCCCCAAAATCGCTTCGTCAACGATGATGATAGCAACCTCGCTGCCCGCTACCGGCTCGCCGCTCGCGTCTTTCACTTCGACATCAACCACCGTCTGACCGCCCGGCTCTAAGGCTTTGTCGCGCGGCGTAGCTTGCACGGCGAGTTTGCGCGCCAGCGGCGGCACCGACAGATTCAATTCGCCTTTGGCAAAAGCGGGACGCTTCGGCGCTTGCGCAAGCGGCTTGCCCTCTTCATCGGTGCGTGCGGTTGCGCCGACCAGATCAACTTGCACATGGACGTTCGAAATGTAGCTTTCGTTGATTGGAATTTTGAGCGTATGCGCTGCGCTCTCCATGTGAAACCGCTCGGTCTTCACAATGCCCGAACGTCGCAACGTCAACACCCCTTCGGCAGGGAAGAAGGGAGCTTGTACGAGAATCTCAGCCGTATCGTTGGGCTGATACTCTTTACGGTCGGGAATTAAGTTGATCTCTTCTTGTTCGACATTGCGTTTGGGAACCATCTTGCCGCCCGCCGCCCACAACGTCAGTTCGCTTTGGTTGGCGCGTTCCTTGTCATCCAGAATGGTCG
>CAYXVU010000002.1:0-70037 GCA_964468725.1 uncultured Clostridia bacterium
TGGGGCAGTTGGCCTATGACAAAGGCATGCGGATTTTGACTTCGACGCAAGCTGATGATGTTGCGTTAGAGAGCGAGTTGACGCGACAGGGGTTGTTAAGTTACGCCTTGACGCGCGAAGCCCTTGAAGCGCGACAAGCGGATTTCAAACCACAAGATCAACGCATCACTCTGAGTGAATGGCTGGAATATGCGTTGCGTCGCGTGCCGGTCTTGTACGAAGAGGTGCGAAAAGGCGCATTGCAAACCTTCGGGCGAGAGGCCAGCAAACGCGCTTTGGTTATTGTGAGCGACAAAGCCAAGAGTTCGCTTGCCAACCGATCAGCCGCGCAGCAACCTGCGCTCTTCGATTTTTCCAAAAAGAGAGCCAACATTGTGCTGACGCGGCTATGAGTGCTTGGCGCGACGGGTATGCTATAGTGACCGCCGTTCGATTCCTTTCACAAAGGCAGAACTCATGTCCGACAGGCTGGTAGGAACCGTCAAAGGGCCGGGGGAGAAGCCCGGCGAATTTACCTTCATCACGCCCGACAACGAACATACGCGCATCGGCGAGTTTATCTACTATCAGGCGAGCGCCGCGCGCACGCCGCGCAACATTTTGGGCACCATCACCGAACGCCGGTTGGTGCGCGCTTTGCCCGATAGCTTTCTGGCCGACCCGGCGACGCCGCCCGCTTTGGTTGCACGCTTGATCGGGTTGGAAGATCAAGGCGCGGAGCTTTTTGAAATTGTGGTTTCGATCATCGGCTACTACGACGAGGCCATCAAAGATTTCGTCAACCCACGCATCCCGCCAATGCCGGGGCAAACGGTGCGACTGGCTTCATCGGAGATGCTGGCGCAAGTGCTGTCGCCCAAACGCCGGGATGAACGCGGGGCGGCGCACATCGGCAGCTTGCTCACACGCGAAGCGGGCGAAGTGCCGGTCGTCTTGTCGGTCAAAGATGTCGTCTCGACCCATCTGGCGGTGCTGGCTTCGACCGGCGCAGGCAAAAGCTACACGGCGGCGGTCTTGATCGAAGAACTGTTGCGACCCGAAAACGCGGCGGCGATTTTGATCGTTGACCCGCACGGCGAGTACAACACTCTTCAAGAGATTAAAGACGCGAAATTCCAATCCTACTTCACTGCCAAAGGTTACGCGCCGGAAGTGAAAATCTTTCGCCCCGAAAAGATCAAAGTACGCTTCGATACATTGGAATTCGCCGACATCTGTTACTTGCTGCCGGAACTGACCGACAAGATGCGCCACGTTTTGAATACCGCTTTTCGCGCCGTGCGCGACCGTTTCAAACGCGGGCACTACACCTATCAAGACTTTATGGATGCGGTAGCCGAGCAGCGTTACGGCGATGAAAACGACCGCTCCGGTAATCTGACGACGATTGATGCGCTCGAATGGCGGCTCGATTCGCGCTTCGGTCGAGGATACTCGAAGCATCAAATCTTTTCCGATCACGAACACAATTTGCTGACCGAGATTTTCGTGCCCGGTCAATGCACCGTCTTGCAACTCGTAGACATTGCCGAAAACGAACAGCAGGTCATCGTCGCCGCATTATTGCGCCGCGCCATACTGGCGCGCATGGCGACGCACAAAGGCGAGGTAACGGAGGCGACCAACGACCGTTACCTGCCCTATCCAATCTTCGGATTGCTCGAAGAGGCGCATCGCTACGCGCCCGCAGGCCGCGAAGTCGTCTCTACCAATGTGCTCAAGCAGATTCTCTCGGAAGGCAGAAAGTTCGGCGTCGGCATCGGTTTGATTACGCAACGACCGGGCAAACTGGACGCCGATGTGTTGTCGCAGTGCATGACGCAGTTCATCATGCGCATCGTCAATCCGATAGATCAAGATACGATTGCCAAAACCGTCGAAGGTGCAGGGCGCAGAATGCTTGACGAGCTACCGGCGCTGACCAAAGGGCAAGTCATCGTTTCGGGAGTAGCGATCAACACGCCGGTCTTGTGTCAGGTGCGCGCGCGGCTGACGAGTCACGGCGGCGAGACGATAGATGCGCCGGGCGAGTGGGCGAAGTGGAACTCCGCAGAGAGCCGCGCCCGCCGTGCCGAAGAGCAGAGCATCTTAGTCAAACCGCAACCGCCTTCGCGCGGGCGCATCGGCGGCATCGAGATTTAAGCGGGCATCGCGCAGTCAGCGTATAATCGTCACACGTTTATCGTTTGAGGCTGGCAGAATGAGTTTTCTAATTGAGATTGAGCGAGAAGAGGGCGGACGCTGGGTGGCCGAAGTCACCGATCTGCCCGGCGTGATGGTGTACGGACAAACCCGCGACAAGGCCATCGTTCGCGTGCAAACTCTGGCCTTGCGCATCGTCGCCGACAGACTGGAACAAAGAAACCTTGCATAGGATCATAGATGTCTAAAATCAAAGAACAAACTTCCACCTTCGGGCGCAACAAAGAAACGCCGAATTTTTTCGGGCAGCCATTACAGCAAGGCACGTATAGTCACCTGAAACCCGACGATATTGATGTAGCAACGCCAACACTTTTCTATTCGCATCCTAATGGACAGATATGGATAGGCGACGCGGTTGGGTGGCTGCAATCTCTGAAATCAGAGTCAGTAGATTTGATATTTGCCGACCCTCCATACAACATTAGAAAAGCCGAATGGGATAGTTTCGAATCGCAAAACGAGTACGTCAACTGGTCAATGCGCTGGATTGAGCAAGCGTCACGCGTCCTCAAAAAAACCGGAACACTCTACCTTTGCGGCTTTTCTGAAATTTTGGCTGATCTCAAACTTCCTGCCTCGCGCCACTTTCAGGGCTGCCGATGGATGGTTTGGCATTATAAGAACAAAGCGAATCTCGGTAACGACTGGGGGCGTTCGCACGAAAGTATTTTGCATTTTAGAAAGAGCAAACAATTTACCTTCAACCTAGATGATGTGCGAATCCCTTATGGAAATCATACGTTGAAGTATCCTGAGCATCCACAAGCGGAATCCAGTCAATATGGCAAAAGTAGAGCGAATAAAAACCAACTCTGGCAACCCCATCCGAAGGGCGCAAAACCTAGAGACGTTTTGGAAATCCCAACCACCTGCAACAGCATGCATGAAAAGACGGCACACCCAACACAGAAGCCGGAAGAGTTAGTAAGAAAATTCGTGTTGGCTTCATCGAATCCGGGCGATTTGGTCATTGACCCCTTTCTCGGCTCTGGCACAACAGCAGTTGTTGCGCAGCAATTGAAACGCCGATGGGAAGGATGCGATATCACAATGGAATACTGTCAATGGGCGGCCAAACGCGTTGAACTAGTCGAAGACTGGCCGATTGAGAAATGGATTCGTTACGATCTGGAAAATGAGCAGCGAAGGAAATCGATCCGATGAAACCAACGTCGCTTGCCGATTTGCAGGCCAGTGTGCAAGACCGATTCGCGTTCAGCAGGCTGGAGGATTACTTCACTCTGGGTTGCGAATTCCTCCGGTTAATAGACAGGATGCAGCCCACTCGGATTATCTCTCCTTCGCACGCGAACTATATTTTCTACCAATACAGCGCAGCCTATCGAAATCGAATTACCCGCCCCCTGAATGTGAATTTGTTTATTGAGGAGGCAGAAGAACTTGTAGGAGCAAGCGAAAGATTTGTCAGCTTTCTCGACGATTTGAAGCACCACAAAGCGGCGATTGCGACACGAAGGGCAAGTCGAAAATATATCGCTTCTAAAGAAATCAACAAAGTCATCTATACCTTGCAGCAAGCCATTGGCAGCATTGGGGATTCGTTCGAGAATGCAAATCAGTGTAGAAAAAGAGTAGGACAATTATTTGAAAACTTGGTCAAACTCGTCATCCAACAAATTGGCTTGGTGTGTGAGCCCCGCACCGTCAACATCCCGATAGCAGGGTATTCTGATCGCAAGATGTCTTATGAATTAGATGTAGTCTTTACCCGAAGCAAGGTGGTTGTCGCAGCAGAAACTCATTTCATCCATCCTTCAGAAGTTGTCGGTTCCGTTAAAACGACAAGCAAGGATCGAATAGACAAGATATTCCTCGACAAATTTTTACTGACGAAACTTCTCGGCAGAGATATTCCCGTTGTCGCTATTTTTCTCCATGATGTTCAGCGGGCGAACAAAGGCAATAGCATCTTTGGCATCAATTCGACTTTCAAAAGCAATCACTTTCTTGGCTACACTGTCGCGTTAAATCGCTTGGATGGCGTTTATTATGTTGATCCTAGACCGGAAATGTTCGACAACGAACGGTTGCGGGAACAGATCAGCGATTTTCAAGCTTTTTTGGTGAACGACTTATGGACTCTTTCAAACCGGTAAGTTTGTCGAGTGGGGTTGCCTTGGCTCGTCGAAGTGCAATCGGTAAGGGTCAAACCGCAACCGCCTTCGCGCGGGCGCATCGGCGGCATCGAGATTTAAGATTTCAGCACGACCACGTGACGAGTTTTTGAGGGAAAAGAGAGTGCTGAGTTGATGATTGATTACGATGTGGCAGTTGCGAAGGTCGCAACCTACACGGTTAAAAAAGTTGATCTCGATTACTTTGACGAACTATAACCCGATTTAACGTTGTGCGAGTGCATCGGCAGCGTTGTGTCTAATAGGCACAGCGGTAATTGTAAAACTCATAGACGCGGCTCCACGCGCTGCCTCTCCTTTTGTAAATCCGATACGTGATGCCCTCAAAGCTGGTGTCGGCGATGATGACTTCCGATAAGCCGTCGCCGTCGAGGTCAAGATGGTCTACCAGAATTTGCGCCAAGACCTCTTCGCCGATTTGATCAATGCTTGCCCCTGACATCAAATCCTTTTCCGTCACCGCACCGTATTGCGACAGGGTGACTTTGAACTCTTTCCCCTTCGGCTCGGCAAAGAGTAAGAGCAAATAGGCTGCATCCACACCGCGCTGTTTTTTGATGACAAACGTGCCGATAATCTCGTCACGGCCATCGCCGTTTAAGTCAACAGCCGTGACGTTGAGCTGTTTGACCGCAGCGAGCAAGTTTTCGGCTACGCCTTTTTGGTGATAAGTCTTCTGCGCGAGTTCGAAAATCGCTCTGCGTTCAGTGGCGGTCGGCTGCCGCCGCGAAATGGTTTTGCCGCCGAGCCTGGTTGCATTGGTGGCAATCGCCATCACGCGGTCTTTGAGCCGCGCTGCGCCCGCGCCTTTGGCTTCGACGCGCGCTTGCGTGCGCGCACATTCGGCATCCTTGCCCATCCATTTTTTGACGGTGATGTCGCCCGCTGCGCCGCCGCCGAAGATCAGCCGGTATTTCTGCCCGGCGCGATAGTAGTCGCGCGCCATCCTGGTCAGCGCCGCCACCTCAGAGGTTCCCGAAGGCGGTTGCGTAAAGCGCCCTTTATTGATGATGACGATGGGGTCAATCAAAACACCGGCAGGCGTTTTCGAAACGGCAAAGAGAACGGTTTTCTGATTGCTAACCGGCGCTTTGTTCTGTGCTCCTACGGGCAGAAGCAGCAAGACTGTGATGAGAGGGGCAAAAATTTTGTTCAAGACCATCACCTCGAGTTCAGATTCGTTGCTTGATAGTAGCACATCATTTATTATCGTTCGTGCCTGTTTGATGAGGGACTCCACATTCCGCACGGGAGGACTTCTCAGCGCCGCTTCCTAAACCTAGGATTTGAATCTCTCTTCGCAAAGGGATTGTCGGTATGTACAAAAAGTTGATGATCGTCGGTTTGCTGATCGGCTGGTTGTCGGGCTTCGCCTTCGGGCAGCAAGCCGAACGCGATATGGAGAAAGAGAAGGCCATCTGGCAGGCCTTGCAGGCCATTGCGCCGAAAACGGTCGAAGATTTCAAAGCGGCGACGGCAGCGATGGATGAAGGCAACTACGAACAGGCCGCTCAGCTTTATGAAAAGGTGTTAGCCAAAGCGCCGGATTATGATGTTGTGCAGCGTCGCCTCGGAGTGTGTCTGAGCGAAACGGAGCGCACGGCAGATGGCCGCTCCTTTTTGGAACAAGCGCTGGCAACCAAACGCTCACCGGAAAACCTGGGCGCGCTCGCCGCCGCTCTCGCCTTTCCCGGCAAAGGCAGAGTCGCGCCGAAACCGGACAAACAACGTGCCCTGACGCTGATTAAATCGGCCTTTCAGGCTGATGCCGAAAACGATCCTTATTACGCGCTGTTGCTGGCGCAAATCAGTCTGGAAGCCGAGTCGCCGAACGATTTTCGCGAAGCCGTCCGCACGCTGTCGCAAAAACACCCGCAGTTGATGGCGACTCACTACTTCAGCGCCGTTGCTGCCGCGATGGATGAAGACTGGTTGAAGGCGGTAGCCGAGATCAACGTGGCGCAGAGTTTAGGATTGCCAGCAGAGCAGGCAAAAGCGTTTCTCGATTCCGGCGTGCAATCGAGAGCGACCGTTTGGCGCTATGTCTACTACTCGCTGGCGCTGACCGGCGTATGGGCGTTGGGATTGCTGACCCTGTTCGGACTTGGCAAGGCGCTTTCCAATCGGACGATGCGTTCGCTGGAAACCTCCGACCCGAATGGTGCGGCCAGCGATCAAGAGGTCTCGCTGCGCAAGTTGTATCGCCGACTCATCAATGTCGCAGGCGTCTATTATTACATCTCGCTGCCGTTCGTCGTCATCCTCGTCATCGCCGTCACGGCTTCCGTGTCCTATGCCTTCTTTGTCATCGGCTACGTGCCCATCAAATTGTTAATCGTGCTGGCCATCGGCGCGCTGGTGACGATTTACAAGATGATTCGCTCGCTCTTCGTGCGCGTCCAAGCGGAAGACCCGGGACGCCCGCTGCGTCCAGATGAAGCGCCGGGATTGTGGGCTATGACTCGCGCCGTCGCCGAAAGACTGGGCACGCGCCCGATTGATGAGATTCGCATCACCCCCGGAACCGATCTGGCCGTCTATGAGAAAGGCAGCTTCAAAGAACGCGCGCAGGATCGCGCGCGGCGCATCCTCGTATTGGGTGTCGGAGTGTTGAACGATTTTCAGCAAGGCGATTTTCGCGCCGTGCTGGCGCACGAATACGGTCACTTTTCGCACCGCGATACGGCAGGCGGCGATGTCGCCCTTCGCGTGCGCTCCGACATTATGAAGTTTGCCGAAGCGATGGTCTTGAGCGGGCAAGCGGTGTGGTGGAACATGGGGTTTCAGTTTCTCCATGTCTATGACTTTATCTTTCGCCGCATCACCCATGGCGCGACGCGTCTGCAAGAGGTGCTAGCTGATCGGGTGGCGGCGCGCCAGTACGGCGCTGACCACTTCGAAGGCGGATTGCGCCACGCTATTCGACGCACCATCGAATTCGAAGATATTGCCTATTGGGAGATTGATGGCGCGGCCAAAGAGCGGCGCAACCTGGCCAATCTCTACGATATGGCCGCCAACCCGAACAATGCGATTGAAGAGAAGTTTAACGAGGCAATCAATCGCCCGACGACCCAAGACGATACGCATCCGAGCCCGGTCGAACGCTTTCGATTGACGAAGAAGATCATCAGTCGGGAGGTGTCACCTGCTGCCGGAACCGTATGGGAATGGTTCACAGATCGAGAAGCCTTGACGAAGGAGATGAGCGCGTTGATAGATTCCTACTTGAGAGCGGCGCACTGAGCCGTTGGCATTGTCACACAAGAAGACTTGACAGAGTTACCGGATGAAAAAGCCCCGATCATTCCATCAGCTTCCAACTGCCGGTCTGCTGCGCACTGTGGCCTTGATCGTCGCTGTGCTCACCCTGGCGGTATGGCAGACGACAGAACCTGCGAGCGCAGCGCCATACGCCATCGAACCGCCGCCTGGGTGGGTTCAATCGGTGCCGCTGCCCGACGCGCCTACTGCCGATTCGCAAAGCGGGCTGGCTTTTCTGTTGGGCGATTATCAATACCGCGTCGGCAGCAAAACCGTCGAACGCTATTACCGGCACGTCAAAAGGGTGATGTCGACATCGGGGCTGAAGCGCATTTCACAACTGAGCTTCGAGTTCGAACCCTCTTACCAACGACTCGTCATCCATCATCTACAGATTCAGCGCGGCGCCGAGACGATCAACGCGTTGCGCCCCGGCGAAATCAAAATCATTCAGAAAGAGGCCGATCTCGATCAACAACTCTACAACGGCCTGTTGTCGGCCTTGATCATTCTCAACGATGTGCGCGTCGGCGATACGGTGGATTACGCCTATTCGGTGGTGGGCGATAACCCGGTACTCGGCGGACGCTACGCGGACAGTTTTCGACTCGCCACCTACGAGCCGGTACAACGCTTGCGGTTTCGCCTGCTATGGCCGTCAAACCGCACCTTGCACTATCGCACGCAGAACCGAGAGGTGCAGCCGGTCATGACGCCTTTGGCGGGCGAAGCCCAGTATCTATGGGAACAGGAGAATGTCAAAGCCGTCGAATTCGCAGCGCAATCGCCGAAATGGTTCGACCCCTTGCCCACCCTCTATCTGAGCGAGTTCGGCAGTTGGCAAGAGGTCGTCCGATGGGCATTGCCGCTCTACCGCGTGCAACGCCCGCTCGCGCCGCAACTGGCCAGGCAGATCGAACAATGGCGCGCGGCCAGCGATCAGGTAGAAGAGCGCGTGCGCGCGGCTTTGCGCTTCGTCCAAGATGATGTGCGCTACATGGGAATCGAGATGGGACCGAATTCCCATCAACCCACGCCGCCGCCGCTGGTTTTGCAACGCCGCTTCGGCGATTGTAAAGACAAATCTCTGCTGCTGCTAACCGTGCTCAGCGAATTGGGCGTCACCGCCTACCCGGCCCTCATCAACACGGAAGCGAAGTGGCAACTGGACAAATGGGAACCTTCGCCTTATGCCTTCGACCACGTCATCGTGCAAGCGACAGTCGGCGATAAGACTTACTGGTTCGACCCCACCATCAGCTTTCAACGCGGCAGTTTGAGCGAACGCTACAACCCCGATTACCAACGTGCCCTCGTCGTGCGCGAAGGCAACGCCGATCTGGAAACGATTCCGCAGGAGATGAGCAGCGAACCGACGACGATCATCAACGAAACCTATAGGGTCAACAGCGATGGCAGCGCTACCCGGACGCTCGTCAGCACCTATCGCAGAGCCGATGCCGATGGCATGCGCCACCTGCTCGACGACCAAACGCCGCAAGAGTATGGCAAAGCGAAGCTGGATTACTATGCGGAAAGCGAAATGAACATCGAGGCTGAAGGCGTGCCGAGCGTGACTGACGATCAAGAGGCGAACCGCTTGGTTCTCACCGAACAGTATCGGTTGCCCTCGTTTTGGCAAGATGGCGTTCATCACGTCTATTCGGATGCCATCTATAATCAACTACAAACCCCTGACAGCAGCCAGCGAGACGCCCCTCAAGCCATCGCGCATCCGGTCAATATCCAACAGGTCATCGAATTGCGGTTGCCGCAACGAGTGCCGGTTGCAAACGATTCCGGCACTCTGGAAGATGATGTCTTGCGCTTTCGTTATCAGGTCGAAAACAGCGGCAACCTGGTGCGCTTACACTGCGAGTTGCAGACCCGAAAAGACCATGTGCCCGCCGCTGCGCTTGCCCGCCATACGGCGCTGCTCGAACGAATCGGTGACAGCCTCAGTCTGACCCTTTACCGAGACGGCGCGCGGACGTCTGCGCGGCGCGGTACGAATTGGACAACGATTCTGGTCTACAGTCTGGTCTTCGGGCCGTTTCTGGTCTTTGGGTTGCTGAAGTTCGTGCAAAGTCGCCGAGCGCAAGGGCGACAAACGGAATTCAAAAAGAAGTTTGCCGTCGCCCCCGGCGAAGTGCCGGAAACCGCCATCGAATTACCCGACGGCCAAGAGTTGTCTTCACATCTCGCCGCCCTCACCTGTCCCTGCGGCACACCATACTATGAAGCGGGTGACCGGTTCGAACAAGCTTCGGGCATCTTTGACGGGCGACGACTGCTTGTGGTGGGACTGAAGTGCGCGACCTGCCGCAACCAACGAGACGTCTATTTTATGCCGCCACAGCCGTCTGCTTAATAGCCTGCTCGTTAGCCAGCCGAGTGGACAGATAGTCAACGAAGCTGTGACAAGAACTCGCGCACCACTTCCTTAACCTCGCGGCCTTCGCCATCAACCGCGTAATTGAGGCGGCGCATGTCTGCGTCGGTAATTCTGCCAGTCAATGCGTTGATCGCTTCTCTGACTTGCGGGAAACGCGCAAGTGTTTCCCGGCGCACGACGGCAGCCGCTTCGTAAGGCGGGAAGTAGTGCCGATCATCTTGCAACTGCACAAGACCAAGTTTGTCAATCAACCCGTCCGTCGAATTCCCGGCGATCAAGTCAACCTGCCCCGCAGCCAATGCCCGATAAGAGAGCGACAAATCCATCTCGCGCGGCGTACCGGCAAACTGCAAGCCGTAGGCGCGCGCAAAGCCCGCATAGCCATCTGCGCGTGACATGAAATCCTGCCCGAATCCGGCTTGCCATCGCGGCGTCAGGCGGGCGGCATCCGAGATCGTTTGCAAATTGAATCGCCGCGCATCATCGCCGCGCACCAAAATCGCAAAGGTGTTTTCGAACCCCAACGGCGCTAGCCATTCAAGGTCGAACTGCTCGGCATACTCGCGCTTGGTCTGTTCGTAGACAGCGCGCGGGTCGGTGATGGGCGGATGTTTGAGAATCGCGGCGAAGGCTGTGCCCGTATATTCGACATAGGTATCCATCGTTCCCGCCAACAGAGCGCGATGGCACAAATCTCCGCCGAGTTCGAATTGGCGTTCGACCGCAAGGCCGCGCGCTTCGAGAGCTTGCGCAAGCACTTCGCCGAGAATGATCTGTTCGGTGAAGTCTTTCGAGCCGACAACAATGCGCGTCGAAGAGGGCGACGCGCCGCCGAAGAGAGAGGCCGTAAGCGAGACAACGACGGCAAGCATGACCGAAACGATTGCCCACTGTGCGACTTGCCGCCGCCGCCGCGTCGCGCCGGGGGCGAGCGAGCGTTCGACCCAACCAAGCGCGAAATCTGCCGCCAGCGCCATCAGCGCCGCTGGAATCGCACCGGCCAGAATCAAGGTGTTGTCATTCATCCGCAGGCCGCGAAAGATGTACATCCCCAAACCACCAGCACCGATGGCCGCAGCAATGGTTGCCGTGCCAACCGAAATCACCGTCGCTACGCGCAGACCCGCGATGATGACGTTGAGCGCTAACGGCAACTCGACTTGTATAAGCATCTGCCAATCGGTCATGCCCATGCCGCGCGCCGCTTCGCGCACGCCGCGATCTACGCCGCTGATGCCTGTGAAGGTGTTGCGAATGATGGGCAGCAGCGAATACAGAAACAGCGCGATGATGGCGGGCAGTCGCCCGATGCCGTAGGCGCCGAGCAACGGAATGAGAAAGCCGAACAGAGCAAGTGACGGAATGGTCTGCAAGATGTTGGCGACGGCGAGGGCAGGTTTGCTGAGCGCCGGTTTGCGAGTCAGCAAGATGCCGATGGGGATGCCGACCAGCGCGGCGGCCAGCGTGGCGATGGCAACCAACAACAGATGCTCCAGCGTCAGTTGCAACACCTCGTTACGATGCGTGGTCAGAAAAGCGATCAGCTTGGTCATAGGGTGAGAAAATGGTTATTCGGAGGCCTGCATCGCGGCGTAGAAAGCGCGCGCTTCCGGGTGTTGCGAACGGGCGAACTCCGATGGCACGGCTAATTCGATGAGTCGTCCGTCTTGAAAGAGTCCAATGCGCGTGCCGAGCAAGAAGGCTTCGCGCAGGTCATGCGTGACGAAGACAATCGTTTTGTTGAGTCCTTTGGCAAGCGCCGCAAATTCGCGTTGCAACTCGGCGCGGGTGATCGGATCGAGCGCTCCAAAGGGTTCGTCCATCAAGATGATCGGCGGATCGGCGGCCAGCGCCCGTGCGACGCCGACGCGTTGACGTTGACCGCCGGATAGCTCTTGCGGATAACGTGCGGCAAAGGTGTCGCCATCGAGGCCGACCAGTTGCAAGAGTTCGCGCACCCGATGGTGAATGCGCTCCGCCCCCCATCCTTCGAGTCGCGGCACCAGCCCGATGTTCTCTTCGACGGTGAAGTGCGGAAAAAGGCCGGTCTCTTGAATGACATAGCCGATATGACGGCGCAAGCGAATCATATCCCATTCGGTGGTGGCTCGATTTTCGACGAGAATCGAGCCAGCGGTCGGTTCAAGCAAGCGGTTGATAAGTTTGAGGGTGGTCGTTTTGCCCGATCCGCTGCGCCCTAACAAGACCAGGGTTTCGCCACGCGCAATATCGAGAGTGAGCGCCGTGACCGCCAGTTTTCCGCGATACTGCAAACTGACATCGCGGAAGGCAATCACCGATTCGATTGGAGAAAGCTCGGTTGACATTTGGCGGCAACTCCATTGAGTCGGGCGAAACCGGAATCTTGATAGCAGCCAGCCCCTTGACAGACCAAATTGCAAAGCAAGGTGCGCGGAACTGTGCAGCGCGGTTTGCCGGACTCCGTAGGGCATTATGCGCTCTCTGCGGCGATGGCTCAAAGGCGCAAGGGAGAAAATAGTATTGCCCTTACGGGTGACATCGCATATCTTTGGAACACCCCGCCCCGCAACACGATAGCTGCCCGGCGGTGCCCCTATTCCGATCATCAAACCCCTGCGAAAAGGCAACCTCTCGATTCGTCTTCAACTTCGCAGCAGGAGACCGAATGAGTTTCTTCGACCTTCACCCGATACTCGAAAAGATGCTGGCCGTCGCCGACAATATCTCGGATCTGAACTTTTCCGTGGGACGACCGCCGCAGGTCGAAATCAACGGCAAACTCTCGCCCGTCGAAGTCAAAGGATTGCGCACGCTGACCCCCTATCAAACCGAGATCATTGCTATGTCCTTGATGGAAGGCAACACCGATGCGGCTCGGCGGTTTGTCCAAACCGGCTCGGCCGACATCAGCTATTCGGTGCAAAACAAAGTCCGATTTCGCGTCAACATCTTCAAGCAGAAAGGGGCAATTTCAATCGTCATGCGGGTCATTCCGACTTACATCCCGACGATTGAAAGCTTGGTGTTGCCGCCGCAACTAGGCGAGGTCTCGAATCTGAAAAACGGCATTGTGCTACTGACCGGCCCGACCGGATCGGGGAAATCTTCGACGCTGGCTGCCATCATAGACAAAATTAATAACGAGCACAGCTATCATATTGTTACCATCGAAGACCCGATTGAATTTCTGCATTCGCACAAACGCTCGACCATCAATCAACGCGAGTTGGGAACCGACACGCCGACCTTCGCGCTCGGCTTGCGTGCCGCGCTCAGACAAGCGCCGAAAGTGATTCTCGTCGGCGAGATGCGCGATATGGAAACAACGGAAATCGCTCTGGAGGCTTCGGAAACCGGCCATCTGGTCTTGTCCACGCTGCATACGACCGATGCTTCAAAGACCGTCAATCGCATCATCGGCATCTATCCGAAATCCGAAGAGCACGTCATTCGCACACGCATGGCACAAGCCTTTCGCTACATCGTCTCGCAACGCCTGATTCCGCGCGCCGATGGCAACGGGCGGATTGCCGCGGTCGAGATTTTGAAATCAACGGCGCGCACCCGCGAATACATCGAACAAGGCGAGATCGAAGGCCGTACGTTGCTCGAAGCTATGCAAGACGGCGAGTTGGAAGGCATGCAACACTTCGATCAAGTCATCGAACGGATGATTCGCAGTGGCGTCATCACCCAAGAAGATGGGCTCGCCTTTGCATCGAACTCCTCAAATCTGTTGTTGCGGTTGTCGGGGCTTGGCACCTCTGACGATATGCTGAGTCGCCGCGAAGAACGCCACTATATGCCGCCCAAATCGGTAGACAGCCTGCTGCGTATGCGGATTGGCGACCCGACCGTCGAACGATGAGGAGGACGGCTTCCGGTCTCTCGTTTCCGGTCGCTCCTCAAGCAAACCGGAATCGCGAGCGCGACGAATGCCCAAATAATCGGCAGCCGGAAACCGGAAACGAGCAACCAGAAATGAGCAACCCGGAGAGTGGAGAAGACCGATGATTGCAAATTGTCCGCAGTGCGGAATGAGCATGAATTTTGATGACGAGCGGTTGCCAACCGATTCGTTCAATGTCCTGTGTCCACGCTGTCGGCAAAACGTGACCGTCACGCCGCCGCCGAAAGAGGAGCCGCGTTTGCCGGGAACGACCGGCGCCCTTGAACCGCTGCTTGATGGCGCACCGCTGCCCGCCGATACTGACCCGCTGCGCACCTTAGTCGAGATGTTGCTCAAAGGCTTGGGACAAGGGCAACCGACGACGGGGCAGGCGACGAAGTTTCAACGGCGGCGCGTATTGCTCTGCTTCGATGATGCCAAACTGAGAGAGCAAGTGCGCAGAGCCTTGGAGGCGACGCGCTACGAAGTCTTTTCCGCAGACCTTGCGCCCGAAGCCATCGAGATTCTGCACGAATCGCGCGCCGATGTGATCGTCCTCAGCCCGAACTTCGATTCCGAGCATCAGGGCGGCGGTGCGATGATGCATTATGTCAACAGCCTGACGCCGCAAGCGCGTCGCCGCACCTATGTGGTGTTGGTATCGCCGCAACTGAGAACCCTCGATACCTACCTTGCCTTCGCCAATGGTGTGAATCTGACGGTTCATCCGGAGGACGCAGACGCCTTTCAATCCATCTTCGAACGCAGCGTCCGCGACTTCAACGAACTCTATAGGCCGCTCAATCAGGTGACGGCGGTGGCGCCGTTTTGAGGCCACGCCTTGACCGAGCTTTCGACTTCCCCTGTATGTTCCAGATGGTTTATGGTAGATTGCGTGAGCGCGAAAAGCCTCAACGTAGGGGCGATTGGCAAAGGCTGTAGGGGCCGTTAGCTCAGATGGATAGAGCACCGGTCTTCGGAACCGGGGGTCGGGGGTTCGAATCCCTCACGGCCCGTTGCCCTCTTCTCAGCCGTTTGCAGGCTGCCCGATCTGTAAAGTCCTAAATGGAGTTTTGCGTTTCCCGCTGTGATCGGCGCGCAATGAAGGGCAAGACGCGCGTTCAACAAATTGATTCAGCCTGACCCGGTACTTTGAAACCCTCCAAAGGAGGAGGCTATGGCGAGCGGCAAACGCATTATCCTGTTGATCGGACTGGTCTGGTTGATTGGCTCTGCTCCGAGCGCGCTCGGTAAAGACCTGCAAAACAAAAACGTTAAAGAAAAGTTCTTTAACAACCACAACGTGATTAACGTTGTAGACGATTTTCTCGCCTACTGGACGGTGGCCGAAGGTCAACCCCTGCGCTACCAACGACGCTTGTGGACGCAGATGGTCGAACGCAAGCACAAAGACTATTTTGAACGAGCGGTGTATCAAAATCTCGATCATTCTGCTCGGCGCGCCCTATTGGATCGGTTTCTCTTGCTGGTGCCGGAGCGCATTGTGGCGATTCGCGAAATGAATCGCTTGCTCTCCGAGCCGAATTCCGGCCCGCTCGTCGAATCGCTCATCTATTTCTGCTGGCGCTATCCCGACTTTCGGCTCCAACGCGACATCTATATCGGATTGAGCCTGTTTCGCTTTGACGGTTCTGTGCGCCCGGTGGGCAACGAATTGGGCATCCCCGACACACTTTGTCTAGGGGTCGAAATGCTGACCGATTCCAAGCCGGAAAAGGTTCGCGTAACCGTCGCGCACGAACTGTTTCATCTCTATCACTTCGGCTTTCTCTTTCAAAACCCGTTTGCCTACGACTTTCGCACGCCGCACATTCCGCTGATGGTCGAAGGGATGGCGGTTGCCGCAACCGAACATATCTACTTTGCGCAGCCGAACACCCTGTATCTGAACTTCTCCGAAGCCGAGTTGTTGCGCCAACGTGATTTGCTGGCCAAAAGCAGCGGCGAATACCTGAATCTGATTCGCGAAAACGCGCTGCCAGAGCGCTACGAGCAGTGGTTCATCAACCATCCGGTCGGCGACATCCCCTCGCGCGGCGGCTACTTGCTCGGTTATGAAATCGTCAAACGCCTGCTGCCTGCCTATTCGCTGGCGCAGATGGCGAGGATGAACGTCGCCGAACTGCGCGAACATTCCGAAGAGCAACTGCGCGCCATGTCGGGCAAGTCTGTGTTGGTTGTCGCTGGGGATCGCGACTAACCTGCCGTACCGGCCTGCCTATTTGACTGGCCAATCACTGGCCGATACAATCCGCCTTCGCATTACCGCCAAATGATAATCGCGGAGAGCCATTCTCCGACCATCCCGAACCGGCAAGGAGGAATCATCTGTGGACGAATTATTAACGAAAGAGAATTTGCAATACCGCGAGATGGCGCGCGAGATTGCGCAAAAACATGTGCGCCCGATTGCCGCCGAGCTAGACCGCACGGGCGAATATCCATGGTCGGTCATTCAAGCCCTGCAAGAGATGGGAATGATGGGCATGTGGATTCCAAAGGATTACGGCGGGTCGAGTTCGGGGCTGCTCAATCTGTGCATCGTCTGCGAAGAGATTTCGCGCGCTTGCGGCGGCATTGGCTGCACCTATGTCGTCAATGCGCTCGGCTCCTTTCCCATTATCCTCGGCGGCACCGAAGAGCAGAAGAAGAAGTACTTGCCGGAGATCGCTGCCGGTCGCAAACTTATCTCCTTCTGTTTATCGGAGAAGAATGCCGGTTCGGATGCCGGAAGCCTCTCGACGCGCGCTGACCGCGACGGCGACGAATACGTCATCAACGGCGATAAGAAATGGACGACCAATGGCGCGGCAGCCAGTCTCTACACCGTATTTGCCACCGTCAACCCTGAGCGCGGCACGCGCGGCGTGACCGGCTTCATCGTCGAACGTGAAACGCGCGGCTTCACACTCGGCAAGCGCGAAGATTTGATGGGCATTCGTTGCGTGCCAGTCAACGAGACGCATTTCAAAGATTGCCGCGTGCCTGCTGATAATCTGCTCGGCGGGGCGGAAGGGCGCGGCTTCAAACACGCCATGATGACGCTTGATGTTGCGCGTCCGTTCGTCGCCGCGCAAGGCGTCGGCATCGCACAAGGCGCCCTCGATTTGGCGCTCGAATATACCAAAAATCGCCAGCAGTTCGGCCAGTCAATCGCTTCCTTTCAGGGCATTCAATTCATGCTCGCTGATATGGCCACGCAGGTTGAAGCCGCGCGACAATTGGTCTATGCTGCGGCTCGCGCGGTCGATGCGGGTGCCAAAGATGTGTCAAAGATTTCGGCTATGTCGAAGGTCTTCGCAACCGATACCGCCATGCGCGTCGCTACCGATGCCGTACAGCTATTCGGCGGCTATGGCTACTGCCGCGACTACCCAGTAGAGAAATACATGCGCGATGCCAAGATCACGCAGATCTATGAAGGCACTAACCAGATTCAACGCATGGTGATCGGTCGCGCGCTGATCCGCGAAGGCGTAGCCGGTTAAGCGGCCTTCGATTTTTCACTCTGTCCGGGCGCACAGCAAAACTAAAGTTTGCAAGAAAATGGAAGCGATACTATTTTTTGCTTTTTCAAGAGAGCCAGGTTCTCAAAAAAGAGTTTTTTGGTATAGTGCCGCGCAACTCGGCAACCATGAGGGAATTTGGATTGTGGCTGTCAAATAACCTCCTCTTCTTCTTTGGTTGAGGGACACAACCATTGAAGGGACGCAGAAAAACGGAAGCGGCAACTCGCCAGAGTAGCCCTTCCGTATTTTTTTGTAAAAAATTGAAAAACGCCGCCATGAATTATCTCCGCAAAAAAGCCTTTGATTGACATTCACTAGGGGCAGTCCTAGAATTTTCCCACTCACTATGCGGCGGGGTACGTTTTCGGGCCGTTGACGAGCGCCAGCAAATCCGCAAGCCGAGGGGAAAGAGGTCAACCCCCACTCGCCGAACGTGAAACGCAGCACACAGCCGAGTGAAGTCCAAATAGGTCGTCAGCTAGGGCTGTTGCGAAGAGCGAAACGTGATTCAATGCGGGGCCCCTGAATCGAGCGAGTCGAGATCCGAAAGACCTTGAGCGCATTGAGTCTGCCAATTGGCAACCGTCGGGAATATCTCGACCGCTAAGGGTGGATTTCACAGACCGAAGGGATACTGATCATGAAGCAAACGAGTATCGAGGTCGCCAAATTGACCAGTGGATGTAGCCAGTTTTGTTATTTTGTTCAGGGGGCTATCCCGTCTCAACTGCACCGAGCTGCCAATCGGACGACTCGACAGCGCATCGCCCGGCGGCTCTTCGCCGCGCTGGCAGCCCTCGCCTTCGTTGCTGTGCTGGTAGGGACGCCCGCGTCATTGGCAAAGGCGGACACGGACAAACCGGAAAAAATTCTCAAGCAAGCGACGAAATCCATCCGCTCCGGCAAGTTCGAGCAGGCCATTGAACTTTACAAAACACTGTTGGCGCAGGACTCGCAAAACCTCTCCGCTCATCTGGGAATCGCGCTCACCTATTTGAAGATGTTGGATTATGCCTCCTGCCATGAGCATGCCCAAGAGGCGTTAAAGATTGACGAGAAGAGTGCCCGCGCCCATGCTTTGGCGGGCATGGCTTTGTTGCGGTCGGGTTATGTTGCCAATGCCATTGTGCAACTGAACGAAGCCTTCAAATTCAACTCGAAAGAGTCATTGGCTTTTGGCGCGGCGGCGGAGATTGATTACTACGAAGGGCGCTCGAAAGATTCGCGCCAGAAAGCCCTTTTCGCTTATTACCTCGACCCCTACGAACCCGATTTTCTTATCACGGTTGCCCGCGCCTCCTCCCGCCTTGAACTCTTTGCCGAAGCTGCCGAAGCCTATGACCGCTTTCTGCGCATTGCGCCACGCACCGATGCGGAACGCCGGGATCGCATTCGCGGGCTGATCGAGTTTTATCGCCATCTGGCGGGGCTGCGCGTTCATCAGGTCAATGCGCCACCGGTTACCGATATTCCTTTCAAACTGGGCACCGATCGCCGCCCCTACTTGAAGCTCAAAATCAATGGCCGCGATGCCATATTTGTCATTGACACAGGGTCAGGGTTTACCGTCATCTCCAAAGAGGCCGCGAAGAAGTTTGGCGTGTCGGAGATCGCGCGCGGCGGCAACTCGCAAGGGTTCGGCGGCACGGGCAAATTCCCTATCGTTTACGGACTGATTAAATCGCTCGAAATGGGCGACGTAAAGATCAAATCCGTCCCCTGCTTTATCCGCGTCTTTCACGGCATGCAAGAGCGCCCGATTGACGAACGCGCTGATGGCTTTATCGGCCTTTCCATTCTCTCGCACTTCATCACCGAGTTGGATTACAAAGGCAACCTGATTCGGTTAGACACCAATGTTAACCAAGACATCGCTGCGACTCCCTCTCCTGATGTGACGGTGGTGCCATTCCGCACGACGCAAAACGGTCTCATCAGCATCGAGACCCAACTCGATGGCGGACATCGGGTCAACGCCATACTCGATTCGGGAGCCAGCTCGACGGCCATTTCGATAGCGGCGATTGATCGTCTCAACCTGCGCAGCAACATTATCAAAGGCCAGTTTGCGCGCGTTAGCGGAGCTGCTGGCATCGCGGAGAATGTCGAATTGATCTTCTTACGAAATTGCAAAGTCGCCGACCTCGAACATAACAACGTGCGCGCGCTAGTGTTGGATTTTGGGGCAGTCAACGAGACCAGCGGCTTCGAACAGAGCGGCATTCTGGGCGGTGACTTTCTCAGAAACTTTCGGGTGAAGATTGATTTCAATCGCACGCTCGTCGCCTTGCAACCACATACGCCGCTGCCGCCCAAGCCATTGCCCGACAAGCAAGAGAATGAGCCATAGTCGAACGGAACGAGAGTTTCTACCTCGACCCCGCGCCGCGCTGTGTTAGAATTCACAGCGCGGCTTTGATTTTCTTGAGCGGATTTTATGAAGAAGAGCCTGTATCTGGAGACCTCCGTCATCGGCGCCTACCTCGACAACGGCGAACCTTTTCGCCGCGACTTGACAATCCGTTGGTGGGAGCACGAGTTGGCCGATTACCAACCCTTTATCTCTACCTTGGTAGTGCGCGAGTTGGAGCGTATGAAAGAGCCGCACCGCTCGGCTTATCTCAAATTGGTGCGCGATATGCCGCAATCGGAGATGAGCGATGAAGCCGCTATTCTTGCAGAAGGCTATGTCTCGCGCGGCATCTTTCATCGCAAGTACATCAGCAATGCGCTCCACATTGCTGTCGCTTCGGTCAATAAAGCCGATATGCTGGTGACGTGGGATTTCGGCCACATCGCCAGCGTGCATCGGCAATCGCGCTTGCAGTTGTTCAATACGGTTGCCGGGTTCTTCATGCCGATGATCGTGACGCCGGAATTTTTAGTGAAAGCGGAATTTTGAACCCGATTGATTGTCTGTCGTCCGTTGACGGTTGATCCATGACCCTTGACCTTATGTATCGTAAACCGAGATTTTTGGAAGAACTGCATGCCATCCGCGAAGAGATGTCGCGCGAATGCGATTATGACGTAGACCTCTTTGTCGAGATGGTGCGCTCCGGGAAGCGACCTAACTATGGCCCGGTGAAAAATCTACGCGGCGTGCGCTTGCGCGCCCCCAAATTCACGGAAGAACAGACCTTTTCAGGTGGCGGCAATGATTAAACGAATGCTTTCGATCCTTACCCTGCTGGGGCTCGGTTACCTCACCGTTTCGGCTAACGACCTCTCGGCGCAATCGCGCGATGACCGTCCGGCTGCGTCGCAAGGCAAATATGTGCTGCTCGACATCACAGAGATTGCCGAGCGCGTCAATCAGGTCGTCGTCAACGTGCGTTCGACCTCCGACGAAGGAGAGAGTTTGGGCAGCGGCTTCATCATTGATAAAGCCGGACTGATTATCACCAACTTCCATCTGATCTCCATCACCCCCTCACGGCGAGGCCTGCTGCAACGCGAAGGCGACGCCGACCGCACTGCGAAACTGGCGACCAGTATCTCTGTCACCCTCAACGACGGACGCCATTTTCAAGCTTCGGTCAAAGGCTACGATGAAGCGACTGACCTCGCGCTCTTGCAGATTGTGCCCGACAGCAAACCGTTGCCGGTCGCCGAACTCGGCGACAGCGACGCCCTCAAAGTTGGCGAATGGGTGATTGCCATCGGCAATCCTCTGGGGTTAGATCACAGCGTCACCTTAGGCATCATCAGCGCCAAAGGTCGCACCGGATTTGGCGGTCAGTTCGATGATTTCTTGCAGACCGATGCCGCCATCAACCCCGGCAACTCTGGCGGCCCGCTCGTCAACTCGCAAGGCAAGATCGTCGGCATCAATACGCTGGTATTGGAGCGTTCGCAGGGCTTGAGCTTCTCCATTCCCATCAACACCCTCAAATCCATCCTGCCGCAACTGGCCGAACACGGGCGCGTGGCGCGCGGCTATCTCGGTATCGAGACTGTAGATTTGAACCCGACCTTACGCAATAACCTCAAACTGGCAATGGATGCCAAAGGGGTTGTCGTGGCGCGCGCCGAACGCGGCACGCCGGGGGCGCGCGCCGGTTTGCGGCAAAACGATGTCATCGTCACAGTTGACCGCGAAGTGGTGACTTCCTACGTGCAGTTCAACCGCATCATCGCCGCCAAAGCGCCGGGCACGAAGGTCAACATTCAAATCGTGCGCGGTGGGCGCGAATATCCCTTGACAGTCGAAATCGGAGAAGAGGCCAAGTCGAAGTAAAAGCTGAAAGGGTGAAGGGATGAGGGGATTAAGGGGTAAACGGGTGAACAACTGGAAGAGGAGTGGCGAAGAGGTGATGGGATGATCCGAAAGGATGGTGGGCGGCAATAAATATTCTGACCTGTAATCTTCAACTTCTCATTTTCAACCTCTAACCTTCAACCCTTGACCTTTGAATAAAACCGGAAATCGGATAACCGAGGTGGCATGACAGATCTGTTTGAGAGCATCGGCTTTGATGTGCCGGATGACGAAGCGTATGAATTTTTAGCGCGGTGCGCCGATTCGCGCGGCTCGCTGCATCAGGTGACGCGCGATGATATTTGTCTGCGCGGCAAGTGTTGGAAGATCAGCGAAGGGGTTGAAATCTGGTCGGTAGATTATGAAAAAGCTGGCACCGTCTATTATTCCGAGTGTCGCCCCGCCTTTCGAGGCAAGTATGTTTATCATCTCGAACCGTGGGAACTGGTCGAGTATGACGAAGACGGCGGCGCCATCCTGCGAGGTGTAATCGGACAAGGCGCACAAGTCTCCTTTGAACTACAGAATCTCTCCGAACTCGGCCTCGAACGCTTTCACGAGCCCCATCTGCACGTCTCGATGGCCGGACTGGCACGCAGCATCGCTGTGCAGGCGGCGGGCGAAGGTCCACCCGCAGGATTCGTACTGGCTGAGACGTTGCCCGAATACGCCAGCGAAGCCTGCGAAACCGATTTTTTGATCAGCGGACAGGTCTTGGCACGACGCGAAATTCATAACCCCTTTACCGAGAACTTGCTCACTTGGCTGTATGTGGATGTCGGCGAGATGGGGCTTGAGGTCTTGGTCAACTCGCAAGTCATCGAAAGACCGATCCGCATCGGTGGTCACATTACGGCGGAGATTTGGTTGCAAGGACACATCTTGGAAGTCGAAGAAGTCTACGCGCGTTATGAAGGGGTAGACCGCGAATTTCAGACCAGCGATTTTTGGGTTGGCCTTAAACGTGATAATTGAACTTCAGCGTCAAATTGATTGAATCGGTAAGCCGGTTAAATCAATTTGACAGTCAAAGCTCGCAACCGGTCGGTCAACCACCCCTCCTTACACATTTTATTCCAACTCTTACACCAGTTAGCCCTGCTCCATCCAGCCTTTCGCAAGCGGCACAAGTATTGATTAGAAAGCGCAGCACCCGGTGACGGCTTTTTGTAATTCTTGAAGTGCAGCGTTTTTCGCTTGGAGGCGACCGCAACCTGCCGGAGCGCGGCGCAGAAATCACATAGATCGTGCGGAGAGACGGTTTCGCCGTTGCACCCTGCCGAAATTCGCTGAAGGAATCCATAACGCGTGAAGCAGCTTCTGAAAAACGGAGGATTCGGCTGGCTGATTGCCTTGATAGGCTGTTTGCTGCTCGGTTATGCCCTGCACGCGCTCGTGGGCAGCCTAGCCGACCGCATCGTCTTTCTGTTGGCTCTCGCGCTGCTGGGAGCAGCGGCTTACCATCTCGTCTACGAAAAGTTCCGCCAGACCCGCGCGCGCATAGCCGCGCTCACCCAGTTGCGCTTTGCCACCATCGAATCGCTTTCGTCGGCCATTGATGCGCGCGACCCACTGACCAGCGGACACATCCAGCGGGTTCGGCAACTGGTAGAAGGATTGGCGCGCGCCGTCGCCTACCCGCAAGATCAATTGCAAGGGCTCATCGAAGCGGCGCTCCTGCACGACATCGGCAAATTGGCTGTGCCGGAACACATCCTCAGCAAGCCGGGGCGCTTGAGCATCTCCGAATACGCCAAAGTGAAGATTCATCCGGCTATCGGCGCGGATATTTTGAGCGCCATCGAGTTCCCTTATGAACTCGTCCCCATCGTCAAACACCATCACGAACGCTTCGACGGCAAAGGCTACCCGATTGGCCTCAAAGGGGAAGAAATCCCACTGGGGGCGCGTATCCTGAGCATCGTGGATTGTTATGAAGCGCTGACCACCGACCGCCCTTATCGCCCGCGTTACGGGCGCGAGCAAGCCCTAGAGATCATGCGCATCGAAGCCGGACGGGCTTTCGACCCGACGCTCTTGAAAAAGTTTTTTGAGATCGTCAATACCATAGACCTGCCTGCGCCGCTCAGCCCAGCCCGACCCGCGCCGCCGGTGAACGCTGGTTTGCAAGGCTTGCAGGTGGCCGATCATCAGCCCTTATCCTATCGCCAGACGCGCACCGAGAAGGCCCTGCGCGACATCGCCGCCGCGCAACAGGAGATTTACTCGCTTTATGAGATCAGCCAGACGCTCGGTTCGACGCTGAAGCTGGCAGAGATTTTGCCCATTATCGCTGCCAAGTTGGAGAATATCACAGACTTTACGACGCTGGTCATTTCGCTGACGGACGATGAACGTTTGAGGGCAGCCTGCTGTAAAGGTCGGCACGCCGAAGCCTTAAAAGAAGCCGAGTTCAAGCGCGGCGAGGGGGCAATCGGCTGGGTGGTCAAACATCGTCAAACGCTCGTCGGCGGGCATCCGCAAACTGAACTGGAGCCGCTCATTGGGCAGCCGCAGGCAGCTCTCTATCACTCGATGGCCATCTTGCCGCTGCTGCGCGGCCCGTGTCTGATCGGCGTGTTGGCGCTCTATTCGGAGGCCGATCACGGCTATTCTGCTGATGAAGTGCGGTTGTTGGAGATTGTCGCCCACCATGCCGCTATCGCACTCGATAATGCGCTGGCCTTCGAGCGCACCCGCGAATCGGCGCTGACCGATAACCTCACCGGTCTGCCGAACTCACGCTATCTCTACAGCCTCTTTGACCAAGAACGTAGCCGTGCCGAGCGTCACGGTTATAGCCTCGCCCTGTTAATGATGGACCTTGACGACTTCAAGAAAGTCAACGACACCTACGGCCATGCGACGGGCGATGCGGTGTTGCGCCACATTGTTCAATTAGCGCGCGTGCAACTGCGTTCCGGCGATGTCTTGGTGCGTTATGCCGGTGATGAGTTTGTCATTTTGTTGCACCGCGCCTCGCCGGAAACCGCTTGGGAGTTGAAAGATCGGCTGCAATCGGCCATTGACGGATTTGTTTACGATGTTCGTCCCGGACGGCAAGCTCGCGTCGGAGTTTCGATTGGCTATGCTTCCTACGGGCCGGACGGTTATTCAATCAATGAGCTAATGGAGGTGGCCGACCAACGAATGTATGAAGATAAAATTGCGCGCAAAAGCGGTGCACTATCGCTTTATGCAGCACAGATGAAATGAGAGGAACCAATGACCATTCTTACCGCAACCGACGGAGAGTTTGACTACGAATTTTCACCCTCACCGACCAGTACCGCTGCTGCCGGAGAAGGCCACAAAGTCTTCGATCAGATGGCCGAAGCGCTTGAAGACGAAGCCGCCGTCTTGCGCATGCGCGCTGCCTTCATTGAAGACGAAGAGGAGACGCTCAACCATAAACTCGAAGCCCACATGACCACCATGATGCGCTTGCAGATGCGTATGGAAAGCTTGCACGGCGAGCGCCAAGGATTGATTGAAAAAGTCGAAGCCTTGCATGCGGAGGCGCTCTCTCTGCGCCACGATCTGCACGCTGCCGCCTGCGCCGCAGGAGCGCGCGGCTGAGCCGCCCGCTCGATCCTAAGCCGATACGAAGCTCGACTTGCCTGATGCTTAGGCGCAAGTCGCAACAACCCTGCGCCCTGACCAACTCGATGCCGCTTTGTCATAGACCGCCTGTTTTGACAAGGCTGAGTACTAGTACCGAGTTGCGAATCAATCTGAGAAGGTTGAAAAGCGGTCTCTGACCGTCTCTCTGACATTGGGCAACGGCGGTCAAAGACCGCCTCTCAACGGCGTTTTCTCATTTTGTTGAGCAATTTGGTATAAGGCTTGAGGCGATTGCCTGAAGCGAAAGAGGGAATTATGGCTTCATCCTCAGGGGGGAAAACGGAGCGCCGAAGCGGGCGCGAACGCCGCCAGCGCGAACGTCGTCATTCGATGCGGTATGCTTCGGACACGGTCATCATCGTTTCCGGCATCACCTGGGTGGATAATGAAGGCACAGACCGGCGGCGGCGCGTGCGTCGTCGCGCCGACCGCGAAGCCCTCGCAGAGAAGATCATCAAAGGCTCGTTCGAATAAACCTCACGGCTGCCGAACCGGATGCCTCGACGCCTCCCCAACGAAGATGCGTGCCGATGGGTTTGCCTGTCGGCTCGCGCTCGGTTGATCGGGCTTTTGGGCTTCTCACCCTTCGCCGAAGATTACTGAAGAGAGCGATAAGAGAATCGTGGCTGCCCTTACGAAACGCTGAGGCTGGTCGTGCTTTGCCTGACGGTTCGTATGGCTGTGAGCAGATCATCACGGCCAAACTCACCTTTCTGAATGAGGATAATTCTGCCGGTATCAAGCGCCAAACGCTCTTCGCGTGTGAGGTCGGCAGCGGTGACCAAAACAATGGGTAACGCCTTCCCGCGCGCGCTGGCTGCCAAGCGATGGACAAATTCAAAGCCGTCCATTTCCGGCAACATCAAATCCAAGACGACCACATCGGGCTGAAATCGCTCCACCTCCTCAAGCGCCTGTTCCCCATCGCTTGCCGTGTGAACGGCTGCCGCATGGCCATCCAGCATAGTTACCAACAAGGTGAGGGTATCCGGGTCATCTTCGACGACTAGCACGCGCTGAAATTCCGCTGCTCGCTCCGGGTTGAGCGCTTTGATAAGCGCCTCTCGGGTGAGCGGTTTGACGATAAACGCCGAGGCTCCGGCTTTGATTGCCGGTAATTCGTCGCTTGCATTGGACGAAATCGCGATCACTGGCTGGGCGGCGTTATGCGCGCGGATGCGCCGAATCCCCTCCTGGCTCTTGACGATGGAATCGAGGTCGAAGACGATGGCGCGCGGTTCTGCCATCAGGGCAATCTCTACGCCGCTGACCCCATCCTTTGCTGCGGCGACGGCGTACCCGACTTCGGCTAAATACTTTTTGATGACATAGAAGGCTGAGGCATCGTTTGAAACGATCAACGCCGTATGTTCGGTATCGGCAAACGCCAAGTCCGAGGCGTTGGTGCGAGCTTCTACGGCAAGCGGTAGGGTGACGGTAAACTGCGATCCTTGACCGGGCTGGCTGGTGACGGAAATTTCGCCGCCGAGCAATTGCACCAAGCGTTTAGTGATGGCCAGCCCCAACCCCGTGCCGGTGCGCTGCGCCCGATTTTGGTTGTCCGCTTGGCGGAACTCTTCGAATATCTTCTCCAGATCGCTCGGCGCGATGCCGATGCCGGTGTCCGAGACGGAGATTTGCACCCCCTCTTCTCCCAGTTTGGCAGCCGTGACTTTGACTTCACCGGCGCGGGTGAATTTGAGGGCGTTAGAGAGCAGATTGAAGAGAATCTGTTGCAATCGGGTCTTATCGGTTTGCAGAGCGGGCAAGTCATTGGCCAGGTCTGTCCGCAGCGGAACCGGGCAGGCTTCTCTAATCCCTTCCAGCGCTCGCAAGGACGCCTGAATAATCTCGCGGACATCCATCTCTTCAACCTGTAACTCCAGGCGACCGGCATCCATCTTCGAAAGATCGAGCAGGTTATTGATGAAGGCCAGCAACTCGCGGGCATTGCGCGCCACCCGTTCCAGATTGCTTTGTTGAGCTTCGGCCAGCCGCAGCGCCGGGTCATCAAGCAGCAGGGAGGTGAAGCCGATAATGGCGTTCATAGGGGTTCGCAATTCGTGCGCGAGGTTTGCCATAAACTGCGATTTGCGACGGCTCTCGACAGCTAGTTGGCGATTCTGCTCGCGCAACAATTGATTGTATTGCGCGGTTTCCGCCTGCTCTTGTCCGGCTTCGTACAGAGCGGTCAGGCTGGCCTCCATTTGGACAATCTGCGCTTGAATGCTTTGCACTTCGCTGTGGAGATCGGCATTGAGCGTGTGCAGGCGGTCGCGCTCTTTCGCCAGTACGGCGTTTTGTTCCGCCGCTTTGCGATTGGCCTCGACTAATTGCTGATGGCCGTCCTGCCCGCGCGCGAGGGCTTCATCAAGGTGGAGAATCTTTTCCTGTAAAGCGGCGAGGACGGTCTTTTGGTAGCTGTTCTCTTCGGTCGCGCTCACCAGTTGTTGCTCAAGTTCGAGGCGGATCTCTTCGAGCTTCGCTTTGCTCTCGTCCTTGACCCGCAAGGTGCTTTGCAGATCATCGAGGCTCTCGCTTAAGGTGGCATTCTGCTCGCGCAGCCGCTGATTTTCATCAGCGAGAAAGGACTGGCGATTCTGCACGGTTTGCGAACTCTCTTGCAGATTGAAGAGTTCCTCTTCGCGGCTCTCGATTTCGCTTCTCAGGGCTTCGATTTCACGCTCACGGTCGCTCAAACGCGAGTTGGCTGCTTCGATACGGTGGCCGTTTTTTGCAGCCTCCATCTCCAAGATATCAATGCGTGCGTTGAGCGCAGACTTCTCCTCTTCGAGTTGCTGGCGGAAGGCAGCCGCCTGCATCAGGGCCTCCGCCGCTGCGCGTTCCCGTTCTTGATATTGGAGGGTGAGTTGATGAAGTTGATCTTTGAGGTCGCGGTGTTTCTCTTCGAGTTGGATGGTTTGTTGCAAGACTTCGTTATCGGCTTGCAGCAATTTGTCGCGTTCCATCTGGGTCTGCACGACCTCGCGCGTCAACTGCGCGACGGCGGCCTGCAATTCAGTTTCGCGGTAGCTGGATGAGCGTTCTAGAGCCGCGAGCTTTTCCGTCTCTTTTTCCAAACGGGTGCGAAACAATTCACACCGCGAATTCAATTCAGCAACCCGAATGGCGGCGCTGGCTGCCGGAGCCAGCCGTCCCAAGGCAATGGCTTCCACCGCTTCGATGGCGCGGTGATTGAAGACGCCGATCAAGCCAATCGTACCGCTGGCGCCGCGCAGCGGATAGAGCAAGTAGGTATCGCGGCTATCGCCCGGTGCGCCATGTTGTAGGCCGAAGAGTTTATTGCTGGTGCCATGGGCCTCGTTGAAATCGAAGGTTCCGCCGCGCGCGATCAGTGAGGCATTCAAAATGGCCATTGGAATGCGCGGATACTCTTTGTCGAGGGCAGCGCCGCTGACCGCCGACAGATGTAGACACATCTGCCGGTTGCCGCAACTGTCAGCCAGCGGACAGCTTTCACAGATATCGCCGCGTTTGACCACCCAGATTTTGCAGGTCGGCGCTTCCATATCAGCAGCGATCTGCTCGGCAACCAAGGTGAGCGCGCGATCCAGATTGGCGTTGCGTGCGATCTCTTCGAATACATCGCGGATTTGTTCTTCTCTTGCTGTGTCCATGGCGTATTGCAGGGAATCAAGCGATCTGTCTTCAGTTGCGAGGGCTGCCTGCCGAGTCAGGCTGATTCTAACCTTACTCGAAATCAGCGTCAATTATTGATGGTAGTCCGAGCGCAGTCGAAGGCCTTGTGAGTTCGGACTTGGCAAGATAAACTTGTCGCTGGTCATGAGCAGATCAAGCGGCGCAAAAAAGACGAAGCGACTCTCAAGCGAGCCTTAATCCGAACGAGTTTGGTCAGCAGCAAAGAACCGGAGACGACCGTCGTCATCTCTGGCCGGGTCGCTTTAAGCCGCGCGAGCATAGCTCGATGCCACAACCGATGGTGAGCCTTATGGCAGAAGAGATTAAACAAAAGATTCAAGACGAGCTACGACAGTTGGAAGCCGAATTGCGAACCGAATTGCCGCAAGAACTCAAGAAGGCGGTTGCGATGGGCGACCTCTCCGAAAACGCCGAATATGAGGCAGCGCGCAACCGCCAGGACTATGTGCGCGCCCGGATCGCCAGTTTGCGCCAGCGACTAGCCGATCTGGCTATGCTGGATACCTCGCGCCTGCCAACCGACCGCGTGGCCTATGGTTCGACTGTCGAATTATATGACCTCGATGCGCAAGAGGAGATCACTTACATCTTAGTGATGGCCGAAGACGCCGATGTTTCGAAAGGGAAGATCTCTACCACCTCCCCCATCGGGCGCGGGTTGATGGGCAAGGAAGAGGGCGAGGAGGTCGAAATCATCACTCCCAACGGCAAGCGTCGCTTCGAAATCGTCAAGCTTCTGACCATCCATGATAGCCAGCGGTGAGGCATACTTTTGCGCCCCGATTGCATCCATTGACCTGCGTCTTGACAAGGGAAAAGGCGTTTGCGATAGTAGCGCGTCGGTGGCGCGTTTAGGCCGAAAATAGGAGTCCCGTAATGATTAGTGAGGCCATCGGGTCAGGGGCAAAACGTATCCTCGACGCCATCGTGCGCGGGCTGGCGCGCAAGAGCATCAACCCGAATGCGCTGACGTTCTTCGGCCTGTTGATCAACCTCGGCTGCGGCATGCTCTACGGTTATGGTCGATTCTTCGCCGCCGGTTGGTTGCTCATCTTCGCCGCGATCTTTGATATGCTTGACGGGCGGGTAGCGCGCCTGCGCGGGCGGGTAACCCGTTTCGGCGCTTTCTTCGATTCCGTATTGGATCGCTATTCGGACATCGTTGTCTATGTCGGTATTATGGTCTTTTATGCGCGCGACACCGCCGCACACTCGGCGCTGTTGGTAGCGTTGACCGGGTTGGCGTTGGTCGGTTCGGTTTTAGTCAGCTATTCACGGGCGCGAGCCGAATCGCTGGCCATTGCCTGCAAAGTGGGATTTTTGGAGCGCCCCGAACGTATGGTGTTGTTGATTATTGCGTCGCTCACTTCGATTGGGCCGACGAGCAGTCCGTTCTTATACAAGATGCCGCAGGTTCTGTGGGTGTTGGCGATACTCTCTCACTGGACCGTCGTGCATCGCATTTATCATACTTGGCGCGAACTGCGAGAACCGGATCGCGCTGCCATCGAGACGGCACGGGCGGAGAAACAAGAAGCCGCAAGAAACGAAGCCCTCATGCGAGCCGACTACTCTGTGCAGAATTGAGAGTAGCGGGGAGGAGAAAAGAAAATGGTTTGTCCGTGTTGTGGCGGGAAACTGACTATCGAAGCGCGTATCTGTGAGTGCGGAGCGCGCTTTGTTGGAGAGCCGCTCATCAAACCTCACACCCAAGTCAAACGATTCGGCCCGGTGATGTGGGCCTATACGATCTTCTTTGCTGTCCTTGCTGCCGCTCTGATCTTCACGAAATGGTTGGCGCTTGGTGCGGTCTTGGTATTGTGGACGGCAAGACGGGCGATGAACTTATCGCGTCAGAATGGTGAACTCTACGGCGGCTTGCGCGCGGCAACTGGTCTGTTATTGGTCACCGCTATTGCTGGAAGCGCAGCGGGCGGCTACGCCATTTCTTACATCCCGCGTTATCTGGATAACTACCAGGCTTATAAAGATGCGGTTGTCCTATCAGAGATGCATCGAATTGCCGCGCGGCTGGAGGAGCACCGGCTTGCAGAAGGCACCTATCCGCCGGAGTCTGAGACCGGCGAGAAGATTTTAGGACAACCCATGCCGGTAGATTATTGGGGGAATCGCCTGAAGTATGAGCCGTTCACCGAATCCTATGCCGGAGCCTATCCTCCCAATTCCTATGAGAGAAATTTTTCTTTGGGATCGCAGAAAGTCGTTGGCATCAGAAAGACCAATAACCCCGTGCCGCTAACCAGCATCCCGATCAACAACTTCATTGTTCGCTCAGCCGGAGCTGATGGGAAGTTCAATACTTCGGATGACATCGTCATGCGCGACGGCATCGTGATCTCCTCACTGGAGTTAAAGAAATAGCGCGCAAGACCGGTCGCTTGATGAACGGGCGCGGTTTGGCGTCAACGAGAAGACAGAAACGGGGCGGGCGTGACGGCTCGCCCCGTTTGATTCTATAAAGCAACAAAGCAGACGAAGAAGAGACAAGGTGGATTAGGCGGGCAGGGCGCGCAGCCGGGTCGCCTCTCTTCAGGCAATCGAGATCGTCTTATGTTTAAAAAAGTTCTCATCGCCAATCGCGGAGAGATTGCCGTTCGCATCGCCCGCGCCTGCCGCGAATTAGGGGTCTCGCCCGTTGCCGTCTACTCTGATGCCGACCGCGCGGCGCTGCATGTTCGCGTTGCCGACCAAGCCATTCATCTGGGCGCAGCGCCTTCGACGGAGAGTTACCTCTGTATTGAAAAGGTCATTGAGGCAGCCCGCCGCACGGGCGCGGAGGCCATTCATCCGGGCTACGGCTTTTTGAGCGAGAACGCCGACTTTGCCGAAGCCGTCGAACGTGCGGGGCTAATCCTGATCGGCCCTCCGGCAACAGCGATGCGACAGATGGGGTCGAAGACCAGCGCGCGTCAGGCTGCTGCGTCTGCCGGTGCGCCAGTTGTACCCGGCACGACATCGCCGCTTGATACGGTCGGCGAAGCGCAACGCATCGCCGCCGAAATCGGCTACCCGGTGATGCTCAAGGCCGCCGCAGGCGGTGGCGGCAAAGGGATGCGCTTGGTGCGGTCAGACGATGAGATGGTCAGCGCCTTTGTCATGGCGCGCTCGGAGGCCGAGTCGAGTTTCAAAGACCCTGCCGTCTACCTCGAAAAATTTATCGAACGCCCGCGTCACATCGAGATTCAACTGATCGGCGATCACCATGGCAATTTGGTCTATCTCGGCGAACGCGAATGCTCTTTGCAACGCCGCCATCAAAAGATTGTCGAAGAATGCCCATCGCCTGTTATTGACGAAGCCTTGCGCCGCCGCATGGGTGAGGCGGCGGTGCGCGTTGCACGCGCCGCCGGTTATGCCAACGCCGGAACCATCGAGTTTCTCGTTGATGAAGAGAAAAATTTCTACTTCCTTGAAATGAACACGCGCCTACAGGTCGAGCATCCGGTCACCGAACTAGTTACAGGCCGCGATCTGGTTCACGAGCAGCTACGGGTTGCCGCCGACGCGCGGCTCTCCTTTGCCCAAGACGACATTCAACTGCGGGGGGCAGCCATCGAATGCCGCGTCTATGCCGAAGACCCGTACAACAATTTTCTGCCCAGTCCCGGACGCATTACCAAACTCAAATCGCCTGCCGGGCCGGGGGTGCGCGAAGACAGCGGCATCTACGAAGGTTGGGAGGTGCCGGTCTATTACGACTCGTTGCTTGCCAAACTGTGCGTATGGGCGGAGACGCGCGACTTGGCGATTGGGCGATTGGCGCGCGTGCTGGATGAATATGTCATCGAAGGCATTCGCACTTCGCTGCCCTTCTTCCGCGCTATCGTCAATCACGAAAGCTTCCGGCGAGCGGATTTCGATACCGGCTTCATTGATCGAAACCTGACAACGTTGATGCAGACGGACGACCCAGGCGACGAAGCGCAGGCCAGGGAACTGGCCGACCTGGCTGCCATCGCCGCCGTGCTGCATGCCAAATCGCTTGCCGCGCATACGGTCGCACCGAGCCATCGCGAAGCCGAAAGCCGTTGGAAATTATCCGGGCGCTTGGCACAAAGAAGGTCGTAGCCGTTAGCGGTCGAGTCTCGCTGACGCGGTCGTTTGCCGGTCGAGAGTGAATCGCTGAATTCGCACTATGAAATACATTGCCGAAATCGAAGGGCATCAACTGAGCCTCGAACTGGATGAGCGCGACACCAAGTTGCGCGGAACCGTCAACGACCGCTCGTATGAACTCCAAGTGCTATGCCCGGAAGCGGGCGTCTATCTCATCTTTTCGGGCGAGGAGGTTTATGAAGCGCGGGTATCATCGAGCGAACCTGGCAACTTCACTGTCCGGCTACGCGACCGTGTCTTTGCTGCGACGATCATTGATCGCAAACATCGTCGTCACGGCGCGGACGCAAGCGAAGAGGGGCTAAAGACGCTGGTTGCGCCCATGCCCGGTAAAGTCGTGTGTCTCTTGCTCGGCGTCGGCGCGCCGGTCGAAGCCGGTCAAGGCGTTGTCGTCGTTGAAGCGATGAAGATGCAAAACGAGATCAAATCGCCGAAGTCGGGTCAGGTCATCGAGGTGCGCGTGCGAGAAGGCGACACCGTCAACGCTAATCAAGTTCTCGCTGTTGTCGAGTAACCGCGCGCAGTTATCAATACCGCGACGCGCAGACCGGTCTTTGCGGAGAAGAAGCGATGCAACCGATCAAATCGCATATTGATAAAGCGTCAGAAGCCTACCAATCCAATTATCAAGCCAATGCCGCAAGCGTAGAGAGGCTGAAGGCCACACTGGCCAGCACTACGCAAGGCGGAGGCGAGTCTTACGTGAAACGCCATCTGGCCAAAGGCAAACTCTTGCCGCGTGAGCGCGTTGAGATGCTGCTTGACGAAGGCTCTTACTTTTTGGAGATCGCCCCGCTTGCCGGTATCGGCATGGAACGCGAGTTTCCCGGCGTCGGCGTCATCGGCGGCATCGGTCTGGTCGCCGGACGCGAGTGCTTCATCACAGCCAACGAAGCGACGGTCAAAGGCGGCGCGGTCAGCGAAATCTGTCAGGTCAAGAATCGCCGCCTCGCAGACATCGTTGCCCAGAATCGTCTGCCTAGCATTTCGTTAGTCGAATCGGCGGGCGCTGACTTGCCCGTTCAAGCGAAAATCTTCGTGCCCGGCGGGCGCGGTTTTCGGGAGATCACCCGACGCTCGAAAGAACGCATCCCCAGTATTGCCGTCGTCTTTGGCAACTCGACAGCCGGTGGCGCTTATCTGCCCGGCATGTCGGATTACGTGATTATGGTCAAAAATCAGGCGCAGGTCTTTTTGGGCGGGCCGCCGCTGGTCAAGATGGCGACCGGCGAGATTGTTGACGAAGAGTCGCTCGGCGGCGCTGAGATGCACTCGCGAGTGTCGGGACTATCGGACTATCTGGCCGAAGATGAATTGGATGGATTGCGACAGGCGCGTGATATCGTCAGCCATTTCGATGCTCCGCCTGCCAAACCGCGCCGTGCGCCGGTCGAAGAGCCGCTCTATGATGCGGATGAACTGCTCGGCATCGCAGCAGCGGATATTCGTGTCCCTTTCGAAGTGCGCGAAGTCATAGCGCGACTGGTTGATGGCTCGCGTTTCGATGAATTCAAAGCCAAATATGGCACAACCTTAGTGACTGGCTTTGCGCGTCTGCATGGCTTTTCGGTCGGCATATTGGCCAACAACGGCGTCTTGATCTCCGAATCGGCCAGCAAAGGCGCGCAGTTTATCCAGCTCTGCAATCAACAGAACATCCCGCTCATCTTTTTGCAAAACATCACAGGCTTTATGGTAGGCCGCAGCTATGAGGAGCAAGGCATCATTCGCAACGGGGCGAAGCTCATCAATGCAGTTTCGAATTCGACGGTTCCGGCCCTTACCCTCATGATTGGCGGTTCGTACGGCGCAGGCAATTATGCCATGTGCGGACGCGCTTACGAGCCGCGTTTTCTCTTCACCTGGCCGAATCATCGCATCGCAGTGATGGGGCCGCAGCAGCTATCGGGGGTGATGGACATCATCAAACGCGAATCGGCGGCCAAGCAGGGACAAGCGGTTGATGAAGCGAAACTGACGATGATGAAGCAGGCATTGGAGCAGCAAATCGAATCCGAATCCGACCCCTATTTTGCTACGGCGCGTTTGTGGGATGATGGCATTATTGACCCGCGTCAGACGCGCACAGTGCTGGCGATTTCATTGTCTGCCGCCTGCCATCGCCCTGTCGAAGGCAGCATGCAATGGGGCGTCTTCCGCCATTGAAGAGAAGTTGCGACTCCATTCGTCCCTTCCTTACCTATCACTCAAATTATCCCCGCAGCTTAGCAACAAAAGATTGCCCGGTTCAGTAATTCCCGGTCAGAGGCAGGGCTTTCGGGCAGGGCTCAAGCAGCAACTCTTCTGCCCGGCGATTTTCTTAGGCTGAGGCTTTGCAGAGGTTGAAGGGAGGAAAGATAGCAAAATGCAAAAACTCTGGCGACCGCTTGGCTTGTCTTCTTCCTTTACAGCCTCACCGAGAATCGCTGCCGATTCGCTTGTCCATAGCGCAATAGCACAAAGAATCCGTGCTCTGACGGCGGCAAAGTTTAAGGCTTTCGCCGGAACGTGGATGCGTGCTCACCGTCAGAGCAGGCTTCTTCATAGCCATACGCGCAGACGCGGCGACGATTGAATCAGTGACCCGGCAGTTTTTCTGCAAAGAAAAAGCAGAGCCGCTGCGGGTTGCCAGCGACTCTGCCTGAAATTTTCGAAGGCGATGCACAATGCCCCTAGCTGGCGAGCTTCTTCTTGGCTGCCATATAGGTCAAGGCGCGCTCGATAGAGATAGTATTGACCGCCACAACCTCTTCGTAGAGTTTGTGGGCGTTGGTTTGATCGCCCAGTCCTTCATAGGCGCGTGCCAAGAGGAATTTATGGAAGGGGTCGGTCATATCGGCCTGTTTGAGGTGTTCGACCGCTTTGGCATAGTCCTTGTCTTCGAGCTTCAAATACCCGGCGATGTAATGGTAGGACGGCCAGAATTGCTTGCCTGCTTCGCCGCCGGTTTCAATCATCTGTTTGATGGTGTCGGCTTCTTTCCAAGCTTCTTCGCGTTTGCCCATCTTGGCCAGTGCGCGCCCGCGCCCGTGATGCAAGCGTCCCAGCCAAGGCAATTTTTGATCTTCCGGCAAGGAGCTATTCTTCACCGTCTCGTAGCCTTTCTCATAGAGCGTGATGGCCTCCGCCGGATTGCCATGTTCGAGTTTGACGCGCGCCATAGCATTCCAGATGAAGACGGCGGGGAAGCCTTGTGGTCCGCCGCTGCTATTATAGGCGTCCAGATATTGGCTCAACACTTTGTAGGCCTCGTCGGGTTTGCCTTCGTACAGAAAGGTATGCGCCAGTCCGTTGTAAGGGCCAAAGGGCGCAACTCCACCTGTCGGGCTTTTACTGAGTGAGGATTTGAAGTGATCGCGCGCTTTGCCGTACTCGCCGCGCAGCAACAGAGCGTTGCCGAGAAAGGAATGAACGCGCGCCGTACTGCCATCGAGTTTCATCGCTTTTTCAAACGACGCTTGCGCTTCGGCAACCTTGCCCTGATTCATATAGGCCTGACCGAGCATCATTTTGATCATGCGCTCTTCGGGGTACTGCTTTTCGAGATCGAGAAACATCTTGATGGCTTCATCCGTTTTTTGTGTGCGTACCAGCACCACAGCATCAATGTAAAGGCGTTCGCCATCGGAAGCCTTTTTAGCCAATTCGATGGCTTTTCGCATGTGCTCCTGATTAGCGGGCGGCGGCGTGAAGGTGCCGACCAGATAGTGTGCAAAAGCGAATTCCGGGTCAGCGGCTACAGCCTTTTGAGCGACCTCCAGCATCGCGGGCGTTCCGCCTTGAAAATTTTCGATGCCGCGAATGGCTTGTTCAACCAACTGCACGGCCTCTTTCGATTTCGTGGTGAAGGTGATCTTTTTGCCGTTGGGATTGTTCGCCGCCGCCGACTGAACGGCCAAAGCGACGAGCAAAGCCAGTGCGCTTGTAGCGAATTGGAAAGTACGTCTAGGTTTCATTCGCAACTCCTCATTGGATTGGTTTAGCTGACCGCAGTCAGCAAGACGAAAGGGTTTGCCATTGATTGCGACGCTTCGATCCGAGCCTCTCTAGGTCGTCGCGATAGACAACTGTGCAAAGGATGAAAACTGAAATCATTGCACGAAATTATCAGAACGATGATTCTACGAGAATGGTTGCGGCAAGGCATCAGGCAAAGGGCGGTTTTTACCGAATGATTACATCTTTTGCTTTTCGGGTACAATTGCCAAATCCGAAGAATTGAACGCAAAACCGACGAACACCGGTTCGGGCCTCAACTCGACGCCAAAGGCATCCCTGACCCGCGCTTTGATCTCGTCGGCCAGTTCGAGCACCTCGCGCGCCGTCGCGCCGCCGCGATTGGTCAGCGCCAACGCGTGTTTGTGGGAGATGCCGACCGCGCCGCGTTGGGTGCCGCGCCGCAGACCCGCTTGTTCAATCAACCACGCAGCCGATAGCTTCACCTTACCTTCTGATGTGGCAAAGCTCGGCAGCTTGTCTCTCTCAGCCCCGTAAGCTGCGCGCATCTTGATTGCTTCCAACTCCGCTTGCGTCACCACCGGATTGATGAAAAACGAACCGACGCTGCGCGAGTCCGCATCGCTTGCGTCAATCACCATCGCTTTGCGACGGCGAATGGCAATGACCGCTTCGCGCACTTGCGCCGCTGTCGGATGAGTGACGCCACAGCGCGCTAGTTCAGCTTCCAATTCAGCATAGCGAAGTTGCGGCTCGCCGCCGACGCGCAAGCGATAGGTGACCTGGGTAATGATGAAACGGTCGCGGTCGGTGGTCTTAAACCGGCTGGTGCGATAGCCGAAGTCGCATTCGGCGTTGTTCAAGGTCACCAGTTGGCGGGATAACAGGTCGAAAGCTTCCAGCCGCACCAGCGTCTCGCTGGTCTCCTGACCGTACGCGCCGACGTTTTGCATCGGAGTTGCGCCAACGTATCCCGGAATGCCGGACAGACATTCGACGCCCGCCCAATTTTGCGTTGCACAGATCGTCACCAGATCATCCCACACTTCGCCCGCGCCTGCCGAAACGATGGCCGCCTCCGATTCGATGCGCGTTTCGATGCCGCGAATTCGCATATGCAGCACCAGTCCGGCAAAGCCGCTGTCGGCGACAACGATATTGCTGCCGCCGCCGAGTATGAAGATCGGCAAGGCGCGCGATTGCGCCCACTCAACCCCTGCGCGCAAGCCATCTGCGTTGGCCACTTCGCCAAAATATCGCGCTGCCCCGCCGACGCCGAGCGTCGTAAATGGCGCGAGCGGCACGTTCTCTTTTATGTTCAATATTGAGGCAGCACGGTCAGACAAAGAATACTCTCTTTCTCGGTTTTCGTTAGCCTACACGGCTTGACTCGTCAACGTCCAGAACTGAAGCGATCACCTTGTCGTTCGACGGACAGCATAGTAGGATGCGTAGCAGGCAACCGACAAAAAAGTTTAACCACCAGGACAACCGATTCGATGAACCAAAATGAGCAACGGAATCGAGCGCCTTCGGCCTCGTCGCCGGTGGCCTTGCGCTGCCAAGGATTGGTCAAACGTTACCCCGATGTCGTCGCCGTCAATGGGTTGGATTTAGAGATTCAGGCGGGCGAGTGCTTCGGCCTGTTGGGGCCGAACGGCGCGGGCAAGACAACAACCGTTGAAATCCTCGAAGGTCTGACGCCCGCCGATGAAGGGTTGGTCGAAGTTCTCGGCCAACACTGGGGCACAGCCAACGATAACGTGCTGCGCCAACGGCTCGGCGTGCAATTGCAAGAGACGCAACTTTCCGAAAAGGTCACCGTCGAAGAGACCCTACGCCTCTTTCGCAGTTTCTACAAACGCGGCCATGCGGTAGACGATGTGATTCGCAAAGTCGAACTCGAAGAGAAGCGCAGTGCCTTTGTCGGTAAACTGTCGGGCGGGCAGAAGCAACGCCTCGCCGTCGCCTGCGCCTTGGTCAACGACCCGGACTTACTCTTTCTTGATGAACCGACGACCGGGCTTGACCCGCAAGCGCGATTGAAATTGTGGGAGATCGTCGAGCACTTCCGCGAAGAGGGCGGCACCATTCTGCTGACTACGCATTACATGGAAGAGGCGACGCGACTCTGCGACCGCGTCGCCATCGTGGATCACGGCAAGCGCATTGCGCTGGGCACGCCCGCCGATTTGATCGCCTCGCTCGGCGCGGATCAGATCGTCGAATTCAGCGTCAACGGCGCTGTGCAAGAAGAGCGGCTCGCCCAACTGGCCGGGGTGCGCAGCGTGCGTGAGCGCAATGGCGGATACTCGCTCACGGTGACGGAGATCGGCTTGGCCTTGCCCGCTCTGCTGGCTGAAATTCAAGGCGAGCAGGCCGAATTGGTGACTCTGACGACACATCAGGCGACGCTCGAAGATGTCTTCGTCAGCCTGACCGGGAGGATGCTACGAGATGGCTGAAGCGCAAAAAGATTTTCTCATTGACGCCAGTAAGAGCGCGGAAAGAGAGCGGCGCAACACGGTGGGCGGCGATACCGGAGATGCGCGACTCAATCCGCTTGTTGAATTGACGCTGACGCGCATGCGCGAATTTTTGCGGCAGAAAGAGGCCGTCTTCTGGGTCTTCGTCTTTCCTGTCCTGCTTGCTTGCGCGCTCGGCATCGCTTTTCGCAACACCGCGCCGGAGGCCATCCCCATCGCGCTCGAAAGCAGCGGCGCGACGGCGGAGCTTGCTGAGTCGTTATCGCGTTCGGATAATCTGCGCGTGTTGGTGATGTCGGAGGCCGAAGCCGCACAAGCCCTGCGCACCGGCAAGGTCGCCATCGTCATTCAGCCTCATCAAGCTTCAGAGGGAGCAACGCCGATGTCGAGCTTCGATTATCGCTATGACCCCACGCGACCCGACAGCCGCCTGGCGCGACTGGTCGTTGATGATGCCGTGCAACGCTCGCTCGGCAGAAACGATGTTGCCGAAGTCAAAGACAAGACTGTCACCGAGACCGGCGCTCGCTACATTGATTTTCTGATTCCCGGACTGGTGGGCTTGAATCTGATGGGCAGCGGCATGTGGGGGTTGGGATTCGTCGTCGTCGAATCGCGCATTAAGAAGCTGCTCAAACGTTTTGCGGCAACGCCGATGCGCCGGTCACACTACTTGTTGTCGTTCATGCTCTCGCGGCTCCTGTTTCTCGCCTTCGAAGTCGCCGCCGTACTGATCTTTGCGTGGCTAGTCTTCGATGTGCGCGTGCACGGCTCGATTCTCAACGTCGCCGTCGTGTCGTTGGTCGGAGCGGTTGCCTTTGCCGGATTAGGGTTGCTCGTCGCGGCGCGACCGAAAACCATCGAAGGCGTATCTGGATTGATGAATCTGGTGATGATGCCCATGTGGTTGTTATCGGGAACCTTTTTCGCGGCGGCCAGATTTCCTGACGCCTTGCAACCGTTCATCAAAGCGTTGCCGCTCACGGCGCTCAACGATTCGTTGCGTTCGGTTATCAGCGATGGCGCGGGGATCGGAGCCAACCTTGCGCCGCTCGGCGTGATGCTGGTGTGGGGCATAGTCTGTTTTTTCATCGCCTTGAAAATTTTCCGCTGGCAATAACGACTGTCCGTTGCGTGCTGCGGTAACCAGTTGCGCGCCAGATCAACAGACAAAGAAGCAGGTCTATGAAGATCAACCTGACTGATAATCAAAGTGTGACGGCGACGATCTATCCGGCAGCGGCGCGCAAGCGGTTGCGCGTCACTCTGCTGCTCGGACACGGCGCGGGAGCCGATCAGAAGAGCGCGTTTATGGTGAGCTTCGCAACCGAACTGGCCGCGCGCGGCGTTGATACGGTGACCTTCAACTTTCTCTACACCGAACAAGGACGCAATGCGCCCGATACCAAATCTCGACTTGAAGCCTGCTATCACGCGGCCATCGCCGCTGTGCGCAAGCACAAGCGGCTCGGCGGCAATCGCTTGGCAATTGGCGGCAAGTCTATGGGCGGACGCATCGCTTCACAAGTTGCAGCAGAGGAGGCAAGCGGACTCTGCGGCTTGGTCTTTTTAGGTTACCCGCTGCACCCGCCCGGCAAACCCGAACAGCTTCGCATCGAGCATCTGCCGCGCATCGCTGCGCCGATGCTCTTCCTACAAGGCACGCGCGACCCTTTTGGTACGCCCGCCGAATTCAAGCCCATTCTCAAAAAGCTCAAAGGCAGAGCCACGCTTTACGCCATCGAAGACGGCGACCATTCCTTTACGGTTCTCAAGCGTTCGCAGAAATCGCAAGCCCAAGTCTACAGCGACGCGCAGGAGGAAATCGTCCGTTGGCTTTCACAAACCGCCTGCGGATGAGGAACGAAGCATATGAGATTCAGTCGGTATCTGGCGCTCATTTTCGGTCTGTTGCTGCCGGTTGCGGAGACCATTCGGCGGTGGCACACCTGGCAAGAGTATCCGCCTGCGCTTTTCGATGATTATCTGATCGGCGCATTTCTCCTGTACGGCGCATGGCGTTGCCGACGCAATCTGCGCGACGGTCAGAAGTATCTGGCTGCCGCGTTGGCATTCGGCTGTGGCATGGGGTACATGAGTTTTTTCGGCCATCTGAAAAACCTCGACGCGCCAGACCCTGCGCCCGTTCCGCATCTTTGGGTGACTGCCGTTATCGGCATCGGCTGGGGGTTGATGATTGCGGCGCTCATTCAAAGCCTCAAGCGATTGCCGGAAAAGATCGCATAACCGCGCAGCATTTCTCCGTTGTCATTGGCTTGCTATAATCACTTTGCCATTTTGATGATTATCTATAGCAAGGAGCCGTTTGCATGCAGGATCAATCGTCTTCGACTCGTGAGAAGAAGCGCGAGCAGTTCACCCAGTCCGCCGCGCCGAAAGATAAGACCAAACTCATATTGACGCTCATCGCGGTCGCCTTACTTGCGGCTGCCGCCTACGCCGTCATCAGCAGTATGAGCGAGAGTGCTACGCCTGCGCCCGCGCCGCTGGCGACGACGCCGGTCGGCACGGACGTGCGCATCCCCATCGCCGACCTCAATGGCGGCAAAGCGAAATTCTTCGATTACACGGTCGCGGGCAACAAGGCCGTGCGCTTCTTCGCCGTCAAAAGCCCGGATGGAAAATACCGCGCGGCGATGGATGCCTGCGACACCTGCTATCACGCGAAAAAAGGCTACTCGCAACAAGGCGAAGACATGATCTGCAATCAGTGCGGCCTGAAGTTTCACTGCAACCTGATTAACGAAGTCTCCGGCGGTTGCAATCCCGTCGGCGTGCCGCTTGCCGTCGAAGGCGATAATCTCGTCATCAAAGCCAGCGAGTTGGAGAGCCGCAGCCGATATTTCTAACACGAATCAAGAGGAGAAATCCGGGGGCAAGAATCAGCAGAAGCGCCCGTTGAGCGGCGGTCTTTGACCGCCGTCCTTTGGCCAGCCAGTTGGGGGTATATTGGCCTTGCTCAACACGCACAACACTACATCGGACATCTGAAACCTGACGCCTGTGATTTGCTTATGAGAATTCGCACTATCGCGCTTGCCAATCTGAAACGCCGCAAAGGCAAAGCTCTCTTTCTGACTGCCGGGATTGCCATCGGCATCGGCACGGTCGTCGCTCTGCTCAGTTTGAGCGGTCTGATTAGAGAAGAGATCGGCGCGCAGCTTGATCGTTTTGGCGCGAACATCATCGTGCTGCCGCAATCGAATAATCTGACTCTCGATTACGGCGGCATCGCTGTGTCGGGCGTCTCCTTCGACGTGCAGCAACTCAAAAGCGAAGACGCTACACAGGTGCGCGACATCGAGTATGGGTATCGCCTCGCCGTCATCGCGCCCAAACTGCTCGGCGCTATCAAAATTGAAGACCGCGAAGTTCTGCTTGCCGGAGTAGATTTCGAAAGCGAATTGAAACTCAAACGTTGGTGGCACATCGTCGGCAATACGCCGGAAAAAGAGACCGATGTATTGCTCGGTTATGAAGTCGCGCGCGCCTTATCGCTCATTGAACTGACGCCCCACACTGAACCTGCCGTGCATAGCGATGAGCATCACGGTGATGATGCCCATCATCCTTTCACCATCACGCGCGGGCGCGTGCAGATTGCCGGACGTGAGCATCGCGTTACCGGCGTGCTCGCGCAAACGTCGGGGCCGGAAGACCGCATGATTTTCGGTGCGCTTGCCCATGTTCAATCCCTGCTCAACAAGCCCGCACAACTGAGCCTGATCGAAGTCAGCGCCCTGTGCAAAGATTGCCCGGTCGGAGACATCGTCGCGCAAATCGCTGCGCGCTTGCCGCACGCTAAAGTTTCGGCCATTCAACAGTCCGTGCGCGCCCGCGAACAGACGGTCGAGCGATTGACGCGTTTTTCGGCGGTTGTCTCCTTTGTCGTACTTGCCATCGGCGCGTTGATGATCTTCACCACCATGATGAGTTCGGTCATCGAACGCACCAAAGAGATCGGCGTCCTGCGCGCCATCGGCTTTCGCAAATCTCACATCATCAAAGAGCTGATGATCGAAGTCGCTACTATCAGCATCGCGGGCGGCCTGCTGGGTTGGACCATCGGCGTACTGGCAAGCTGGCTGGCGTTGCCCTACTTTGCCGAGACCGAAGTTCATTTCAACTTGAACCCGACCTTGGCGCTTGCGGCCATCGCGGCGGGGTTGGTCATCGGCACGCTCAGCAGCCTCTACCCCATCCTGCGCGCCTCGCGCCTCGACCCGTCCGAAGCCGTGCGCTACGTTTGAAGCGGCGACCTTCTTGCAGTAAAGTATGCGCGCTTGCAAACGGCACGGGTTGAAAGCGGTTCATCTCAGCCCGCATCTCATCAAAGGGGATTAGAAAGATCATGATTCGCAGAGTCGCCGCCATCGCTTGGGCAGTTTGTCTGCTGTGGAGTTCAACTATGACGATACGCGCAGAGCAACCGAACGCTTCAGAGGATAAGTTTCTCGGTCGTTGGGATGTCACCGTGCATGCGGCCAACGGAACCAACTACCCGTCATGGTTTGAAATTCAGCGCGAGGGCGACAAACTCGCGGGGCGCTTCGTCGGGCGCGTTGGCAGTCAACGCCCGCTCACCAAAGTCGAAATCAGCGGCGGCCAATTGAACATCGCGCTGCCCTCTCAGTATGAACGACAGATCATTACTCTCGGCTTCACCGGCAAGTTCGTCGGCAACAAGTTGATGGGCGACACCACCGATGAGGAGCAGAAGCCCGCCAAATGGACGGCAACGCGCGCGCCTCTGTTGATGAACAAAAAAGCGCCGGTGTGGGGCAAGCCTGTCACGCTTTTTAACGGGCGCGATTTGACCGGCTGGCAGTTGCGCGACCCCAAATCCGCAAAAGCATGGAAAGTCGAAGACGGCGTATTGGTCAACGAACCCGGTTCGACCGACATCGTCAGCACGGCGAAGTTCAAAGACTTCAAACTGCACATCGAATTCAAAATGGTCGAAGGCAGCAACAGCGGCGTCTACACGCGCGGGCGTTACGAAGTGCAGATTCAAGACGACTTTGGCAAAGACCCCGATAGCCGTCGCATGGGCGGCGTCTATGGCTTCATCGCGCCGACCAAAAACGCCGCAAAGAGAGCGGGCGAATGGCAGACCTATGACATCACGCTCATCGGTCGCCGGATTACCGTCGTGTTGAATGGCGAGACGATCATCGAAAACGCCGAGATACCCGGCATCACCGGCGGCGCGCTCGACAGCGACGAAGGCGCGGCGGGCGCGATTATGATGCAAGGCGATCATGGCAAAATTTACTACCGCAACATCGTCATCACTCCCGCACGTTGAGCAAAACGAAAGCCATCTGAGCAACCGTGCTGCATTGCCAAACATTGCACGAATCTTCTCGCATCCGCAGGAACGTTTGCGAATGATTCGTGCCCGTTTCGTGTTACGCTAACAAACTTCCCCTGCTGCCAATCGAACCGCGCTTCGGTTGTAGAGGGGGGTGCGAGAGGAATATCGCGCTTGTTCAAAAAAGTTCTGGTGCTGTCAGCTTCGTCGGGAGCCGGGCATATGCGCGCTGCCGAAGCCATTGAACGTGCCTTCATCGAAACCGGCGCGGCTGCCGAAATCCGTCACGTTGATACGCTTCAGTACACCAACAAGCTCTTTCGCACGCTCTACTCGAAAGCCTACATTGACATGGTCAACAAAGCGCCCGACGTGCTCGGCTGGCTCTACGATCAATTCGACAAGCCCTGGCAAAACGAACGCCGTCGTCTCGCTTTCGATAAGCTCAACACCCGCGCTTTCGTGAAGCTGCTTGAACAGGAGCAGCCAGACATCACCATCTGCACCCACTTCCTGCCCGCCGAAATCATCTCGTGGCTCAAAGCTAAAGAGCGACTGTCCACACAACAAGCCATCGTCGTCACGGACTTCGATGTGCACGCGATGTGGTTGTGCCATCATTACGAGCATTACTTTGTCGCGCTCGACGAAACGCGCGCGCACCTCGAACATCTCGGCATCGCGGCTCCTAAGATCACCGTATCGGGCATTCCCATTGACCCCGTCTTTACTCGCTTAAAAGACAAACGCGAGATGCGCGCGAAACACGGGCTCGCGCCGGAGCGCACGACCATACTGGTTTCGGCGGGCGGGTTCGGCGTCGGGCCGATTCAGCACTTGATGAGCTCGCTATTGGAACTCAAACATCCGGCGCAAGTCATTGCCATCTGCGGACGCAATGCGGAGATGAAAGCCGAAATCGAAACCGTAACCTCGCAAATTCCCGCCTCCCATCCCGTTGCCTTCAAAGTCGTCGGCTACACCACTGAAATGGACGAATACATGGCGGCGGCAGATATTCTGCTTGGCAAACCGGGCGGGCTGACGACCTCCGAAGCGTTGGCGAGCGGCTTGCTCTTTGTCATCGTCAACCCCATACCGGGGCAGGAAGAGCGCAACTCGGATCATTTGCTCGAAGAAGGCGTCGCCATTCGGTGCAACAATCTGCCGGTGCTGGCGTTCAAGATTGATCGCTTGCTTGATGACCCGGCGCGCGTCGCCCGCATGCAGGAAAACGCCCGCAGGCTTGCCCGTCCGCGCGCCGCTTTTGACATCGTAAGCCGATTACTGGAGGTGAAAGATCGTCGTCCGTAGCCCATCGTTCATTGCCCATCGTTGAGCTTGATGAACGGGCGCATCAAAAATGCAGACAACGATGGCAACAAACAACGGATGACGACCCGGCCAATGAGTCGGCAACAAACGACGGACGACTGACAACGGACTTCTGTTCATGAAGAATCGCATCCTCATTGCGGAAGATGACGCGAAGACGGCGGCTTCGATCAAACTCTACCTCGAACACGCGGGGTTTGCGGTCACGCTTGTCGCCGATGGGCGGCAGGCGCTTGCCCAAGCGCGCGCCGGACAGATTGATTTGATCGTGCTCGACTTGATGTTGCCGGAGATCAGCGGCCTGGAAGTCTGCCGCCTGCTGCGCGCCGAAGCGGCGACGCCCATCATTATGCTCACCGCCAAGACGACGGAAGAAGACCGCCTGCGCGGCCTCGATCTCGGCGCGGATGATTACATCTCGAAGCCTTTCAGCCTGCGCGAACTCGTCGCCCGTGTGCGCGCCGTGTTGCGGCGCAGCGGGCAAAAACCGGATGCGGCATCGGAGCTTCGCTTCGCCGATTTGACCATTGATCGGCTGCGCCATGAGGTTCGCGTTGGCAGGCAATCGGTACAACTGACGCCGACGGAATTCGATCTGCTGGAAACCTTTTTGCAATCGCCCGGTCGCGCTTTCACGCGCCGCGAGCTTGTCGAACGCGCTTTCGGTTGGGATTATGAAGGCATGGAACGCACCGTAGACGCGCACATTCGCAACCTGCGCCGCAAGATTGATCTCGATCCTGCGCGCCCTTCTTACATAGCGACGGTCTTCGGCGTCGGCTACAAACTGGCAACCCAAGACGATGATGTATAGCTTGCAAGTCAAATTCCTGCTCGTCACGCTGACGATTTCCGTGCTGGCCATCGGCGCAATCGCCTTCTTTTCGAATCGCTCGACGAAGACCGAATTTCGTCGCTTTATCGAAGCCAATGACGAAACGCGCATGGAACGCATCCGCGACTTGCTGACCGAACACTACGCGAAGACCAGCGATTGGTCGCAAGCGCAAAGTGCGCTCGAACAGGTTGGCAAAATCGGCGGTCAACAACTCGCCTTGCTCGACGCGCAGGGTCAGATCATCGCCGCCTGGCCGCCGGAGTTGTTGCAAGCTGAGATTACGCGCTCGCCGGATAACCGGTTTACCATGCGCCGTAGGGTGGTGAAAGAAGAGGCGTCCGCCAACGAAGAGCGCGTGCGCGTCATCGGCGAAGAAGAGCTTGTATTGGTCAATCCGCCCCATTTGATCTTTTTGAATGCGACGGGCGAACTGACCGCCACTCTCTACCTGTTGCCGCCACCGCCCACAGAACAGGCTGATGAGCAAAAGGTCTTCTTCGCTTCGGTGGATCGAGCCTTGATCGTTGCGGTGGTGAGCATCGCTTTGGCGGTCTTGGTGGCGACGCTGATCCTGTCGGGGCGCATTCTGCGTCCGGTCGCTTCGCTCACACGCGCCGCGCAGTTGATGGAAAAAGGCGATTTGGAGCAGCGCGTCGAGACGCGATCAAAAGATGAGATTGGCCAGTTGGCTCAGGCCTTCAACGCCATGGCCGATAGTCTGGCGCGCACCGAACGGTTGCGCCGCAATATGGTCAGCGACATCGCGCACGAACTGCGCACGCCGCTGACCAACATTCGCTGTCAGATCGAAACTTTGCAAGACGGACTGGCGCAAGCCTCACCTGCGATGTTGGCCTCGTTGCACGAAGAGGCGATGCTGTTGAATCACCTGATTGATGACTTGCAGGAGTTGGCGCTTGCCGACGCCGGACAACTTCGTTTGCACTGCGCGCCGCTCGGAATTGATGAAGCGATTGGCAACGCCGTGAGCGCGATCAAACAACAGGCGGATAGCAAAGAGGTGACCATCAACCTCGACTTGCCAGAGGAGTTGCCCGCCGTCCATGCTGACGACAAACGAGTCGGGCAAATCCTCAGAAACTTGCTCGCCAATGCCATCACCTACACCCCCGCAGCAGGCCGTATTCGGGTTCAGGCGCGGCAAGCCGAAAGCGCCATCGCCGTCACCGTCGAAGACAACGGCGCGGGCATCGCCCCCGAACATCTGCCAAATATCTTTGAACGCTTCTATCGCGCCGATGGCGCGCGCGCCCGCGCTACCGGCGGTGCGGGGCTGGGGCTGGCCATCGTCAAACAACTGGTTGAAGCGCACGGCGGACAAATCCGCGTGGAGAGCGCAGCCGGTAGCCGAACGGCGTTCACCTTCACCCTTCCCATTCATCAACCGTAGCACCCTCTGGCTCATCCGCCTCAAACAAGCGACTGATACGCCATACATAATCGCCGCCTAACATTTGCGCGTCTCGGATCAGTCTTTTCCCTGACCTTCTCATCTTCATCATTTCTTCATAAGCGCATGCTAATCTCGCCACATGAAGAAAACCGAACAGCGACATTGGAGGTGCGGCATGGTCAGGGGCAAACCGACCTACGCGTTCGTCCTGATTTTTACCCTCTCCATTTTTGCGCTTGCACAAACCGATGCAGCGACCATCAGCAAAGGCAAACTCGGAGCCGCGCTCGACGAAGTGATGACCAAAGCGATGGCCGAAGGTTTTTCCGGCGCGGTCTTGATCGCCAAAAACGGCGAAGTGTTGCTCCGCAAAGGTTACGGGCAGGCGAACCGCGAAAAGCAGATTCCGGTGACTTCGAAGACCGTCTTTGACATCGGTTCGGTGTCGAAAGTCTTCACGGTTGCCGCCATCCTGACATTAGAACAACAGGGCAAACTTACGGTCGCCGACACTCTCGGCAAATTCTTCTCCGCCGTTCCTGCGGACAAAAGCGCCATTACCCTCCATCAATTACTGACCCACACGTCCGGACTGTTGGAATATCACGACACCGAGGGCGACTTTGAAGCGATGACGCGTGATGAAGCCGTGCGCCGCATCTTCGCGCAGAAACTACTGGCCGAGCCGGGCAAGCAGTTCGCCTATTCCAATTCCGGCATGACACTGCTGGCAGCCATTGTCGAAATCGTTTCCGGTAAGAGCTTTCCAACTTACCTGCGAGAAAAACTGCTTGACCCTGCCGGAATGAGGCAAACAGGATTCTATCGCCATCCGTTGTGGTCGGAAGCGGATGTCGCACACGGCTATAATGCCAACCGTTTCGGCACAGAGAATTCGCCGCTCGTATGGCCGCAGATTTCGTGGGCGCTAATGGGCAATGGCGGCATGGTCTCGTCGCCCGCCGATCTTTATCTGTGGCTGCGAGTCTTGAAGAGCGAGAAAATTCTTTCCGAGAAGAGCAAGCAAAAGATGTTCGCGCAGCAGTTCTCGCTCGGCGACAAACGCGCGGTGGGGTACGGCGTCGGCAGCGCGATCACCGAGCGAGGCACGCGCGTACTCAGTCACGCGGGGGCCAATGAGTTCGGGTTCTTTGCCTTCTGGGTCTACTATCCCGATGAAGACGCCGCCATCTTGATTAGCAGCAATTCAGGTCGCGCCGTCAATGTCGGCGAATTGCAAAAGCAACTCGCTCGCCTGCTATTTACAGCTCCGGGAGCCAGCCCCAAATCGTAACCGACCGAAGCCCTATCAGATTGCTGGAGGGTCTTCATTAAATCTTCACAACTAGGTGCTAGATTTTTCGACCGTGAGAGTCGGGTTATCACCTCGACTGAAACTTATAAGAAGAGAGGCTGACATAGCTTGAAAAAAGTTCTATTCATCGCATTCTTCGGGTTGCTGTTTGCCGCGCCCGCTTCCGGCATCATCATTCGTCACGACCGCGATGACGCGCAATACCGCGCTCTCGGCGCGAAGTATGCGGCGGTCGGATTTGTCGGGCGTGACGGCGAAAGCGTATTGATCGCTCCGGAGTGGGTGTTGACCGCTGCTCACGTGGCTGCCGATATTCCGGCGGGCGCGCGTCACATCATCTTCGGAAACAAACCCTATCCCATTGCCAGCGTCTTTCTGCATCCTGAATGGAAGCAGAGCCCGCAAAACGACATTGCGCTCATCAAACTTGCCGAGCCGGTCAAAACGATTACGCCGGTCGCCCTCTACACAGAGAAAGACGAAGCCGGAAAGATTGTCACCTTTGTCGGGCGCGGCGACACCGGGACGGGGCTGACCGGGCCGACAAAGATGGATAAACAAGTGCGCGGCGCGACCAACAAAGTAGACAATGCCGATAATCAGTGGGTCTACTTTTCGTTCGATGATCCGGCGACAGCGACCGAACTGGAAGGCATCAGCGGGCCGGGCGATAGCGGCGGCCCGGCGCTGATTGAAAGAGACGGCAAACTCTACACGCTCGGCGTCAGCATCGCGGGAGCGCCGGGGAAAAATGGTCGCGGCACCTATGGCGCGAAAGAGTTCTATACGCGCGTGTCACTCTACATTGACTGGATCAAGCAGACCCTGAGCGGCGCAACCGTTTCGTCTATGCCCGCGAAAGACGCGCCCGTCGCGCAGGTCGCAGCAACCTCACAAGCGGCGAATTTGCCCGACACTCCGACGGGGCGCAGAGTTGCCGCTTACCTCAAAGCCTTCAGCACCGGCGATGCCGATGTGATGCGCCAGTTTTTCACCGACAACTTCACGGCAGGCGTGCCGATTGAAGACCGGTTGGCGCGCTATAAACAGATTTCCTCCGATCTCGGCAAACTCGAGTTGCGGCGCGTTGTGCAGGTCACGGACGATAGCATCACCATCATCGTGCAGGCCGCTGGTGGCGATGCGCTCCAGTTCCAATTCGATTTTGAAGCGCCGCCTTCGAGCCGCATCAAAGGCATTCGCGCGCAAAATGCCGGGGAAGAGATGGCCACCGCGCCGAGCATCGAAGTCAAAGCTCCGGCAAGCGAGGCGGAACTGGTCGGAGCAGTTGACGGATACTTCAAAAAGCTGGTTGACGCCGACGAGTTTTCCGGCGCGGTGCTGGTCGCCAAACAGGGCAAGCCGGTTTATCAAAAAGCCTTCGGGCTGGCCAGCAAAGAGTTCAATGTGCCGAATCGGCTCGATACCAAATTCAACACCGGCTCGATAGACAAATCCTATACACAGATCGCTATCGGGCAGTTGATCGAGCAAGGCAAACTGGCGGCTGACGACACTATCGGAAAGCATCTGCCCGACTATCCGAACAAACAGGCGGCAGAAAAAATCACCATCCTGCACCTGCTCACCCACACATCGGGTATTGGCGATTTTTTCAACGAACGCTATTTCGCAACTCCGAAGAATCAGCTTCGCAACATCGCGGACTTTCTCAAACTCATCGCCGACAAGCCGCTTGAGTTCGAACCTGGCGCGCGGCAACGCTATTCTAACGGCGGCTATGCGGTGCTCGGCGCGATCATCGAAAAAGTCTCCGGACAGAGTTATTACGACTATGTGCGCGAGCACATCTTCAAACCCGCGGGCATGATGAGCACCGATTTTTATGAAGCCGATGTGCCGACGCCTAATTTGGCGCGCGGCTACACGCGACGCGGCAATCCGAATGGTGGTGAAGACAAAGAGCGCAAGAGCAATCTGCTCATCCTTCCGGCGCGCGGCAGTTCGGCGGGCGGCGGCTATTCAACGGTCGAAGACCTCTTGAAGTTTTCGCTCGCCGTGCAAAATGCTACGCTGCTCAGTCCGGCAATGACCCGATGGGCGCTTAATGAACGCACCGAAAAGCCGCCGGTAAAGGGCGCAGCCCCGGCTGCGAGTCAGCCCGGTCAACCCGGCGGCATGGGAATCGCAGGTGGTGCGCCGGGTCTCAATGCGGCGCTCGAAGCCGACTCTCAGAGCGGTTATACGGTGATTGTGATGTCGAACTACGATCCGCCGACCGCCGAACGCGCAGCCATGCAGATCATGCGATGGATCGGTCAATTCTCGCGCTGATGAGTTTGCGCTCGCAGCAATGACGAAGGCAATCGTTGATTGGTTTGTGCTCGCAGCGATAGTGAATGCTATAGTTGCGAGCACTCATGGAATCTTCGGTCTTGCAAATCGCCTGCATCTTTGCCGCTGGCTTCCTCGCAGGTATGATCAATTCGGTTGCGGGCGGCGGCACGTTAATTTCGTTTCCCGTATTGGTCTGGTTGGGGCGCGATGCGCTGCTGGCCAACGCGACCAACGCCGTCGCCTTGTGGCCGGGTTCGTTGGCGGGGATGTTCGGTTTTCGCCACGATATAACAGAGAGTCGTCGGTGGATGTGGCTGTTGGGGTTGCCTTCCATCATTGGCGCATTGCTTGGCGCAGTGCTGCTTTTGCTTACGCCCACCAAAATTTTTTCCGCCCTTGTTCCCTACCTGATTCTCTTTGCAACGCTGCTGTTTGCCTTTGGCGAACCGATTTCGAAACGGCTGCGCGTTTTGACGGCAGATGATGACGCTGCGCCGACAAGAGACGCGCCGACTCTGCGTGCCTGGGTTGTCGGAGCGATGGGGTTTCAATTCCTCGTCGCCACTTATGGCGGCTACTTCGGCGCAGGCATGGGCATCTTGATGTTGGCGGCGTTGGGGCTAATGGGGCTGAGCGACATTCATCAGATGAACGGCTTGAAGAATTTTTTCGCCTTCGTCATTAACGGCGTGGCCTCGGTCTATTTCATCGCCTCCGGCAAGGTTTATTGGAGCGATGCGCTGGTGATGGCGGTTGGTGCGATGGCGGGCGGTTATGGCGGCGCGGGGTTGGCGCGCAGATTGGGCCGCAGTTTTGTGCGGCGACTGGTCATCATCATTGGCCTTGCAATGGCGATTTCGTTGCTCTTTCGGCGGTAAGCGTGGAAGCGCAAAACGCGCCTGCGCCCTTCAGGAAAAGGGTTCGTCGGCGCGCTTCGCGAGTTGAATCTTGCCGGTGAGGGATGCGAGGAAATGCGTTGCCCGTCTATTTTTTCGTGAACACGAAGTTGAATTCCTGCTCGCCGCGCGGGCTTTGCGTTTTGCGATGAACTTTCAGGACGCCGCCTTCGCCGAGTTCCCAATGTTCAACCGTCGTGATGGTGACCGGATTCCCTTGAAACTCCGCATTGGTCACGGAATTGAGTTCGAGCGTTTTGCCTTCGTTCATCCATTTGACTTTGCGGGTCGCTTTGCCGGTGGCTTGCCCTAAATTCACATCGGCAGTCGTTTCGCTGCCGTCGAGTTTATAGGTGACAGGTTGTCCGCCGCCCGGCCCTTGACCGCCGGTGATCTGCGGTTCGATGACCAATTGCCCGCCCTCTTGTTTGACCATCCAAGTCACGCTTTCGGCATTTTGCCAACCTCGCGGCAATTCGCCGCTTTTGGCTTTGTCTAACACCCAAGTGCCCGCAAAGTTCGCATTATCGGCGCTTGCCGAAATAAGACTGGCGACGAAGATCGTCAACAGGCTGCTGATTGCAAAAAACTTTCTCATCTCATCTGCCCTTTCTATTGTGGTGGGGATGCGATTGAATTGCCGATCAACTCAATAACGTCCGCCATCATAGACGTTCGCGCACTATGGCGCGGTTACAACGAATCCGTGAGGCTTCGCATTGTCAAAAGTTCGATCCGAAGTGTTAGACTTGCGGTTGCCCCGAAAAGCCTGTTAAAGCCGTGAACAGTGACCGGCGAGGGGCGGTCAGAAGCAGGGGATTTCACAACGTTCGATCTTCAGGCTTCCGCACCTAACTGGTTTGCTATCGAGATTGTCTGAATAAGGAGAATAGAGACATGAAGCGCACCGCATTGGCTTTTTGCTTGCTCATTGGTTTTCTTTCCATCAACGCCCGCGCCGCCGATATGTCCGATTTCGAGAAGCGCGTCGAACACGGTTATGCCGACAACAACGGCGTGAAGATTCATTACGCCAGTCTCGGACAGGGGCCGTTGGTAGTGATGATTCACGGCTTCCCGGATTTTTGGTATTCGTGGCGGCATCAGATGGAAGGGCTTTCGGCCAACTTCCAAACCGTCGCCATTGACCAACGCGGCTACAACCTCAGCGACAAGCCCAAAGGCGTAGAAAATTACGACATGCGGTTGCTGGTCAGCGATGTCATCGCGGTCATCAAACATTTGAAACGCGATAAGGCCATCATCGTCGGCCACGATTGGGGTGGCGCGGTCGCCTGGGCGTTCGCCATGTCGCAGCCGCAGATGACGGAAAGACTCATCATTCTGAATCTGCCGCATCCGCGCGCCTTGTCGCGCGAATTGGCTAATAACCCGCAGCAACAGAAGAACAGTCAGTATGCGCGCAATTTTCAACAAGAAGGGTTTCACCAGAACCTCAAAGCCGAGCAACTCGCCTTTTGGGTCACCGATGCGCAGGCCAAAGAGAAGTATATCGAAGCCTTCAAACGCTCGGACATCGAAGCCATGCTCAACTACTACAAGCGCAACTATCCGCGCGAGCCGTACAAAGAAGACACCTCGCCGGTAATCAAAGTTCAATGCTCGGTGCTGATGATTCACGGCTTGAAAGACACCGCTTTGCTCTCCAGCGGGTTGAACGGCAATTGGGATTACATCGAAAAAGATTTGACGCTGGTCACGGTTCCCGAAGCCGGTCACTTTGTGCAACAGGACGCCGCCGAGTTCGTCACTCGCACCATGAAGATGTGGCTGGGGCGATAAAAGAGAGTAGCGAATGGCAAGCTACGCAGAAGAGTGAAGGATGATGGGGCGCGGTACATTGCTTTTCGGAGTTCTCATCCATCGTTCGGCATTCTGCTTTCATCTCTCTGCCTAGCTCGCCGCTCGCCATTTTGTAGGAGGGAGAACCAATGAGTGACGCGCCGATTCTCACCGAGGTCGCCGATAAGGTTGCAACCTTGACCTTCAACCGTCCTGACAAACTCAATGCCTTGAGCCGCGATTTGCTGACCCAATCTCTGAGGGTCTTGAGCGAGTGGAGCCGCGATTCTGAAGTCGGCGCTATTGTCGTGACTGGCGCAGGGCGTGCCTTTTGCGCGGGCGGCGATGTGTCGAGCATGGCGAGCGCCGCTGAATTGACCCTCGAACAACGCATTGACCAACTGCGTTTCGGACACGAACTCTCGTGGATGCTCTATAACATTCCGAAGATCACTGTGGCTGCCGTCAATGGCTTTGCGATGGGGGCGGGGCTTGGCGTCTGTCTCGCTTGCGATCTGCGCTACGCCTCGACACAGGCAAAGTTCGGCACGGCGTTCGCCAAAGTCGGCTACAGCGGCGATTTCGGCACGACCTGGTTGCTGACGCGCTATGCCGGTGCACCCAAAGCGAAAGAGTTGCTCATCCTCGGTGATGTCCTCGAAGCAAGCGAAGCCGAGCGTATCGGCCTCGTCAATCGCGTTGTCGAAGCCGATACGCTCCGCGCCACGGTACACGAAGTCGCGGCGCGCATCGCCAGCGGGCCGCTCACCAGCTTTCGTTACATGAAAGCTAACGTCAACTTATCAATGGCCGCCGATTTTCGCAGCGCGCTCGACCGCGAAGCCGAAACCCAAAGCCGTTGCGGCCTGACCGACGATCATCAAGAAGGCGTGCGCGCCTTTATGGAAAAACGCGCGCCCGTGTTTACCGGCAAGTAACAACTGTCTATGCCTTTCCTGCTTGCCAAGCTTGCGCTCTTCAGTCTGCTGGTTCCGACCGGCGAGCAGGTTGAATGGGTACGGGTCGGACTCTTCAGTCTGTTTAAGCCGCAAATTTTGCACGTGCAGGTGGCCGATCAAACTGCAACGATTGATACCGGCAGCCTGACCCTCTCGCTGGATGTCGGTGAAGGGTTGCGCGTGACGCTCAGTGGCTCACAACTGCACGTCCTGCTGATTGACCGCTACGGGCGCATCAAACAGTCGCTCAACGCGTCGCACCTCAAACTGACAGGCGTCGGGGCGACCGCTTTCGAACTCAGCATCCCGCAAAAGATCCGGCGCACCGTGCGCGGTGACCTATTGATTGCTGCGCCGACGGCGGCATCAACAGGGTTGCGCATCATCCTTTCGACCGCCTTTGAATCTGCTGTCGCGTCGGTGACCGCCGCAGAGATGCAAGGGCAACAGCAGACGGAAGCGATCAAAGCCCTGTCGGTCATCGCGCGCACCTATATGCTCGCAAACCTTGGGCGACACCATGATGAAGGGTTTGACTTTTGCGACACCACGCATTGCCAACTCTATCGCGGCGAGCAGGACTTATCCGCAGAGCTTGCCGCACCGCTGATGGCGCGCGCCGTTGCGGCGACGGCAGGCGAATATCTGGCCTTTCAGAACCAAGCGGTTGATGTCTATTTCACGGCTGTGTGCGGCGGGTTATCGGCGACGCCAGAGATGGTATGGGGAGGCGCGAGTCGCTACCCCTATCAACGCATCGCCTGCGATTGGTGCAAACCGTCCGAGTATGCGCATTGGCAACGGCAAGCAGCCGCGTCGTCAGTGGTTGCCGCACTCTCGGCGGCGACGGGCGCGCGCCTGTCGCAAAATGTGAAGCTCACGGTTGAGAAATATGCTAACAGCGAAGTGGCGCACGCTGTCGTCCTCAGCGATAGAGGGCGGCAACTGCGGTTGACCGTCGAGGAGTTTCGTCGTGCTGTGGGTCGTAAACTGGGATGGAATCGCGTGCTCAGCCCTTCGTTCGAGGTGGAGCGGCGCGGCGAGCGGTTCTTTTTTCGAGGGCGGGGATTCGGTAGTCAGGTGGGATTTTGTTTGATAGGCTCAGTGGCGCAAGCGGCGGCAGGGCGCGGCTACCGCGACATACTCGGTTTTTATTTTCCCGAAACGACGATCAGAACGAGGCCGTGAATTGATATTTCTGACCATGACAGTTTCGCTCTTTGGTATCAAAAGCTGGCTCACCTCTTTGGCCAATTGGTTGATGACCTTTGGCGCGCTCGGTCTATTCGGCATCGCGCTGCTCGATTCCGCACTGCTGCCGATGCCGAGCGGCCCGGATCTGATTTTAATTACCCTGAGCACACTCAATCCTGCGCGTATGCCGTTGTATGTGCTCGCTGCGACGACGGGGTCAACCATCGGCTGCACCTTGCTCTACCTGATGGCCAGACGCGTCGGCATCAGCGTACTCAATCGCGTCAGTCAAGCGCGGCGCGACAAGATTGAAAACCTGCTCGGTCGTTACGATATGCTGGCGGTAATGATTCCGGCGATTTTGCCGCCGCCCTTTCCGTTCAAACCCTTCGTCTTGTCAGCAGGAGTGTTCAAACTCAAACTCAGCCGCTTTATCTTGGCGATCTTCATCGGGCGCGCCATACGGTTTTTCATAGAAGGATGGCTGGCCATCGAATTCGGCGATGAAGCGGTGCAGATCATCAAACAGCATGGCGTAAAGGTCTTGATTGGCGTGGCTCTGATTGGGCTTGGTTGGCTAGCGTGGCGCTATTTTCGTTCCCGACAGATTCCATCTGATGTAAATTAAGTGAACGGATCAGCCCTCAGATAGTTAGAACCTTTTGGAAAAGTTTCTTTTCCGCTTTTAGCCCCATGTGCTAGCATTAGCAGCTTGTATGGAAGTGAGTCACCGAATTCATGAATAAACTCTTGTTGACAGCCTTGATTCCCCTGCTGATGTTCACGGGGTTCGCTCAAACACGAACTTGCTTGCGCATACTACCAATGGACGAGTTGACGCGCGCCTCGGCAGTCATCGCGCGTGTGAAAGTTGTGCGGGCACGCGCCGGGTCGTATCAGGGCACCTACGGTCAGTTTGCCATCCTACAACCGGTCGAAGTAATTCAAGGCAACTTTTCGATCAAAGAACTCTACGTGTTGGCGCAGTCGAATGTCCCGTGCGCTGATGACCGCTACCTCGAAAAACAAGAGTTCCTCGTCTTTCTCGAACCCGAAGCCAGTCTCTTTCACACCGTCAATTATCAATACGGCCAGTTCCTTATCGAAGGCGAGATTGTCAAAGGCTGGCGCGATAAAAACGGCGCGGCCAGCGACCGCCCCTTTGTTGAAGTCCGGCAGGAGATTTTACGTTATCTGAGCGGCAACCCGCCCGAATAAACGGCCAACCCGGCACCACCGCCACAGACCTGCCCACCGTTATAGAAAGCTTTGTGAACGAGTTTCGAAAGATTTTCCTTCTCAACTGACTGTATCTCGTCCGCCAATCTGTGCTAGAGTCCCGACAGCCGGAAATTTTCAACACTCATCGGTTCTTCGCAACAGGGGATGAAATTTATTTTGCATAGCAGCCCAAAATCCAAACCGCGTTTGACGATTCATCACTTGGTCAGTTCGCGTGACACTGGCAGTTTTGCCGATGATGTGCGCGCCGGACTCATCGCCTATCCCAAGTTTCTCTTGCCGAAATACTTTTACGATGAACTCGGTTCGCGGCTTTTTGAAGCCATCTGTTGCCTCCCCGAATACAGCGTGACGCGCGACGAAAGCGAAATTCTTCGTCAGCACACGAACGAGATTCTGACGCGCATCGAACCGCAGGGCGCGCGCCCCATTCGCCTCATCGAACTCGGCAGCGGCAGTTCATCCAAAACGCGCTACGTGATCGAAGCTCTCCTCGCCCGGCAGTCGGAGTTGTACTATGTGCCGGTAGATATCTCGCCGGAGATTTTAGAACTGAGCGCACAAGAGTTGTTGCGGAAATATGTGGCTCTGCGGATTACCGCCTATGCTGCGGATTACACGACCGCTTTTCGCACCTTGGCCAGCGACGAGACGACGCACACTGAGCGCAACGTCGTACTGTTTCTCGGTTCGAGCATCGGCAATTTCGACCCGGCAGATGCGCAGTCGCTTCTCAAAGACATTCGTAACGCTTTGCGGGTCGGTGATGCGCTTTTACTCGGCACGGATTTGAAGAAGTCCGCCGCTTACCTCGAAGCCGCTTATGACGATGCATTGGGAGTGACGGCAGCATTCAATTTGAACCTGCTGGCGCGCATCAACCGCGAACTTGATGGCGATTTCGCCATCAAACAGTTTCAACACCGCGCCGTATATAACGAACTGGAAGGGCGAGTCGAAATTCATCTGGTCAGTCGCGTCGCGCAAACCGTGCGCGTCGGCGCCATTGGTTTGACGGTGAATTTCGAGGCAGGTGAAACGATTCACACGGAAAACTCCTACAAGTACGATGCCGAACAAATCTGCGAATTGGCGCACAGCGCAGGCTTCGCAGCCAAACAGAGTTGGCAGGATAGCCAACAGCGATTCCGTTTCAATCTGCTCGTCGCTGAATGAAGCGCAGGAACATTCCCCCTTACGTCGGTGTCAAACCTCGATAGAGCGCTCACCAAATTTCGAGGTCTATCGTCTTGCCAAACCCGACTTCACGAACCCGCGCGGCGCGCGTTGCACCGACAATCAATGTCACGCCGCTTGTTGATGTACTGCTTGTGCTGTTGATCCTCTTTATGATCGCGCAACCGAAACGCGAGCAAAAGCTTCCGGTCACAACTCCGCAACCGGCGGTGGAAGACAGCCCCTCACCTCCGGAGATGTTGATGCTCACCGTGTCAGAAGATTTTCAACTGGCGCTCAATTCACAGGCGATTCGAATGGAAGAATTGCTACCTCTGCTCAGCCGTTTGATGGAAGAACGGCAAGTCGAAGCGCGCGCACTCTTTATCAAAGCACCGCCGCGCGCTGCCTATCACTCTGTCGTATTATTGATTGATCTCGCCAAAGGCGCGGGCGTCAAGACCATTGGGTTACTAGCCGATGAGAGTTAGCTCAGCACGCGGTTTCATAAGCTAAGAACAGATCGCCAAGAGATGTAACCTTGGGTAATTTTTCTTGCGCTCTCGGTGACGAGGCGGTGAGAAGATTACGGAGGCTTTTTATGCGATCTTTCGCAAGCCCATTTTATAGAGCAGCTTCATCAAGCCTTTGAATCGCGCATACCAACGCTCAGTGTAGGGGAACCACCAGAAGTTGCTCGGCATCGGCAGCAGGTCCCAATTGATATGTTTCATGCGCACGAACTCCAATAGCCCCGCGCTGCCATGCGTCACCCCCATCCCGCTCTCTTTCACCCCAAACCAAGGGGTGCGCGCCGAGCCATGCGTATAAATCGCGTCATTGATAATCACGGTACCGGCTTCGATGCGGCGCGCGATGCGACGACCTTTGTCATTATCGGAAGTCCACACCGACGCGAGCAGACCGTAGCGTGTATGGTTGGCTTCACGGATGGCTTCCTCTTCATCCTTGACGACGATGATGGGCAAGACCGGGCCGAAGGTCTCTTCGGTTACGACTTTCATGGAGTTGTTGACATCAACGAGTACGGTCGGCTCAAAGAAGAAGCCGCCGAGGTCATCACGACGTCTACCGCCGGTCAATACCCGCGCCCCGCGCGCGACGGCATCGGCAATCTGCTCGTTGACGATGTTGAGTTGCGCTTCATTCGCCAGCGGGCCGATGTCGGTTGCGCACCCTGAAGGCGCGCCGATGCGCAGTTTCTTCACCTCTTCGACCACTGCAGGGATGAACTTTTCCGCCAACGGTTCGACGACGTAGAGCCGTTCGACCGACGCGCACACCTGTCCGCAGTTGGCAAACGCGCCCCACACTGCGCCTTTGACGGTGCGTTCGAAGGGCGCATCTTCACAGACAATCATGGGGTCTTTGCCGCCAAGTTCTAACACGACTGGCAATAAGCGTTTGGCTGCACTTTCGGCAATCTTTTTGCCGGTGCGCACCGAACCGGTGAAGAAAATTTTGTCTACTGATGATTCGACCAGCGCCGCGCCGGTCGAGCCATCGCCTTGTAAGACTTGAATGAGGCCTTCGGGAAATCCGGCTGCCGCCATCAGTCGTTGAATGGCATCGGCCACCAGCGGCGTGTATTCGGAAGGCTTCAAGATCACCGCATTCCCGGCCATCAGCGCCATAATGATTTCGCCCATCGGAATGGCGAAGGGGAAATTCCATGGGCTGATGATGCCGACGACGCCGAGCGGTTCATAGGTAATCAGCGAACGCTTATTGCGAAATACGGCGAGGGTGAAGCGCTCGTCGCGCAATACGCGCTCGGTCTTGGCGGCAAAATGGCTCATCAAATCGGCGACCGGAAAGACTTCGGTCGTGAGCGCTTCGAAGCCGGGTTTGCCGGTTTCGTCCGAGAGGATGCTGATGATTTCGTTCTGTCGGTCATAGAGTGCGCGGCGGGCTTTGAGCACATAGCGCGCGCGATTGCGATACGAGAGCGCCGCCCACCCCGGTTGCGCGGCGCGCGCCCGCGCCAGAGCCGCATTCACATCTTCAGCGGTGGCAATCGGGAAGCGTCCCAACTCTTCGAGAGTTGATGGGTTCAGGGATACGATTTCAAGTCTGTGCGCGTTGACGTTTGCTAGCCTTGCAGTCATGCCGCCTCCTTCAAAAGTGACGAGTGACGAGCAAAGGAGGGATTCACTCGTTCGGGTTACCGACCATACGAATCAAATCCTGTGGGGAATCGAACAAATGATCCGGCGCGTGCGACATCAGTCTTTCACGATTCACGCCGCTCCACAAGGCAGCGGCGGTGCGCGTGCCTGCGCGTTGTCCCATCAAAATGTCGGACGGACTATCGCCAATGACCAGCGTGCGCTGCGGGTTAGCATCGAAATGGCGGAGGGCGCGCAGCACGCCATCGGGTTCGGGCTTCGGGTTGTCCACGTCATCCCCCCAGATGGCCAGTTCGATATGCCCTGCCAGCCCGGTGATGTCCAGTTCGAGTTCGCCAGCGCGGCGCGGCTTGAGCGAAACGATGGCCAGATGCGCCGCCCGCCGGTTCAATAGGTCAAGCGCTTCGATAATGCCTTCATAAGCGATCAGGTGCAGGTGATGGTTAGCGTAATAATGCTCTTCGAAACTGAGCAACAGATCATCGAGAGTCGCTTCCCCGTAGCGCCGCAAAACCTCTTGTGGCGTCAGATTCCAGTATTCCCGAAACTCCGCCTCGTCAATGATCTGTCCGGTGTGTCGTCGGATGGTGTGCGAGAAGGCCGCGTTATAGGCGTCCTCCGAACGCGCGAGCGTGCCATCGAAATCGAAGATGAAGCAATCGAACGAAGTCATAAACAAATGAGGATGGAAGAGAGCAGCAGGGAACGAGTTTGCCTTGCGCCTTCTTCAGTCAGTTTTCTGAATCTCTTGATACTCGCCCATAACCCGGAATTTATCGTGGCGTTGTTGCACAAGTTGGTCGCCGCTCAGGTGGCGCAGCGAATTGAGCGATTCGAGTAAGTAATGATCGAGGGTTTCGGCTGTCTTTTGGTGATCAGTGTGCGCGCCGCCCGGAGGTTCGGGAACGATCTTATCAATCAGCTTGAACCGGAGGAGGTCGGGAGCCGTCAGCTTCAAAGCTTCCGCCGCCTGTTCCGCATAGGCCGGGTCGCGCCAGAGAATCGAGGCGCAACCTTCGGGCGAGATGACCGAGTAGATCGAATTCTCCAGCATCATCACGATATTGCCGACGCCAATGGCCAGCGCTCCGCCCGAACCGCCTTCGCCGGTTACGGTGACGATGACCGGCACTTCGAGTTTGGCCATCTCGCGTAGGTTGTAAGCGATAGCTTCGGCCTGTCCGCGCTCCTCCGCGTCAATGCCGGGATAAGCGCCGGGCGTGTCAATAAAGGTGAAGATAGGGCGATGAAACTTATGCGCCAGTTTCATGATGCGCAAGGCTTTGCGATACCCTTCCGGTTTGGGCATGCCAAAATTGCGTTGCTGACGCTCTTTCGTGGTGCGGCCTTTTTGATGGCCGATGACGACGCACGGTTCATCATGAAAGACGGCCAGCCCCGCGATCATTGCCGGATCATCGCCAAACCGGCGGTCGCCGTGCAGTTCGATGAAGTGGGTAAAGATCAGCTTGATATAGTCGAGGGTGTAAGGGCGATCTGAATGCCGCGCCAGTTGCACGCGCTCCCAAGCGCTGGGCGGGCGCTCGGCTGTGAGATTCGCAGATTCGGATTCTTGTAATCGGCGGTGAATCTCGTCAATCGAGTCGTCTTCGCTTGCAGCCATGTTTCGTTCAGCCATGTTTCGCTTCCAATAATTTGACCGCCACGCGCCTGGCGAACCAAACAGGTGGTTGACCGGCAAGCGCGAAACGAAGAAGGCTGTCGTGCGCTTGTTGCTGACCGCCTCTTTCTGCTCGCGCCTCACTTTGCCGCCTATCTTGACACTCTTTGCACCGCCTTGCTACATTCCGCCCGCTTATCATTTCACTCTGCGTTTGACAAAGGAGAGCAAGCATTATGGCGATGTTCAATGGTATAGAAGTTCCCGCAGATGGTCAAAAGATTACCGTCGAAGGCGCAAAGCTCCATGTGCCTCCGCATCCTGTCATCCCGTTTATCGAAGGGGACGGCACCGGACGCGACATCTGGCGCGCATCGCAGCGCGTTTTCGATGCAGCAGTCGAAAACGCCTATGGCGGCCAGCGCCGCGTCGTCTGGTATGAAATCTTCGCCGGAGAGAAGTGCTTCAATCAGTTTGGCGAATGGCTCACGGAGGATTCCGTCAAAGCCATCGCCGAATACGTCGTCGCCATCAAAGGGCCGCTCACCACTCCTGTAGGCGGCGGCATTCGCTCGCTCAACGTCACCCTGCGCCAAGTGCTCGACCTCTACGCTTGTGTGCGCCCCGTGCGTTACTTTGACGGTGTGCCCTCGCCGGTCAAACGCCCCGATAAAGTGGACATCGTCATCTTCCGCGAAAATACCGAAGACGTGTATGCTGGCGTCGAATTCGTCTCCGGCAGCGAGCGCGCAGGAGAGATTATCGGCCTGCTAAATGACAAGTTCGGCTACAAGGTTCGCACCGATAGTGGCATCGGCATCAAACCCATTTCGCCGACCGGAACCAAACGCCTGGTGCGCCGCGCCATCAATTACGCGCTCGAATTCAAACGCCGTTCGGTGACCTTGATGCACAAAGGCAACATCATGAAGTTCACCGAAGGCGCATTCCGCGATTGGGGATACGAACTGGCGAAAGAGGAATTCCGCAAACACATCGTCACCGAACGCGAGACCTGGATATTAGATAATCTCGACAAAAATCCGAATCTCTCAGCCGAAGAGAACGCGCAAATGATCGAGCCGGGATTGGGGCAAATGTCGGAAAACCAGCGCAACGATGTCATTGCAGAGATCAATCATACGATTGCGGCCATCGGCCAATCGCATGGCAACGGCGCGTGGAAAGGGAAATTGCTCATTCAAGACCGCATCGCCGATTCGATGTTCCAACAAATCCTGATTCGCCCCGACGAGTATTCGGTCGTGGCGACGCCGAACCTCAATGGCGATTACTTCTCCGATGCGGCGGCAGCGCAAGTCGGCGGACTCGGCATGGCTCCGGGGGCGAACATTGGCGACAACGCAGCGGTCTTTGAAGCGACCCATGGCACGGCTCCCAAATATGCCGATAAAGATGTCATCAATCCGTCATCGGTGATGTTATCGGGCGTGATGATGTTCGATCATATGGGTTGGCGCGAAGCCAGCGAGTTGATTATCAGCGGGCTGACCAAAACGATTCAGCAAAAGCGTGTGACCTACGATTTGGAACGCCAAATGGAAGGCGCAACTAAAGTCAAAACCAGCGAATTCGCTTCGGCCATCATCGAGAATATGTGAAGCGGTCAACGCCGTCGCGCCCTTTGCCAATAACCGCACAGCCTTTTCAGAGAAGAGGGTTGCCCTGAATTGCGCCTCTTATCCCGAAGGCCCGCGAATGATTCGTGTGGTTCTCGGTCTCTCCGGGTTTTCATTCCATCGCAACTTACCTGTACTCTTAACAGCCTATGACTTCATATTGGCGGCGATGCGTCTGACCATCGTCGCCAAAAAGAAGCAGACGACGCCGCCGAAGATGGCGTATTTCCATGACAAGATTTGAAACGCCATGGCGATGAAGAAGATGATGCCTATCGTCGTCAAAACGATGGCGATTACGTGCGCGTTCTTTTCCATTTCGTCTGTCCTTTTGCTTTGATTTTCTTCAAGCGCCTTCGGCGCTCGTTTGGCGCTGCCTGCTCAGGCGAGCGATGGCCGCCGCGCCTTTGAAATGAATCATTACCCAAGCGATGGCGATGACCAGACAACTGGGAATCACAACGGCGAGCCAGAAATTCCAACCCGGCACTCTGGCAGTGACTTCGGAGACTGCCGCCGCCATCAGTCCCGCGTATGACCACAACATAAAGCGCGCATGCATGGCGAGCCAACGGGCGCGCGGGCGACGCAAGACGACGACTCCAACGCCGAGCAGGATATATACTAAGCTGACAATCGCCAGCGCATGAAACGGGCCGAATGTGCCAAACAATCTATAGATCGTGAGCGCTGTGACATTGAGTGCCAGCATGCTGGTGAAATAGAGATGGCCAATTGTGCGATGCCATCGCGTGCCCTTCTTCATCAGAATCGCTGCCAGCCCCGCTAACAGGGCAACGATGCCGAACGTCAGGTGAACGGCGCCGAGTGTAGTCACCAATCGTCTCTCCTCCCCTGCAATCTTCGTCGCGCGAAATTGTACGGGGTGCGCAGCGAAAAAATCGCGCGCTCCTCTAAACGGTCGGTTTTTTCGACTGAACGGTGCAGCATTGCAGGACGGGCAGTTGGCAGCCGCCAGCCTTTTTGTCAGAATCGTTGAGCGATGAAACCGCCATGGCGCCGATACTGGAAAGAGATGTTCTATCACCTCAAGTATGTGTTCGGCGGGCTATTGGTCTCCTTGATTGGATTTCTGCTCAATCTCTCTTATTGGCGAGAGCACGGACTGCTCAAAGGGTTGCTCTCTTCTTTGGCGTTCGGGTTCGTCATCGCGCTGACGATTTGGTCGGTCTTCGCAAGCGTCTTTGCGGCGCTGACGGCGATTCACATTCAGACCGGTTGGCCGTTGCGCGTGCCCCGTTATGCTCTCTTTGTGATCGGAGCCTTCGGCATGACATGCGGCCTGTGGATTGTATTGCGGGTGCGTGGCGAAGGCGTCGGCAATTGGAACTTCTTCTCCGCCAAGGTGTTTGGCGGGAGCGTATTGATCGTCTTCTATCTGCATCTCGCCTATCGGCAGGCGAAAGAAGATGCGCTGGCGTTGCAAGCAACAGCAGCCGAAGCGCGCTACCAAACCTTAGAGAATCAAATGCGCCCGCACTTCTTGTTCAACGCGCTCAATAGCCTCGCCGAACTGATCGAATCCGGCCATCCGCGCGCTGCCGACATGACTCACACGCTGGCTGAACTCTATCGCTCGATTCTGCTCAACTCGCAAAAGAAGACCGTTCCGTTGGCCGCCGAAATGGAGATCGTTCTGCGTTATTTGGAACTGGAGAAACTGCGCTTTGCCGCGCGGCTGGAGTATTCGATTACAGCCCCGGAAGAGGCGAAAGAGGTTTATGTGCCAAGCTTGATGGCGCAGACGTTGGTCGAAAATGCCGTCAAGCACGGCATCGCCAAGGCGATTGCGGGCGGCAGCATCCACATCGAAGTGGCTGCGCAAAACGGACGCTATCGGCTGGCGGTCACCAATTCCGGTCAACCTTTCACCGATGCGGAAGCGACCGGCACCGGATTGGCAAATACGCGTGCGCGGCTCGACTTGCTCTACCCCGACCGCCATGAGTTTGGCATCGCAACCGATACCAACGGAAAGACGGTTGCCAGTTTCTATTTTTCTGGAGAGCCGCTTGACTGAATCGCGCCGCATCCTCATCGTTGATGACGAACCGCTCGCACGGCAGCGGTTGACGCGCTATTTACAGGAGAGCCGCTGCGATTTCGCCCTCGCCGAAGCCGACTCGGGGTTGCAAGCCGTCGAAATGATTCTCACCTTTCAGCCTGATATTATCTTTCTCGATGTCGAGATGCCGGGCTTTTCCGGTTTCGAAGTGTTGCAGCAATTCAACCGGCGGCCTTTTCAAGTCATCTTTCAGACCGCTTATGACGAATTCGCCCTGCGCGCCTTTGAAGAGTCGGCCTGCGATTACCTGCTCAAGCCCTTCACTCTCGAACGTTTCCGGCAAGCATTGGAGCGCGTGCTGGCGCGGGTTGCGAATGAAGAGAGGTTACAGGCGCTCGAAGCTAAGGTTGCCACACGCGACGGTTATTTGAGCAAGTTGAGCGTCAAACAGGGCGGCAAGCTACGCCTCGTCGAGACGCAAACGATTGCCTGCTTTGTCAGCCGCGATCACTACACCTGCGCGTATTTCGACGATGAGCGCGAAGCGATCACAGAGCTTTCGCTGACGCGGCTCACCGAACGGCTCGACCCGCAGAGGTTCATACAACTTCATCGCAACAACATTGTGCGCGCGTCGGCCATCGTTGCGCTGACCACAACGAGAGCGGGAGAGATGTGGGTCGAACTGGCCAATGGCATGAATCTTGCCGTGTCGCGCAGCCATCGCCGCACGGCGCGCAGGCTTTTGAAAATGGCCGAGTGACGCAGGCAACCGGCTAACCTGCGAATGATGGACGCCGAATGATTCTGCCGTCCGGTTCGCGCCATCGGTCTTTGACGACTGCGATCTTCAGCGATGCAAGCGGCGTTGGACGGCCTCGCCGGTCAACTCGCGCAGAGCGTCTGCGGCAATCCATTTGGCCGACTTCGCATCGAGTCGCTGAATCTCTCTGGCCGTAGCAATGGCTTTGATATTCAAGGCGAGGTTACGTTTACCGATTTGCCGAAGCGCCCAGTTGATAGCCTTTTTGACGAAGTTTCGCTCATCACGCGCTTCGCGCTTCAAAAGCGGCAGAAAGCGTTCGAAAACCAGATCGGGCGCTTTCTTATCATGAACCGCCAGCACGGCGATGAGGACAAAGCCCGCGCGTTTGACGAACTCTTCGTCGCGCTTCGTCCATTCGAAGGCTTTGCGACGCGCCAGTTCGGTTTTGCGAAAGAGGTAGGAGCAACAGCCATCGCAGATGTCCCACGAGTCGAAGTCTCTCACCCAACGTTCCATCTGTTCATCGTCGGTGCGTTTCGGGTCAGCGATGAGGGCGGCGATTAAGCGCGCTTCGCGGATTCCCGAAGCCCACAGTTGTTCGGCCAATTCATGATTGCGGCCAACGGTTTTGGCAGTCGCGTGAATGACGGGCGCAGGAATGCCAAGCGCATTTTGCGGATTGATGCCATAGCGCGCCATGCCGCGCCGATTCTCTTCGTTCCGCAGAGATTTGAGATAGCGAATGATCTCGCGATAGGTCACAACGATTCTCCCATCGGTTGGATTATCGGTTGCCGGACAACGCGCAAGGATTATGCAGACGGGCGGACGCTCTGCAAAGCGGCAGGGGAGTAAAATGAAAGGCTCAGAGGTTGCCGAGGGTCATTCCGTTCTCGGTCAGAGCAGAACCCAAAGAGAGAGGATAGATTCGGACGCGCTCACCGGATTCGTGAATATCCGCCGCATCCGTGTTCGACAGAATGGCTCTGAGGGTTGTCATTGTCTGCAGCATGACGATAATCAAGTCTATGAAGAGTTTTCGCAAAGAGTTGTGGTTCGAGGTTCCGACGCGACGCGCCTTTCTCAACATCACGAGTGAGGTGGCCAATTGCGTGCGCGACAGTGGCGTTCAGGAAGGTCTATGCTTAGTCAATGCCATGCACATCACTGCCTCCGTTTTTATCAACGATGATGAACGCGGCCTGCATCACGACTATGAGGTCTTTTTAGAGCGTCTCGCGCCGCACCAACCGGTTGACCAATATCGCCACAATGACACCGGCGAAGACAATGCCGACGCCCATATCAAACGCCAACTGATGGGGCGCGAAGTCGTCGTCGCCATCACCAACGGACGATTGGATTTCGGTACGTGGGAACAGATTTTTTATGGCGAATTCGATGGCCGACGTCGCAAACGCGTCCTCGTCAAGATCATCGGGGAATAAGAGAGATGAATGTCCTCGTACTCAATTGCGGCAGTTCGACGATCAAGTTTCAACTGATCTCGACCGACCTCGAACAGTTGGCACAAGACGCCGACGAGCGCCTAGCGCGCGGCACGATTGAACGCATCGGCGGCGAAGCAATCCTCACGTTGCAAGCGGAGAGGGGCAAACCGCAACGCTCGACCGCTGCCCTGCGCGATATTCGCGCGGCGGTCGCGTTCATCGTCCAATGGGCGTCATCCGACGCTTCCGGCATTGCGCCGATTCAAAGCATCGCCGACATTCACGCGGTCGGACATCGTGTTGTGCATGGCGGCGAACGCTTCACCCAATCGGCGCTCATCACCGATGAAGTGATGCAGGGCATCGAAGACTGCATCGAATTAGCGCCGCTGCACAATCCGGCAAACCTCAAAGGCATTTTGGCGGCGCGCGAACTGTTTGGCGCAGGCCTGCCGCAAGTCGCCGTCTTTGACACAGCCTTTCACCAAACCCTGCCGGAGTCGGCCTATCTCTACGCTCTGCCCTATCAACTCTATCGCCGCCATCGCATTCGAAGGTACGGCTTTCATGGCACGTCACATCGTTTTGTCGCCCATCGCTACCGTCAGTTGCGCGGCATCGCCCGCGAAGCCGTCAACATTATTACCCTGCATCTGGGCAATGGATGTTCGGCGGCGGCGATTCGCGGCGGCCATTCGTTCGACACGTCAATGGGGTTGACGCCGCTTGAGGGATTGGTGATGGGCACGCGCAGCGGCGACCTCGATCCCGCCATCATAGATTTCATCGAAACCAAAGAAGGGTTATCGGCGCAGGAAGTCGAAAGCTTGCTCAACAAACAATCGGGCTTGCTCGGCCTATCGGGGCTGACCAACGACATGCGCGACCTGCTTGATGAAGCCCATACGCACAACGACCGCCGCGCCAAATTGGCGATAGAGATATTCTGTTACCGGGCGCGCAAATATATCGGCGCCTATCTGGCAGCGATGGGCGGAGCCGATGCCATCG
>CAYXVU010000002.1:70047-81012 GCA_964468725.1 uncultured Clostridia bacterium
AACTCCGCAGAGATTCGCACCCGCATCTGTGATGGTTTGGAATGGATGGGGCTGGAACTTGATGGTGAGCAAAATGCTTTGCATCAACTGGGCAAAGAAGGTGTGATTAGCAAAAGCGGAGCGCGGCTGGCCGCCTATGTGATTCCGACCGATGAAGAGTTATTGATTGCCCGCGACACGGTTCGTTGCGTGCGCAGCGCGTAGAGGTACAGCCGCTAGCGATTTGCCCTTTGGCGTGATGAAACCGCTATACTGCCGAGACGTAAAGAACACGGAGAGCAGGCTCTTCAGCATTACTCCCTCTTGCCTCTTACAACCAAGCGACGAAAGGAATGAGGCACAAGCGCCCCATTCCCTTCCTTCGACCTGCCTCACCGACTCATTGCACCTTTACCTGCACGGGTTCGATGGTCGGCGGGGTCACCGTCGGCATCGTCAGTTTCAAGAGGCCATCGGCGAGCGCAGCTTCGACCTTCGCCGGATCAATTTCGGCAGGCAGGTCAATGGTGCGGAAGAATTCTTGCGAGCAGCGTTCCGTATAGAGCGTGTTGTCGGTCTGCTGTTGGGCAGACTTCTCCTTCTTGCCGCTGATGGTGAGGCGCTGAGGTTCAGCGCAGACGTGAATATCCGGTGCGGTAAAGCCCGGCACTTCCGCCTTCACCAACAATTTGCCGTCCACTTGCTTCAGTTCATAGGGCAAGGGGCGCAAGAGTTCGGACTCTGCGCGGAGCCAATCTTCTTCTTCATGCCCGTTTTCCCGGCCTCGTCCTTCGAAGAATTCATAAGCGCGTTTGGCAATCGTTTCATAGATTTCCTTCATGCGTTCTACCATGCTGTCCAATTCAACGAGGAGAGGGGTCTTCGTGGTTGCCGTCGGTTGCGCCTCAGCAACCGCTCTTTGCTCTTTCACATTAGCGCTCATAATCGCACTCCTTTCGGCTGATGAGTTCACCTGTTGGTAACGGATCTCGCTACCTTTCTAAAGGGGTAAGGAGCAAGAAATGTGCCGAAGAAATCATCCAGTATTAGCCAAATTTCCGCTCTGCCTCTAGCCCCGTAGGGAAAATTTTCCGCTCTGGTGTGCCAATTCGCCCACCGAGCGTTTAGCGATAGATGTAGGAGTTACTCCTTTTCTGTTGCCATTCGATGCTGTCCACATTGGCGGCATCAACGGCAAAGAGTTCATCGCTCAGCCGGTCTGTGCTGATATTGGGCGGGATGCTCATATAGTAGACGATCTTGCCAAGCGGGTCGTCTTGATCCTCCTGATCCAACTGCCGAACCTCTGCGTTGAAATGATGCTTTTCGAAAATCTCTTTGAGCGCTTCATGCGTGCCGCTCACATCGCGGGTGCGTACCTTCAATTCCAACGCGCGAAAAACCTGCGCCGGTTCGTAGCACTCCAAAACCCACAATAACAACAGGACGAATCCGGTAAAGAGGCTCGCCAACAGCAAATGACCAACGCCCGTCGCCAGCCCGATGCTTAGTCCGATGAGCATCACCGTCACTTCTTTGGGGTCGCGGATATTGGTGCGAAAGCGCACCAGCGAAGCGGCGGCAAAGATGCCAAAAGCGCGCGCCGCGCTATCCGCCACGATCATCATCAAGGCGCACGCCACAACCGCCAACAGAATCTGACTCTGCGCGACATACGGGTTGCGCTGCACCACCCGCATATACCGATACGGACGATAAGCCAAAATGGCAGCCAGCACCGTCGCCAATAACAGCCGCACCGTTGCCGTCAGCAACACCGCTTTGTAATCGAGCGAGCTGTGATGTTCCGAAAATAGATCCTGATTGCCGAAGATCAGCGAAAAGACCGAATCTTTCTTGTTTTCTGTTGGGGTTTCGGTATTCGGCGCGGACGGCTCGTTTCCGGCTTCAGCGGTCGCCGCCGCAGGCTGGCCGCTTCGTCCGGCGGGCGCCGATTGCCCCCATGACAGACTGCGCGTCAGCCCGACAAGCGCCAGCGCAACCGCTACGATCAACAGCAAGCGCAGAAACCAACCGAAGCTGCGTTCCCGTCTGACCGGCATCTTCTCCTCTTTATTGGCAGGCAGAGTCTCTGTGTGCAGTCGTCGCCCTGGTTCGATTTTCATGATCAATTCCCACCCTTCTGTTTCGGGCACGCGCGTTCAGGCGACCGGTTACGAAATTCACCCTGCAAAAGCAGTGCCCAAACGAAAGGGGAGGCTTGCAACGGGAAGCGGACACAACCAAAAGAGGGAGTGAGCAAAGTTTCGCAAGGGTTGCGTGAAAGCCCGCAAACAGCCTTCTGCGCAGGTAATCGGGGCAAGACAAGAATAGCGGGCGAATGGTGTTTGCGGCTCGGGGGGCCGTACTCAAACAGTCATCCGCCCGCTATGTGGCGAAAGGGGTTGCCCGCCTAGTTGGCATCACAGATAGGGATTGATCACCAGGCGGTCTTTCACATCGCGCACGCCTCTGGCGTGACTGACCGCACCCATAATGGCGCGCTTTTCCTCCCACGAATGCACGCGCCCGGAGAGAGTCACTTCTCCGTCACTCACGTCTACCTGAATGCGGTCAGCCTCGCGTTCCGCGCGCCGCGCGAGCGCTTCTTCAATGATCCCTTGCACCTCTGTGGACCTGATTCGCGGCGCTTCGACTTCGATCTTGTTGATGACGCCGCGCACGCCTGCCAGATGTTTGATGGCGCGTTCGCTGTCTTGGCGTTCGCGCAGCAACTTCACCTTCCCTTCCATGGTTACCCAACCATTCGAAACGGTTGACTGAATGTCTCGATCCGGAACCCACACATCCCATTCCAAGGCGCGGCGCACGGCATGAGCAATCTCCACATCGGTATGCTCGTGTTCCTCGAAGCCTTTCACCGTCAGTTCGTTGGCCACATCAAAGACGCCAATCACTTTATGCGCGGCCTCCTGCGCCGCCAGTTTCTTGGCATAATTGCTGACCGTGCCGGTCAAGGTCACCACCCCTTTGTCAACCGCCACGCCGATGGCCGTCTCGTCAATCCGGCTATCCCATTTGAGTTCTTGCATGACCTCTTCTTGAATCTGCAAATCGGTTTTTACGGCGATCATGGTTCTCACCTCTCTTTCTCTTCGCTTGCTGTTTTTAATAGGAGCAACCGTTGTGCCGTCACCCAAAAGGGCGAAATTGTGTGCCCGAACGATGTTCACCCATCACCGTTGCGAGAACTTCCCCAGCGTGCGAGAAGTTGCACAAAAGGTTGCGCGAAAGGCCGCAAAACGCACACCGCAGATTGCCGATTGACGGTCTTCGGTACGGCACAAAGTTTGCGAACTGGTTGAGTGAACCCGGCGCATCTGCTCTTTGAGGAGCATAGTTGGGATGCGTTGGCCAATCATCAAAAGAAAGGAGGGTCTGATCATGAAAATGGGAACGGCATTAGCCCCGATTCGGTCGTTTCGCGAGATGATGACAACCGACCCGTGGCGCACTCTTGAGGAGCGCATGAGTCGCTTGTTCGAACCGACCTTTGCCGGTGAAGCCTTTGCGCTGACTACCTGGACGCCGTCGTGCGATATCTACGAAGCGGACAATCACTATGTTCTCAAAGTCGAACTCCCCGGCCTGAAGAGAGAGGACGTGAAGATCAACATCGAGAACAACGTGTTGACCATTCGCGGCGAGCGCAAGTTCGAAGAAGAGACCAAACGCGAAAACTTCCGTCGCCTTGAACGCAGCTATGGTGAATTTATGAGAAGTTTCACGTTGCCCGGTGAGATTGATGCCAATCACATCAAAGCCGAATACAAGGACGGCTTGCTCGAAGTTCTGTTACCGAAGAATGAAAGGGCCAAGCCGAAGGCCATCGAAGTGAAGGTCGGCTAATTATTCACTGTCTTCATCCTACTCCGTCCGGGAACCGGGCCGAGGTGAATGGGTAGCACCGGCGGCCTGCGCCACAAAGCGCATCTCAGTCTCCAAACTGCGATGCGCTTTGTTCATTGCGAGGAGGAAACGCCATGCATGAGCTTTCCATTGCCAACCCCGAACGCGCAGTTTTTCATATCCATCAGGTGTCGAAGGTCTATCGCCTGGGGGAGGTCGAAGTTCACGCGCTGCGCGCCGTTGATCTCGATCTATATGCCGGAGAGTTTATTGTCTTGCTCGGCCCTTCCGGCAGCGGCAAATCCACCTTGCTCAATATCCTTGGCGGGTTGGATGTGCCAACGGGCGGCGAAGTACAATACCTCGATCATAATCTGACCTCCGCCGATGATCGCGGGTTGACAAAGTTTCGTCGTCAGCACGTCGGCTTCGTCTTTCAGTTTTACAATTTGATTCCCAGCCTCACGGCGTTGGAGAACGTTGCTTTGGTCACAGAGATCAGCGAACACCCGATGGATGCGACCGAAGCCTTACAACTCGTCGGTCTGGGCGACCGGCTGCATCATTTCCCGGCGCAGCTTTCCGGCGGCGAACAACAGCGCGTAGCCATTGCCCGCGCCATCGCCAAACGCCCGGATGTCTTGTTATGCGATGAGCCGACCGGCGCTCTCGATTACGCAACTGGCAAGGTCGTGCTGGAAGCCTTAGAGCGCGTCAATCAAGAGTTGGGTACGACGACCGTCGTCATTACCCACAATGCGGCCATTGCCGCCATGGCCGACCGCGTCGTGCAGATCAGCAGCGGCAGAATCATAGAGATTCGTCGCAATGCGAGCAAAGCCAGACCGGCGGACTTAGTCTGGTGATGAGGAGAGTGACAAGTGACGAGTGACGGGTGGCCAGCACTCCGTAGCCCTTAACGCAGAAAGCGGAACAATGAAGGTAACAGCGAAGAATCGCTAGTCCATTCCCTTGATTCACTATTCTCCGTTGACGATTCCGCCTTCACCTTTGCCGGTCACCCGCCACACGCCGCTCATCACTGAGAATTATGACGGCAATCAATCGCATGTTGGCACGCGACCTGTTGCATCTGCGCGGGCAAGTCATTGCCGTCATTTTGGTCGTCGCCTGCGGCATCGCTACCTATATCACCATGCGCGGCGCTTACGAAGCGCTGCTTGCCGCCCAATCCTCCTACTACAGCCGCTACCGTTTCGCGCACGTCTTTGCCCAACTCAAACGCGCCCCCGAATCGTTGGCGGTAAAGATCGGTCAAATCGAAGGCGTCGCGGCAGAGCAGACACGTTTGGTTGCCGATGTGACGCTCGCGGTGCCCGGTTTGGATGAACCGGCAACCGGCAGATTGATTTCGATGCCCGCCGCGCGTCAGCCCGTACTCAATGATATTTACTTGCGGCGCGGCAGCTACTTCGAACGCGGCGCACGCGATGAGGTCATCATCAGCGAAGGCTTTGCTGAAGCCAATCGTTTGGAGATCGGCCATTCGTTCAATGCCGTCATTAACGGACGGTGGCAACGGCTGCGCATCGTCGGCATTGCAATCTCGCCGGAATACGTAAATGAGATTCGCGGCGTGGATATCTTCCCTGACAAACAACGATTCGGCCTGCTGTGGATGAGCCGCGAAGCCATCGCTCCGGCGCTCGATATGGAAGGCGCATTCAACGATGTCTCCCTCTTGCTCGCGCCGGGCGCAAGCGAACAGAGCGTGATCTATCAACTCGACCGCCTGTTAGAAGCTTATGGCGGCTTCGGCGCTTATGGCCGCGACGAACAGCTCTCCCATCGGTTTTTAACCGACGAACTCAAGCAGGACAGAGTAACAGGCATCTTTGTGCCTTCGATCTTCCTCGGCGTCGCAGCCTTCTTAATTAACATCGTACTGGCGCGCTTGGTCAGCACTCAACGCGCACAGATTGCCGTGTTGAAAGCCTTCGGTTATAGCAACCTGCGTATCGGCATACACTACTTGCTATTCGGAGGGGTGATGATTCTGCTCGGCGCAACAATTGGCAGCGGCCTCGGCGTCTGGCTCGGCCAGCAACTGGCGGAGTTGTACAAGCAATTTTTCCACTTCCCCGAACTCCGTTTTCATCTGCGCTCTGAGATGGTCGTGATGACCGTCTTGATCAGTGCGGGTGCGGCGGTTGTCGGCGCAGTCTCTTCCGTGCGCCGGGTCGTGGCCTTGCCGCCTGCCGAAGCAATGCGCCCAGAGCCGCCCGCCCGATTTCATGCCGGTCTTTTTGAACGGCTCGGGTGGCAACGCCTCTTCTCGCCCGCAGCGCGCATGATCGTTCGCAATCTGGAGCGTCGCCCGATGAAGGCGTTGCTATCAGTGATCGGCATCGCGTTTGCGGTGGCAATTCTAGTAGTCGGTCGCTACTCGCTGGATGCGCTTGATTACATCATCCGCGTCCATTTCCGCAACGTGCAGCGCGAGGACATCGCCATTAGTTTCAATCAACCGCGCCCGTCACGCGCTGCCTACGAACTGGCGCACCTTAAAGGGGTGTTGCGCGCAGAGGTTTTCCGCACGGTTCCGGTGCGACTGCGCCACGCGCATCGCACGAAACGGTTAGGACTTTTAGGATTTCCGCCAACCGGCGAGTTGCATATCCTGCTCGATCATAACCTGTCGCGCATCGAATTGCCGCCTGATGGTCTGGTGCTGACGACCAAACTGGCTGACATTTTAGGCGTCAAGACCGGCGACCGCGTCACCGTCGAAGTTCTCGAAGGGCAACGACCGGTGCGCCAAGTTCTGGTTGCCGGGCTGGCGGATGAACTCATCGGGCTTTCCGCCTATATGGACATACGCGCCCTCAATCGCTTGCTCGGCGAAGGGCAGACCGCCTCCGGCGCCTGGTTGGCGATTGACCCGAGCGAAGCCCAATCGCTTTATGTGCGGCTCAAACAGATGCCTGCCGTTGCCAGCGTTTCCATCCGCGAAGTGATGTTGAAGAGCTTTCTCGACACGATTGCCGAAAACATTACGATCTCGACCGGCATGCTCATCGCCTTTGCCTGCGTGATCGCTTTCGCAGTCGTCTATAACAGTGCGCGCATTGCGCTCTCCGAACGCGGACACGAACTCGCCAGTCTGCGCGTGCTCGGATTTAGCCAACGCGAGATTACCCTGATGCTGCTGGGCGAACAGGCTTTGTTGACGGTCGCGGCACAACCCATCGGCTTTGCTATCGGCTATGGCATCTGCGCGCTGCTCACACTGGCCTTCGAATCCGAAGTTTATCGTATGCCGCTCGTCATCAGCGGCAAGACCTACGCTTTCGCCTTTCTGATTGTGCTGGCAGCGGCCTTCGGTTCTGGCTTGCTGGTGCGTCAACGACTCGGCAGACTCGATCTTGTCGCCGTACTTAAATCGAGGGAGTAAGAGAGATGAAGAAGATAGGAAAACGCGCGTTGCTGCTCTTGTTGGCGCTTGCAACTATCGCTTTGGTGGTAATCTCCTTTTTGCCCTCTCCCCTGCAAGTTGAAACCACCAGCGTCAAAAGAGGGCCGTTGCAAGTCACTATTGATGAAGAGGGCGAAACCCGCGCCCATGATCGTTTCGTCGTCGCTGCGCCGGTTGCCGGACAGTTAGCGCGCATCGAACTGCACGAAGGCGATTCGGTCAAAAGAGGTCAAGTGGTCGCGCTGCTTCATCCGTTGCCGCTCGACCCGCAAAGACGTGAAGAGGCTCTTGCTCGCATACAGGGCGCAGAGGCATCGCAACGCGAAGCCGAACAGCGTGCCGAACATGCACGTGCCGATTTTGAGCAGGCCGAACGCGAACGTATTCGCGCCGAACGATTGGCGCGTGACGGATTGGTCTCGACGCAAACGCTCGAGCAGGCAAAGAGCTATGCACAGGCTTGTGCGAGTGAACTGGACGCGGCCAAATTCAGAGTCAGCTCTTCTGCTGCCGACGTGCGGGTCACCAAAGCGGCGCTGATGGCTATCGAAGCGGAGCGCAATGCGGCAGCTCAACGCGTCGAATTGCGCGCGCCGGTCGCAGGGCGCGTCTTGCGCTTGCTGGAACAGAGCGAACGTGCGGTGGCGGCTGGCACAGCATTGCTGACGCTCGGCGATGCGAAGAAGTTGGAAATCGTCGTCGCGGTGTTGTCAACCGATGCGGTCAAGGTCAAGCCGGGAATGGCAGTCCGGCTGGTGGATTGGGGCGGCGAACAAGAATTGCGCGCCCGTGTGCGGATGATCGAATCGTCGGCGTTCACCAAAGTCTCTGCCCTTGGCGTCGAAGAGCAGCGTGTCAATCTTCTCGCCGACTTCGTTGACCCGCCCGGCGCACTTGGCGATGGGTATCGCGTCGAAGCTCGCATCGTGATTTGGGAAAGCGCAGATGTTGTAAAAATTGCTTCGCGGGCGCTCTTTCGTCAGGGCGAAGGTTGGGCGGTGTTCGTCATCGAAGGCGGCAAAGCCAAGCGGCGCAGCGTGCAAATCGGACATCGCGGCGCAGTGGAAACCGAGATCGTCAACGGCCTCGAAGAGGGTGAGATCGTCGTGCTCCATCCGACCAATGAGTTGAGCGAGGGCTTGCGCGTCGAAGCCCGTTAGCCAATCACCGGCACAGTAAAAGCGAGACGCGCTGGTTGGTGTAGCCAACCAGCGCGTCTCACAGGTTCGTACAGCGAATAATGATTTGCCGAGAAATGCTGCTCTAGTTTCCGCCGAATTTGATGACGACGCCACCCATGTAACGGAAGTTGTTGCGGGTGTCGCTGCTGAAGATTGGCAGATAGTCTACCTGTGCCAGCCGAATTGAGATGTTCTTATTCACATGGACATCTACCCCGCCCCCGACAGCCAGAGCGAAGTCTGTGCCGCTGGAGCCTTCGATCCGCGTCGTCGCGCCGCCTACTAAAATATGCGCGAAGCCGGTTGCGCGTTCGCTGCGCGCCGAGACGCGCGGCCCGAACAGATAGGTGTAGGTGCTCGTATCCAGATCAACCAATCCGAGCTCAACATTTCCGTAGGTTCCAGTGAACTCCGAAACCAGACCGAAACGCGAACTGAGGTTGCCTTGAATACCGAACCCCCAGCCATGGAACGATTCTCGATCAACCACTTCGTCATTCAAGTAGGTATAGCCGCCAAAGACTTCGGCACTCGGATAATCGGTTTGCGCTTGTGCTGACGCCGAGACCATCAACAACACAGCGATGAGCAGAAAAAGTTTCTTCATATTGGTTTACCTCCTGATGTTTTCACCCTTTCAAGTTCAATCGTGTCAAGAAAGATGCTAAGAGTATGTTTCGGACACGCATTTGGCTAATTACGCAAGCATCATACTAATAGTGTGCGGAAAATGCACTCTGAAATTTGGTTGTCGTTGATCGGTTGCCGGTGATCGGTAAACGTTTGCAAAAGCTAATCCCGTGCGTATCCTTGATGGCCGATCCGGCAGTCTTGGCCTGCCTGACTTGGCAGTCGCCATGCGGCAGCCGACGCCCGACAATCTCTTCAATACATCCGCTGCACGCGCACACCTGTGTAGTATTTCTGCAAAATGCCGATATACGAGTAGCCCTCTTTTGCCAAGCCGTAGGCTCCCGTTTGACAGAGTCCGACGCCATGCCCCCAACCGCGCCCCGTAAATACGAAGTTCGTCAACCGACCTTGCCCATCGCGTTCGCTGTCAATGACGAAGAGGTTCTCTTTCAATCCGAGAGCGCTGCGAATCTGATAGCCTTTCAAGCGCGCCCGCCCTTCGCTGCCGATAATCTCCAACTCGATGACGCGATTCGACTGGCCGCGTTCCACTGCATTCAACTCTTCGATGTTGCCGACCACGACGCGACTCCGCATCAATCGCCGCCGCAACTCGTCGGGCGTGATGCGCTCTTGCCAGTAGGAGAGCGACGAGTTGCGATCACTGGCCGCGCCGCGCGAGGTGATTTCGGCTTCGAGAAAGTCTACGCGCCCTGCCGCGTTGAGGTGATAGGTGATGCGTTCGCCGCCGAGCAAAAGCAGGCTGTTGACAGCATAGCTCTCCGCGCCGATCTTGCGAAACATCCAGGCCTGCCGATCAATCGCCAGTCCCTCTCCGCTGTTTTTGGAGGGTTGCGTAGCCGCCGCTTTGATCTTCATCGTGACTTGCAACTCGCCTTCTTTGATTTCGGGCTGGCTGACGTTTGATTTCGGCGGATGGATGACCAAACGCCCGTCTTCAGCAGGCCAAGCGGTTTGCGATTTCAAATTCGAGAATTGCGATTTGAGGCTCAACGCACGCGCCAACGTCTCGATGGCAAAGGCGCGTGTGATGGCCGTCTTGGCAGTTACGCGGCTGCCGACCGGCAATCGCAAAATTCCTTCGCGCACCAAGAAGGCCATGTCGGCGCGTAATTCGAGCGGCATGGATTCGATGACGAAGCCCGATAAGATGTAATCCACATCCGCCGAAGGCAGCAGTAAACTGGTGCGCCCTTCTCCATAAAAGGCGGCGGCAATGAGCGCGGCAAAGGTCGGCAGTCGCCACACATCGCCGCGCGGCGGGCGGGGTTTGGCGCGCCGCGCGATCAGTCCTGCCTGCTCCGCCCAAACCGACAATTCGTCGGTTTCCGGCGCAGCCCGCAAATAGTGATTGTTGACCTGATCCGGCAAAGCGAAGCCGAGCACATCGAGGAGCGCGACTTCGCGGTCAATCGGACGACCGTCAGAGCCGGTCAAGGTTTCGATCTCTCTTGCCGATTTGATTTCGCGCCGCTCCATCACCTGTGCATCGGGCGCGCATTCGACCGAGCGCAGATAGGGAAAGGTTTCGCCGAGAAAGACCTCTTCGACGTTCTCTGTGCGCCCGCCGCAGGTTGATGTGTAGAGCGCCTTGATTGGCAGGCTCTGCCCATTCTCATCGCGGTACAACGCCACAGCGCCGCGCGTCTCTTCGACGGCGCGATTGGTCATCGGATGCTCCGCCGTCAGACCGCCGTAGACTTGCGAACGTTGGTCGTCGCTGAGGTCGAAGCCTTCGGCGTTGTACCGCCCGTAGTGCGACAAGGCATAGGAGCGCGCAGCAACGGCTTGCGCCTTGAGCGCCTCCATCTGCGGATAGGCTCCGGGCGAAAGCTCCATCGGCAC
>CAYXVU010000003.1:0-75826 GCA_964468725.1 uncultured Clostridia bacterium
GATTCGGCCCTTTGCGAAGTTGGATGAAGCCTAATACTTTGCGCTCAACCAACACCATGTAGGCGACAGCGGTCAGCAGTACGCCCAACATGACGGCGATCTTGATAATCCATTCGAGAAGTAGATCAGTCATAGCCGCGCACCGTCACTCGTCAGCGATTCCATTCCAGTATGCCTTTGCGCCAGATGTAGACCAGGCCGATCAGCAGGACGACGATGAAGAGCATCATCTCGCCATAGAAAATGTATTTGAGCGAAGCGAGCGCCGGGTCTTTCAACACGTTCGGGTAGGCAACCGCCCAGGGGATGAGGAAGACGGCTTCGATGTCGAAGAGCAGGAAGATCATGGCGACCAGATAGAAGCTGATCGAATGGCGTTCGCGCGCCGTGCCCACCGGCTCGACCCCGCATTCATAAGGCGCCAGTTTGACCGCCGTCGGTCGCTTGCGCGCAAGAATTTGCGGCAAGGCGATGATCGCGGCAACCAACCCGCAGGCGGCCAGAAAAACGATCAGGATGGGAATATAATTGCTGATGTCCGTGTTCATGATTTGCGTATGAGACAAGGCATCTTAGTGGACGCACCTAAGCGTGTCAAGCGAGGCTAACTTCGAAAAAAACCGGCAGATTTGGCGAAAAAATTGGCAGCGGCAGTTAGTCTTTCATCGCGCCTCGGCGGCGAAAATCGCTCTGATCGGGCAACCAATCAAGGCTTGGACGCGGCAGCAAAAGACAACTTCTCAATGCAGGTTGCAGAGTAGTCCAGGATGCTTGGGCGCAGCGTGATTGGCTGTGTTGGCGTCTTTGTTTTGAGAGAGGTTGAGGTAATAGATACTGCTGATGAGCAAACTAAGCCCGACTGCCAGTTGAATAGACCCGCGCCATAAAAGCGGCGTCCCCAGCCAGGTTAACATCAGGCTCAAACTGGCGGTCAAAGCGATAATTGTCCAACTGCGCGCACCGTAAACTTGCAGCGGTCGTTGCGGTGCGCTCATCCCGCGTAGCCTTGCCAGATTGCGCCGCGCGGTCTTTGCTAATACATATTTGCCTTTGAGGATGCCGATGATGACCGCGCAGAGCAGGAACAGCGAAAGGGTGCCGAGTTGGTGAGAGGAGGCGCTTTCGACGATTCGCGCAACGCCTCGTATGGTGAGGAGCAATCCTCCAGTCACCCAGAGCAAAAAGGCAAGCTTGCGCAACTGCTCCGCCCGCAACCTCACAGGCAGCAGCAGCAACAGCAGTACGACGATGGCGGTTAGCGGAAGATTGGCCATCTCTTCTTCACCCTCCTCGCTTCGGCCTCGTCCCGGCAGCCTACAAACCGATCTGCTCTTCTAACGGTTCCGGTTGCGGAACCAGGTTGCGCATAGGGCATTCCAACTGCGGTCGCTCTTCGCGTAAGCGGCGCAGCAGCCAACGCACACTCAATACTAGCCATAACAAGACCGAGCTTGCGGCCAATAAAAAGACTGCGCGATAAGCGGTGACCGGGTCATATGTCCTCTTCATCACAGATGTCGTGATGCCCGCCAACATCGGCCCCATCAGCATGCCCAGACATCCGGCTGCGTTGACTAATGCCATGGCACGTGACTTTCCCGCTTCTCCGGCCAGTTGCGCCGCATAGCTGAGCGTCGGCGCATAGATGAATGACGAGGCCAGTCCCGCTACAGCCATGACCGCAGCCAGAAGTTCCGGCGGGACGTAGCCCAGTGCCGCAAGTGCGACGGCATAGAGGATGCCTCCCACTGCGAACGCATAAGCGCGCGGCACGCGATCTGTTAAACGCCCCGCCGGATACATAGAAACAGCAAAGGTCAGGGTTAGGACAGAGAATAACAACCCGATCCTCCGGTCGCTCAGGAGATGCTCTTTGTGGGCAAACAGCGAGAAGGTCACAACGATGCAGCCGACCGTGAAGCGCTCCATAAATGCGGCTCCCAAGGTTGCCCATAATTCGCGGTTCTGACGCACAAACAAGAAACTCTTCGGGGCTGCCGTTGTGCCCGTCATTGTCCGAAAGGTCTCTCTTTTTGAACCTGCTTGTGCCAGTGCGAGGCCTGCCAGTATCAGGCTGCCCAACCAAAACGGCGCAGCCGCACTTAGTGGTAAGATCAATCCGCCCAAGCCGCTTCCCAAGGCAATCGCAAAGATGATGGCGGCTCCTGCCAATCCCATAGTCTTGCCATTGCCGCGCGCTTTGCCGAGTGCAGCCGCTTCGGCCAGCAGAACGGTTGCGGCCCCGACATGCGCCGCCCCTTCCAAAAAGCGTAGCGTCAGTACCACCCCGGTCGCTAAGGGACAAGCGACCAAAGAGAGCAAAACGGCATCGGTTAAGGCGAGTAGCGCAACGACTCTGCCGGGACGTGCGAAGCGATGAATATATCTCCCGATGAGCGGAGCCGCGAGCGCAGCGCCCAGCATGTTGATGCCCATAAAGGTATGCATCGCGCCTTCATTGCCGCTGTGATGGAGCGCAAACAACGGGCGGATGGCGGGTGTCACTAAGGTCGCCGGTAGCATCTGGAAAAAGATCAGGGTTGCCAGCGACCATAAACCATTGGAGTGCCTAAGCGATGAGGATTGATCTGCGGTTACCTGCATCATGGATTTTTTCTCCCGACCCCGATCATTTCACTGAAGCGATGAACGAATTGATACTGCGACTGATTTTGAATATACCCCCTGCCGATCTTTCGAATGCGGGCGATGGCCGAATCCGGCTCTTCGCCGCACCAAACTAAGTAGGAGGCTAGCAGCGTGCCGGTTCTTCCCAACCCTGCGTTGCAGTGTAAAGCCACGCTGTCGCCATTGGCAATTGCGCGTCCCAAATCTCGACACAAAGCCGCTGTTGAACCGAGCGCAGGCACTTTCATATCAACGATAGGAAAATGCCTGCCGGTGATGCCGAACGGGCGCAGTTGGTCAGCCGGAAAAGGCTTCTCGGTGAGCGATACCAACAGGGTGATTCCGGCTTGGGCAATGGCTTCCAACTCCTGCTCCGTATCTTCGAGCAGACCCGGTCGCCCCATCCCCGCCAGTTGATTGGGAATGATCCAATGAAAATGTCTGGGCAGAGGCGGGGCAGGCGGCGATGGCCAACAGTTCCCTTGTTGAATGAAGCGCGCCGCCAATTCGGAAGGCGGATGGCGGAAAAAGTCTTGCGCCTTGCTCTGCGCGACCATCTTCCCGGCGCATACCATAAAGACTTCATCGGCGATCTGACGAGCAAAGGCCAGATCATGCGTCACCACGATGGCGGAGCCATTGGCGCGATGTTGTAACAAAGCGTGGGTGAGCGCGCGCCCCTCGGCATTGGACAATCCGCGAGTCGGCTCATCCAGCAAGACGACGGGCAGGCCAGCCTCCAGCGCTTCGCGCCAACTCATCACCCTATTCGTCGTATGCCGATTCGATCCCGACCACGCAGACGCGCTAGTTGTCAGCATACCGGTGGTCTTTTGCGGAACCCAGGCGATCTCTTTTTCAAACGGAAAGCGGGTTCGTGCAGCGCATAAATCCTCTTTGCCATACAGCCAGGTGCCCTGCAGGCGCCAACCGCTTCCCAAGCCTCTGCCGCTCAAGGCGCGCAGCAAGTGGCTTTTGCCAGTTCCCGCCGGGCCTAACAAGACGCTGATGGCGTGTCGCGGAATGCTCCAGGTCAATCCCTCAAGCAGCAAGCCATTTGGCCCTTTGATACTGGCATTGCCTAAGCGGTAAAGCTCTCCTGATGAGGGCTGCACGCGCTCTCGGCTCTGCGGTCGCGGATTGTTTGATGGTGTGCCCATAATGACCTCTCATCCTCGCAAACCTCAACGCCCCTGCCACAACCGTTCGGCTAGCGATACCGGCAAGCCTGCGGCGCTGATGGCCTGAGCGGCGCGCTCAATCTCGTAATCGAGGCGCTGAATTTCGATGCGGCGCTGCACCGTATCGACCACGGCAAAGGAGGCGCGCGGGTCGCCGTCGCGCGGTTGTCCGACCGAGCCAGGGTTGAGCAACACGGCGCGCGCGTTCTTTGGCCAGTAGACAGCTTCTTGCAGATTGCGCTCGGTGCAATGCTCGCCTTCCAGCCAGCCGCAAAGCGGCGCGTGGGTATGTCCGCACAAGGCGAGTCGCGGCCATTCGGGGCGTGTGGCAATTGCCCTCAGATTGGCTTCCAGCATGGTGCTGGTGACATAGCCTGTGACATGCGTCTCGTTCAAGTAACAGCCATGTACGGCGATGAATTCGCCTGCTTCGATCTTCACAGGGGGCAAGGAGCGCAAATATGCGATGGCGGAAGCGCTCAATTGGCTGCGCGTCCATTGATGCAGCAACCGTGCTTGCGGATTGGTGCCCGGCGCTTCCGTGTGATTGACGACATCCGCGTCGTGGTTGCCGAGGACGGTTGTGGCAGAGATACTCCGCATCATCTCGATGCAGGCTTCGGGTTCGGCTCCATAACCGACGATGTCGCCCAAACAAACGATGCAATCCGGTTGCGCCCGACGGATGGCTGATAACACTGCGCCGAGCGCCGGTAGATTCGCATGTAGGTCTGCAAGGACGGCGATTCGCATTCATACGCTCACGGGTTGGCTCTGACAACGAAGGGCAAACCGGGTTAATTCGCGTTTGATGACTTGCGCTTCGGATGAACGCACCAGCACTTGTTCGAAGGCCGATTGCAAGCCGAGGCGCGTCACATCCTCGCTCGTCAAGCGCGCCAGCATCTCTTCTTCCAGCGCCTCGACATACCGATCAATTGCCCGACTCCAGTGGGCGTATTCATCCACCCGTTGCAGGAGCGCGTAGCCAATCATCGGCAAAGCCTGTCCGCTGTGAAAATCATCATCCAGATAGACCACTTGTTTATCGACGAGCGCCAGATTGCTTGGGTGCACATCAAGAACCAGTTCAGAGTGCGAAGCCAACAGCATGGCGGCCACAGCAGCGCGAGCAAACTCGGTGAGGGCATTGCCCAATGCCCGTTCGTCGCCCGCTTGATCAGCTTCCGCCATATCGAGGCGCAAGGGCTTAACCCAGGGAGCAATCGTCCATAACCAGAAGCTCTGCTCCCCATCCTGTTGCAGCGCAAGTACCGTGTTATGCAAAAGGAATTTGCCGAGCATCGCTTTGGCGCGAGCCAGCCGAATGAGGTGGCTGCGCCCTTCTTCGACATCTCGAAAGCGACGGCGCAGCGAAGTCTTCAAACACCAATTCCCCGCTTGATAGATAAAGAGATCAGAAGTGCCGCTGCCAACCTGCGAGCCGGATTGTCCGATCAAATCGTGGCGCAAATTGAGCCGCTCGGCGCGCACCATGCGGATGATGTCTCGACCGATAGCCGCAGGCCAGATGAAACCGCTTTGAATGTTTTCTTGCAACATGGGCGGACTGAGACTCTCCGACGCCATCGTCAGGTTATGCGATTTGTCTGATGGATGCGCCATCCGGCGGTCGGCGGCGAGAGTTGATGGATCAACCTCGCTATCTGCGCTTTCGTCGGATGCAACTCGGAGAGGTTCAACAGGCGGGAGGCTGAAGGGGGCGGCTGTCTTCGGTTCGGCAATGGCAATCGAACCGATGGTCTGACCAGAGTCGGAGGGGTCGGCTGCCGCTTGTGACAAAACGGCTCCGACCGCATCGGCGGGTGCGCCTTCGTCAGTTGCCGAATTATGAGTTAAGAGATCATCGAGAGACCGTGAGAGAGGAAGCGGGTCAATCTTCTGTAAGGTTCGATAGAGGTCGTGTTCAGATTCCGGTTTGCCTTCCAGCGCGACAATTCCATGTTCAAGGATGAATTGTTGCGTGCGATTGGCCGCCGCGCGAATGGCTAAGACGACCGTTTCACGCACCCCGATGCCCTCTTGTGCGCGCGCCGGGATGATGGGAACACGGTCATCGAGGTCTAAAGCTTGGGCGATTTGGGTCGGCGACAACGCGTCGATCACATCCTGTTTGTTGGCTTGGACGACGATGGGGATGTGCTGAGCCGAATGGGATTGCAGATAGCTGCGCAGGCGATCCAAACGTTTGCGCCCTTCTTGAACCCCTTCCGGCGTGCTATCGCAGACAAAGACGATGGTGTCGGCTTTGGTTAACAGCAGCGCGCGGCGACGTGCCAGCACCAAATGGCCCGGCGCGGTGATCAGTTGACAGCGCAAAGGATGCCCACAGACCAGCCCGCCGTCAATGTGCAACCAGTCGAAGAACAAGGTGCGCTCGTTGAGCGCCTCCGGCGTATACAGTTCGCTGCGCCGCATCAGAGTGAAGAAGTTGCAGAGTTGACGCAGGTTGGTCGTTTTGCCAGCCATCACCGTGCCGTCATAAATAATCCGCACGATCAGCCGGTGATTATCGCTATCGAATATCGCCAAATCCGTTACTCCGTCAGTTAGGGTCGGGCGTGGCCACGGCAAGTGCAGAACCTTCTCTGCACGGCGCACCAGCGCGGGTGATTGGATAGGGGCGGGCGGGGGAGAAGTCAAAAATCGGTCGGTTGCCCTCACCCTCTCGGATCGAAGTGAGTTGGCTCACCGCAATCCGAGAGCAGCCGAGGACGTTGGCGCTAGGCGGCGGCCTCAACCGCTGTCAGCGCTGTACGAGCTTTGCTTAACACCATACCGAGATTAGCCGAGATTCGACAAACCGTCACCATCACCATGTCTTCGTTGCGTTTGCCGCGCTGGAAAATGTGAATCAGATTGTCGGACAGAATGACGATCTCCTGAAAGTAATGATGCCCATCGTCCGCTACTCCGCGTGAGCGCTTGAACATCCGTTCAATCTCACTGACGTTGGTGCCTTGAAAGATGTCGCCGGTGGCTGCGGCAACGAGGTCAAGCACTTCTTGCGGATGGCTGTCTACCGTCTTGATGGCGAGCAGCATGCCGGTTTTCATGTCAACGAATCCGGCGGCGACGCACTCGGGAACCGTTTTTTGCACGTTTGCGATTTCGTTATCTAAACTCATTTTTACGCTCCTTTGCGATTTGGGTTACTGAACAGACCGTAGTTGGGGCAACTAGGGGACAAGCGGCTCAATAGTTGGGATGATGGATTTTACTTGCGCCCATCCCATGCCGATATTGGTGGTCTTTTTGGTCACCAGCATGACGACTGCTTTGCCGCCTTTGATCGTTTTGGCAAAGTGAAAGTTGTGCTCGGAGGTGACGTGAACTTCCTGAAAGTAGTGCTCGCCGTTTTCCGGCACGCCGCGATGGGCGCGAACCATCTGTTCGACGCGCCCGATATTCGGGCCGCGAAACAGGTCCATGGTTGCCGCCGCCACGACTTCGTTGAGGGTTTGTGTGTACTGTGAACCGTTGTGGATGCCGAGCAACATTCCAGTATCCAGGTCTACAACGCCACAGGCAACAGCGCCATCCACTTTACTCACTACTTCTTTACACGCATCATCTATTTTCCCCATAACATTCTCCTTATGATTTTTCCTGAACCGGCAGCAATCTCCGCGCTACGGTTGCCACCTGCGAACGGAAGCGCGAAACCGCGTTTCGTTCGGGCAGCACATCGGCCATCAAGAGCGCGTAATCGGCATCTCTGTTCCAGAGGATTGCGATGCCGAAATCTTGATAAACACATTCGAAGGCGCCGGACGGAGTGGCGCCGCATAGCCCGTTGACCTGTTGCAATAGGCTGAGGGTCACGTCTGGCAACCCGGCGATGTGCGCGTCATCTTGCATCATGACCAACCGGTGATCGGATAAAGTGACGACCGCCAATATGGCTCTGGCAGCCAAATTCGGCGGTACGGCGCGAATCGCCTCCCTTCCGCGCGCGGGAATGATACCTGCGGTTTGGTTGAGGAAGTTTTCGACAAGGGGCAGAGCATCAGCGGACTTGAGAGACCCAGTATTCTTGAGGGTCTTTTCGATCAGTCCTTGTTGCAGAAGTTCATAGAAGGCTTTATAGCATTCAAATTCGGAGAGCAGGGCGCGGTTGAAAATCTCTTCGACCGTCAACTGCCCATCAATCAATTCATAGACCTTATAAATCCGTTTGCTCAAGCGGATGGAGTTGGTATCTTCGGCGAAATCGAAGAGGCTGCTCTCCAGATCGAAATCGTCATTGCCGGTCGTCACCGGAGTGGAAATCGTCGTCTTGCGAAAGACGAGGTTCGCCGCCGGAATGACCTTTTCGATGATCGGCCACTCGTCGCTGATCTGTGCGGCTTCCATCAGTAATCGGTCAATGCTGATCGGTTGCACCGTGCCCGTATCGTATTCGACCGTGACATCCGTATCGAAGAAGAATTCGCCGTATTGCAGGCGAAAGGCATGAAACATCGCATGCTGCATCTGCGCGGTGACGCCGTCGGCGATATCATCAAGCGAGCAGGTGCCTTGACTGAGCAGAATTGACCCCAGCCGTCGCGGCGAGGCGACTTGGGCGAGCAACGCGCCTTGCAGGTCGGCAAGCGAAAGCTTACCGGCGCGCAAAAGGATTTCGCCCAAGCGATTTTTCGCTTCGGGGTCTGCCGAACTGGCCATCACCAAACAGCCTTTATCAAAGCCCAGGGTGATCTTCTCCACGTTCGATTCGACGTGCAGCAGTCCGGTCTTTTTTTGTAGCCCAATCAATTGCAAAATGTCGGGGAGAGGGAAATCTTTCAGCGTGCCTTCCAGAGCCATGGTTTTCCCTGCCCGATCAGATTGAAACGATATGGATCTCTGTTCATCAGCAGACTTCAAATATTCAGTCACAGGTTGTTCCAGTAACACAGATTTACATTGCCCTTTCCAAATAAAATCGAAAGGTGGCGAAAAAAAACCGAGCAACCAATACCGAATCGGCTCACTATATTTTCAGGGGCAACGATGTGGGGAGGTTAAGGGACTGCCCAAACAGACACCTTATACAGGTATCATTCCTGAAAGATTACGCGTTATGCCAATTGTACCCGCGATGATCATGTCATCATGACCATCAGTCCACTGGTGCTCTTGGAAGCCTGACCAACCTGAGTATAGGGGGGAGTAACTTATTATTCCGCTCTAAAATTAACTATTCGCCGATCCCACAAAAGAATTACCATTAAGCTTTCGCTGCATCAATAGTTTTTTTTTGTTTGAGCGAGTTTTTTTTTATGATCTTCTGAGGGCAAGGGAAAGATTTGGCTGCCCTAGCGTCCGATGAGGGCTGTCTAAGGGGCAGCGAGCGTGCCATCACCGGCGACCTTTACGGCGGCTTGCCCGAAGTCAGCGAGCGAAAGCTGCCGGATGACTTCAATTACTTCACCCGGCGGATCGAGTTTCGGCCCGCCCGGTCGCTCTTGTTTGGCCGCCTGAATTTTACCGCCGAGAAAGCTGCCATCGAGACCGAGTCGCACCGTTAAGATCAACGACAGGCCGTTCGGGCCGCTGAGACTGAAACGCCCATACGTGGCGAAGTTGCCGAGTGAATAGGCGATCAACCGGTTCTTGTAAACCTCCATGCCGCGCACCACATGCGGGCCATGACCAATTACCAAGTCGGCGCCCGCATCAATCATCTCGCGGCTGAAGCGCCGCAGATCGCCGCGATTCTCACCGAAGAAGATTTCCGTGCCGTACGGCACATGCTGACGCGATGCGCCCTCGGCTCCGCCATGAAACGAGACGATGATCAGATCGTTCTTCGCCGCCAACCCGGCGACCACAGCCCGTGCCGCTTCGATCTTGTTGAGGTTGTAAGACGAGTCGTAGTTCGAAAAGGCGATGAGTGCCAGCCGTCTGCCTTTGACCAGTAGTTGGGCGATGTCGCCGACGGCGCCCGAATGGGCGATGCCGAGCCCATCAAGCACGCGCATCGAACTGAGCCGACCTTCGACGCCAAAATCGAGCGCGTGATTATTTGCCAGACTCAACACATCGAACCCCGCGTCCTTCAAATGACGACCGTAGCGGGTTGGCACGCGAAAGGCGTAGCAGTTTGCCTTGCCCGGCGGGCATTTCGTCGAGCTTCCGCCTTCGAGCATCGGCCCTTCGAGGTTGCCAAAGGCCAAGTCAGCGGCGGATAAGATGGGCGTGACCTCTTTGAGCAACTCTGCGCCGTCATTGGGAGGCAACAGCGATGCATCCGGCCAGGTCGAGCCGAGCATAATATCGCCGACAGCGGCAAAACTGATCTCCGATTCGGTCTGCACTCCGCTAACAGATGGAGGCGCAGTCGGCGTATCGGCTTCCGCCGTTTGAATGAGGGATTTTCGGGAGTCTGCTTCCGAGAAGAACCGCAAGGCAAGCAGAGTGGCGACCAGTAAAATGACAATCAGAGGGCAGGCAAGAAGAATCCACCGTTTTGTATTCATGAGGGTTCCCACAAAGCTGACGATCTTGAGAGGTAATGCGGGGGCCAATCGTCAGATTCGACTCGGATCGCTAACCATTGCTTGCGGCGCATCAGCGCGCATGCGAGTTGCCGATTAAGCCCGCATGCTCAGCGCGACGAATGGCTTCCAGCCGGTTATGCGCTCCGAGTTTCCGTAAAATATGCTGCACATGGTTGTTTACTGTCGTGCGGCTGATATGCAGCCGTTCGGCTATTGCTGCAGTCGAAGCCCCTTTGGCAAGCCAGCGTAGGACTTCTAATTCTCGCCCGGTCAACTCCGCTTCGCGGGTTGGAGCGCGGGTCACGGAGAGCAACGATGCGGCCTCTTCGGTCGGCATATGGGTCTCCGTTGCCACGAAATCACGCACCAGAATCTCTAGCTTCTTGCGCACATCAATCTGGCGAACGATGTGGATAGAGGAGGGGGCGCGCGCTCCCGATTCGTGAGCCAGCAATACGGAGACGTTGCACCACCGCTTGCCTTGCGGCGTCTCCATCTGCAAGTCGAAATTTCGAATCGGATGATGTCGCTCTACCGATTGCAACACCACACATTGAGGCGAGCAAAACGGCCCGCACTCGTCTGCGCCTTTGATGATCTCTCCGCAAGCCTTGCCGATAGCCTCTTCCGCAGAGAGGTTGAAGAAGGCTGCGGCAGCTTGATTCCACGCAAAGATCAATCCTTCACTGTCAATGGCGAAAGCCGAATCGGCAGTGCTCTCGACCAACTCGATGATCTCTTGACGACGCATCTTGATTCCCTAAGCGTAAACCGTTTCCTGCGTGATTATTGTTCACGATGAACCGAAAGGCAATCGCAAATCCTCCCGCCCTGCACACATGAATCAGAAAAATGATGCAATCAGATTATTTACCCGATCTGCTGAAATAATGATGATAGCGGACAAAAAGGTAAGGTAGTCGGAATTATCCATGATGATTTTTTCAAAGACCACAGCTTACGGAGTTCGCGCCATGGCCTACCTCGCCATGCATCCTGCGCTGTGTGGTCTGAAAGAGATTGCTGAGAACGAAAAGATTCCCCCGGTCTACTTGCGAAAAGTGTTGGGCGAGTTGCGCAGGCATCGCCTCTTGCGCTCCGTTAGAGGATTGCATGGAGGCTATGAATTGGCTCGCGCGCCCGAAGCGATCACCTTGCTCGATGTTTTTCAGGTGTTGGAACCCGATCCTTATCTGGATGCCTGCATTTTGGGGCATGAGGTGTGTAAGGCCGAAACTGCCTGCGCGTTGCACGCGGAATGGCAAGGCGTGCGCGAAGAGATTGTCCGGTTATTGCAGAGTAAAACGATCTCTGATTTGGCACAGGCCACAGCGATAGACCGACCGGTTTCTATTACAGAGAGCGACTCTCGTTGGGAAGCGCAGGAAAATTCGGATGAGTGGGAGCGATGATGGCGGCACTGAAGACAGATGTTCCAGGCAGCACCTATCATCAAGACTTGATCGCTTGTCAGGTCGCTTGTCCTGTGCATACCGATGCCCGCGGTTATGTGCGCGCCATTGCCGAAGGGCGGTTTGAAGAAGCCTATCTCATCGCGCGTGGCCCGAATCCCTTTGCTTCGATCTGCGGACGCATCTGCGGCGCACCCTGCGAAGCGGCCTGCCGTCGCGGCAAAGTGCCGCGCGTTGATGATGATGGCAATTTTGTTGCGCAGGATCGCCCCATTGCCATTCGAGCGCTCAAGCGGTTCGCCTGCGAGCAAGCTGGCCCCGAAGCCCGACCCGCAGATGCCATTTTGCGTGCCGTACAATCCTTCACCCCGCCGATAGCAGCTTATCCTGAAGAGATGGCAGCGTTGTTGCGCGCCGCCATCGAAGGGAGATTGATTCCAGCCGCAGGCGAACGCGTCGCTATCATTGGCGCAGGTCCGGCGGGGCTTTCCGCGGCGCACGATTTAGCCCTGTTAGGCTGCAAACCAGTAGTGTTTGAAAGCGAGCCGGTGGCCGCAGGTATGCTGGCTGTCGGGGTTCCTGCCTATCGCCTGCCGCGCGAATTGATTGCCCAAGAGATTGCTGTGATCGAAGCCCTCGGCGTCGAGATTCGCTGTGGGGTAACGATTGGCAAAGAGATTTCATTTGCCGATTTGCGCAGAGATTTCGCTGCCGTGCTGATTGCTGTGGGAGCGAAAGCTTCACGGAGTTTGGGGCTCGAAGGCGAACATGGGCCGCGCGTTTATGGCGGCGTTGATTTGCTGCGCGCTGTGGCGCTCGGCGAAGCCCTCGACATCGGCCAAGATGTAGTTGTCATCGGTGGCGGCAACGTTGCCTACGACGTTGCTCGCACCATTGTTCGCCAGATCGCCTATGATGCAGCGCGCACGGCGGCGCGCTTGCCTGCAACCGCCCGCGTGCGATTGATCTCATTGGAAAGCCTCGAAGAGATGCCCGCCGACACTTTGGAAATCCTGGAAGGCGATGAAGAGGGAATCGAACGCCACAACGGTTGGGGGCCGGTGCGGATTCAACGCGATGCACAGGGTAACGTGACCGGCGTCATCTTTCGCCAATGCGTTCGCGTTTACGATGAAGCGAGACGCTTCGCGCCGGTCTTCGATGATCGGGTCACGCAGAACTTGCCTTGTGACACTGTGCTGCTTTCGGTCGGTCAAGCGCCCGCCCTCTCCTTTCTCGAAGAGGGTGGCAGCGACCTTGAGATGATGCGTCCCGGGTGGCCGAAGGTTGATCCGACAACTTTGGCCACGACGGCAGAGGGGGTGTTTGTCGCGGGCGATTTGGCGCACGGGACGCGATTGCTGATTGATGCCGTCGCTTCCGGCAAAGCGGCGGCGCGCTCGATCTATCAATTCCTTACAGGTCGCACGCTGCATGCAGAAGCCGTGACCGCGCATGCGGTTTTGCCCCACTACAGACGCGAGCGCGGCTACGAGGCGATTCGCCGCGTCGCCGTTCCAGTTATCTCGCCGGAATCACGCCTCGAACATCCTGATTTGGTGGTCGAACGAGGATACAGCCGCGAGGAAGCGCAACGCGAAGCCTCGCGTTGTCTCGATTGCGGCGTCACGCCGGTCTTCGATGGCAGCCGTTGTGTGTTGTGCGGCGGGTGCGCGGATGTTTGCCCGACCGAATGTTTGAAACTGGTTGCCCTCAGCGATCTGGATTTGACCGGAGAGTTGACCGCTGCGGTTGAAAACACGTTCGGCGCGGAGGTGGATCTATCAGAGCATTCGGCCATTCTCAAAGATGAAGATCGTTGCATTCGTTGCGCCTTGTGTGTGCAACGCTGCCCGGTTGAAGCCATCGCGATGGAGAGGGTGACATTCACCAGTGTTTGGAGGTCGCAATGACAACCAAAGCCAGTCCCGAACAATCACGACTCGACCCGGAGCCGATGCCGCGCAGAGATTTCCTCGGACTCTCGGCACTACTGGCGGCGGCTTCGTCCATGCTGTTTGCCGTCTTTGGCATGTTGCGATTGCCGAAGGCGGCAGTCCTGGCATCGCCTTCGAAAAAGTTCAGCGTGACGCTGCCCGATGCGCTCGCGCCGAACGAGCCATTCGTTCCGGCTGGCCGCGCCGTCGCGCTGTTCAAAGATGATGAAGGCGTCTATGCCCTCTCGACCATCTGCACCCATCTCGGATGCGTCGTGAAACCATCGCCGGAAGGATTCGAATGCCCATGTCATGGCTCAGGCTTTGCTCTAAACGGAGCCGTGACAAAAGGGCCAGCGCCGCGCGCTCTGCCTTGGCTGAAGGTCAGCAACTCAGGCAACGGCTGGGTGGTGGATGAAGGCACGACCGTGCCTGCTGGTTCAAAGGTGAAAGCATGAAGAGCATCGCGCCAACCGATTCGGCTCTGCGAGAGTTTTGGGAGAATCTGCGCGCCGCGCCGCGCCGCCTCTATGATTCGGCCTTTCGCGGCGGCGTACCCAAGACGGATCGCACCCGCTCGACATTTGTCTTCGGCAACGTCTTCTTACACCTGCATGCGGTGCGCGTGCATCGTTGGAGCTTGCGATGGACGACGACGGCGGGACTCGGCATTGCCAGCACCGCAGCCTTTGTCGTCACGCTGGTGACCGGCGTGCTGTTGATGTTCTATTACAAGCCCTACCCCGAAGCCGCCTACGATTCGATCAAAGATATTCACTTCGTTGTGCCGACCGGACGCTTCATTCGCAACATTCATCGTTGGGCGGCAAACGTCATGGTCGTCGCCGTCATTTTGCATATGGCGAGGGCGTTTTATACGGCTTCGTATCGCAAGCCGCGCGAGTTCAATTGGCTGGTTGGTTGGGGGTTGCTGGTTACGACGCTCGGACTCTCGTTTACGGGATACCTGCTGCCGTGGGATCAACTGGCCTATTGGGCGATTACTATCGGCGCGAATATCGCGCAATCGCCGCGTGAAATCACCGACGCCATTGGCATCACCGAAGCCTTCGACCCCGGCGGATTGCAACGCCTCTTGTTGCTCGGCTCCGATACGGTAGGCGATGAAGCGTTGATTCGCTTCTATCTGCTACACGTCATGATTTTGCCGTTGATCTTGACGATGTTGATGGCCGTACACTTCTGGCGCATTCGCAAAGACGGAGGCATTGCGCGGCCTGCCGATGCCGATGCGCGACTATCGCCGCCGGAGAAAGCGACCTATCCGGTATTCACCGAAGCGCCGACAAAGACGTATCATCTGGCCGCCATCGTGCGCGGCAAGACATCTGCCGTCGGCAATTCGCCGGAGAACACCGTGCCCTCCATGCCGCATCTGTTTTATGCCGAGTTGGCCGTCCTGATGATTACCATTTTGATCTGTCTGGCGCTGGCCATCATGGTGGATGCGCCGCTCAAAGAGCTAGCAAACCCTGCGGTTCCGGAAAATCCTGCGAAAGCGCCTTGGTACTTTCTCGGATTGCAAGAGATGGTTTCGTTCTCCGCTTTTATGGGCGGCATCGGCATTCCGACCATCGTGCTGGTCGGTTTGGGATTGATTCCGTTTCTCGACCGTGAATCGTCCGGTACGGGCGAATGGTTCGGCGGGCCGGGCGGTTGGTCATTGGTGAAGCGATCAATCGGGGTTGGCCTGATTGCCGCTTTGGTCGTCGAAGCCATCGCCATTCGCTTCGGTTGGATACGGGAATGGTTTCCCAACGCGCCGCAGTTGCTTATCACCTTTATCAATCCCGGAACCGTTCTGACCTTGATCTACGCGGCGTACTCGGTATGGTGCGTGCGCCGCTATAACTCGACGCGGGCGGGGGCATTGGGATTGTTCACCTGTTTCCTTTGCGGATTTTTGTTGCTGACCATCATCGGCACCTATTTTCGCGGGCCGAACTGGGTCTTTTACTGGTCGCCCGCTCAATGGCCGGGGCATTAAGGCGATGAACAAGAGCAAACATTTACTCTTATGGTCGAGCATTGGCGTGCTGACGCTGCTTATCGTTGCCGCTGTGGATGAGAACTATTGGAAAGAGTGGCGGCGCATTCAAAAAGCGACGCGTTCGGCAGAAGGCGCGATTGATGTGCGCTTGCGGCAAGTCATCAATCCCGGACTCGCAATCTCTGACCGCTGCGTTTCGTGTCACGTTGGGATGTCGCCGGGAGAGCAAGATATATTCGGCGCCTCAGTCGTTGCGCCGCACAAACCCGTCGTGCATCAACCAACCGAGATGGGTTGCACCATCTGTCATGGCGGGCAGGGACGCGCGACGGACAAAGCCGATGCGCACGGCGCTGTGCGATTTTGGCCGCAGCCGATGTTGCCGACAAAATACAGCTATGCGGGATGTGGAACCTGCCACACCCCTCTACATATCCCCAGTCGGGTGGCGCTTGAGAAAGGGCGCAGCGCATTCGAGCGATTGGATTGTTACGCCTGCCATCGGTTGGACGGACGCGGCGGCACGCTGCGCCCTGGCGGCGGCGGGATGGAAGGCCCGGATTTATCGCATGTCGGACTGAAAGGCTTTGATGCGGGCTGGTATGACAAACACCTGAAGAGTTACGAAGGCGCAACCGCCGGAACCTGGCGCGATGCGTTCGGGCCGATTGATGAAAGCGAGCGTCAAGCGCTGAGTCTTTTTCTCTCTTCGCGCATCGGCGCGCCGCGACTGATCGAAGCCAAGGCGCTGTTCAACTCGGTCGGCTGTTTGGGCTGTCATAAAGTGGGTGGTACGGGTGGCGATGCCGGACCCGATCTGTCGCGCAGCGGCGAACGCGACCCCGGCCAACTCAATTTCACGTCGGTCAAAGGCGAACATACGTTATCGAATTGGTTGGCGGAACACTTTCGCTCGCCGGTCGCCACCGTACAAGGGTCGCAAATGCCGATGCTCGGGTTGACGGAATCCGAGATTGACTTGTTGACCCTGTACACGTTGTCGCTGCGGCGCAGAGAGCTGCCGAGCGTCTATCTGCCAAAAGATCGCGTGCAGGCGATGCGGTTTGGCGAGCGCGAATTTGCTACTGATGGGGCGACCGTCTTCAGCGCCATCTGCGCGGGCTGTCACGGTCGCGATGGCAAAGGCATACGCTACCCCGGCGTGCCACCCTTTCCTTCGATCATCAATCCCGATTTTTTAGAGCTTGCTTCCGATGAATTTATCGTGCAGACGATTACCAAAGGTCGCTCCGGTCGCAAGATGTTAGCGTGGGGCGAAAAAGAGGGTGGCCTGCGCCCCGACGAGATCAGAGCCGTTGTCGGGTATTTGCGACAAGCCGCAGGCAACATCGCAGCCAAACCGGAGACCGAGCCGCCGCGTTGGGTCAGAGGGGATGTGAAGTTGGGCAGCCGCCTGTTTACCGCCAACTGTGCGGGGTGTCACGGACAGAGAGGTGAAGGCGGCGAAGGCCCTGCGCTCAATAACAAAACCCTGCTCGGTTTTGCCACAGATCGCTTCTTGGTTGACACCATCAGTCGCGGGCGCAGAGGAACAGCGATGCAGAGTTTTCTCACTCCTTCGCCGGTTCGCGCTGCGCTCACGCCATCGGAGATCGAAACCATCGTCGCGTTCATCCGCACTTGGGAGGGTAAGTAGAGTTATGAAAAGAGAGATGTCACGGCGCGAATTTTTTGAACGAGTTTCAGCGGCAGGATTTGGCGCGCTCCTCGCTTCTTCGAGCCAAGCGTGGGCGCTGGAGGCCATCAGCAACCCGCTGGCGGTCTATCCGGATCGCGGTTGGGAGCGCGTCTACCGCGACCTGTGGAAATACGATTCGAAGTTCACCTTTACCTGCGCTCCCAACGATACGCACAACTGCTTGCTCAATGCCTATGTGCGTTCCGGTGTGGTAACGCGCATTGGCCCGACGATGCGCTACGGCGAAGCGACAGACCTCAACGGCAATGGCGCGACGCATCGTTGGGACCCGCGCATCTGTCAAAAAGGGCTGGCATTGACGCGACGGTTTTACGGAGATCGGCGCGTCAACGGCTGCATGGTGCGCGCCGGATTCAAACGTTGGTACGAAGAGAAGTTTCCGCGCGGCAACGATGGCCGCCCGCCGAGCGAATACTTTCAACGCGCCCGCGATGAATGGGTGCGAGTGTCGCACGACGAAGCCGCCACTATCGTTGCCGCCGCCTTGAAAAACATTGCCGAAACCTACAGCGGCGAAGAGGGCAAAAAACGGCTCAAAGCGCAGCATTACGATGAAGCGACCATCGAAGCGACGCAGGGGGCAGGCACTCAGGTCTTGAAGTTTCGCGGCGGCATGCCCCTGCTCGGCATTACACGGGTCTTCGGTATGTATCGCTTTGCCAATTCGATGGCGTTATTGGATTCGGCGATTCGCGGCGTCGAACCGGATAAAGCCATCGGCGGCAAAGGCTTCGACAATTATTCGTGGCACACAGACCTGCCGCCCGGCCATCCGATGGTGACCGGACAACAGACGGTTGAGTTCGATCTCTCTGCTGTCGAGCATGCCAAAACGGTCGTTGTCTGGGGCATGAATTGGATTACCACCAAGATGCCCGATTCGCATTGGCTCACCGAAGCGCGGCTCAAAGGCACGCGGGTCATCGTCATCGCCTGCGAATACTCGGCGACGGCCAGCAAAGGCGATGATGTTTTAGTCGTCAGACCCGGCACGACGCCCGCGCTCGCGCTCGGCTTTGCTAACGTAATTCTGCGAGAGAATCTCTATAACAAGGACTATGTGCGCCAGTGGACGGACTTGCCGATTCTGGTTCGCACCGACACCTTGAAGTACCTGCGCGCCGAAGAAGTCTTCGGGCAGCGACCCGGTGCGTTGCAAGCGACTCGCGTCCTCAAAGAGGGCGAGAGGGAGCCGCCCGCCGCGCAACAAAAAGAGAGCATCATCACCGAAAAGCTGCGCTTGGAGTGGGGCGATTTTCTCTGGTGGGATCGCGCCAGCAACACGCCGAAGCTATTGACTCGCGATGAAGTTGGGAAGAATTCAAAAATCGGTGATGCCCTGTTGGAAGGCGCGGTTGAGGTGACGCTGGCAAACGGCGAGAAGGTTCGCTGTCGTCCGGTCTTCGATTTGGTGAAAGAGTATGCGGCGCATTTCGACCCGCAAACGGTCGAAGAGATTACCTGGGCACCGGCTGCCGCAGTCGAAGCTCTGGCGCGCGACTTTGCTAAAGAGCCGGGAACGACGCTTTTTGCCGTCGGCATGGGGCCGAATCAATTCTTTAACAACGACAACAAAGACCGCGATATTTTCCTGCTCGCGGCCTTGACCGGCAACGTCGGAAAGATCGGCGGCAACGTCGGGTCGTTTGCGGGGAATTATCGCGTTGCTCTCTTCAACGGCTCGCCTCAGTACATCAACGAAAACCCGTTCGACATTGAACTCGATCCGGCCAAACCCGCCCGCCCGCGTCAGTATTGGCGCGCGGAGTCGGCGCACTATTACAACCACGAAGATCATCCGCTCCGCGTCGGCAACAAACTCTTAACCGGCGCGACCCACATTCCTGCGCCGACCAAGTCTTTGTGGTTTGCCAACGCCAATTCGATACTCGGCAATGTTAAGTGGCACTACAACTCGGTGGTCAATGTGCTGCCGCGCTTCGAGATGATCGCCGTTCAAGAGTGGTGGTGGTCTACATCGTGCGAGTGGGCTGATGTCGTCTTCGGGGTGGATACGTGGGCGGAGTTGAAACACCCGGATATGACCGCATCGGTGACCAATCCGTTTTTGATTCTCTTCCCGCGCACTCCGCTGGCGCGCATCTTCAACACGATTGGCGACATAGAAGTGCTGGCGTTGGTCTCCGCGAAGATGGCCGAATTGACCGGCGACAATCGCTTTAATGATTACTGGAAATTTGTGCGCGAGAATCGCACGGATGTCTATTTGCAACGGGTGCTCGATGCTTCGACCAACACGAAGGGGTACAAGTTTCACGAACTCGAAGCGAAAGCTCTCGAAGGCATTCCGGCGCTGATGAATTCGCGCACCACGCCGAAGGCCGTCGGCTACGATCAAGTCACCGATTCGACGCCTTGGTACACCAAAAGCGGCAGGTTGGAGTTTTACCGCGAAGAGAACGAGTTCATCGAAGCGGGCGAAAATCTGCCGGTGCATCGAGAGCCGGTGGATTCGACTTTCTATGAGCCAAACGTGATTATCGCGCCGCCTCACGAAGCGATTCGTCCGGCGGGGCCGGAAAGCTACGGTGTGAAACGCGACGATCTATCGTGCGAAACACGTTGCGGGCGCAATGTTGTGCTGACCTGGGAAGAGACGAAAAAGTCGGCGCACCCGCTCATCAAACAAGGCTACAAGTTTATCTTTCACACGCCGAAGTACCGGCACGGTTCGCACACGACGCCGATTGATACCGATATGGTTGCAGTGTTGTTTGGGCCTTTTGGCGACATCTATCGTCACGACAAGCGCAGCCCCTTTGTCACCGAAGGCTATGTGGACATCAATCCCGCCGATGCGCGCGAATTGGGAGTGCACGATGGCGATTACGTTTGGGTTGACCCTGACCCGGAGGATCGCCCATTTCGCGGTTGGCAAAATAACCAACGCGATTACGAATTCGCCCGCTTATTGTGTCGGGCGCGCTATTACCCCGGCACGCCGCGCGGCGTGACGCGCATGTGGTTCAACATGTACGGGGCAACGCCGGGGTCGCAACAGGGGCAACGCGAGCGCAAAGATGGACTCGCTAAAAACCCGCGCACGAACTATCAAGCGATGTTTCGTTCGGGTTCGCATCAATCGGCGACGCGCGGCTGGCTGAAGCCGACCTGGATGACCGATTCGCTGGTCAGAAAAGGACTCTTCGGGCAGGGGATTGGCAAAGGCTTTTTGCCCGATGTGCATTGCCCGACCGGCGCGCCGCGCGAAGCGATTGTCAAGATCAGCCGCGCCGAGCCGGGCGGCATTGAGGGCAAAGGGTTGTGGCGTCCCGCAGAACTTGGCATCCGACCCAATTACGAATCGCAAGAGATGCAGAGATACCTCGCCGGTCAATTCATCAGTGACGGAAAGGAGAAATAGCTATGGCTCGCGTTTACAACTGGCAACTCGGAAGGCAGATGTCCTACTGGTATCCTGAAAGTCGCCCGCAAAAACAGTTCGCGGCGGTCTTTGACATCAATAAATGCATCGCGTGTCAAACCTGCACTTTGGCCTGCAAGACGACGTGGACATCAGGGCAAGGGCAAGAGTACATGCTTTGGAACAACGTCGAGACCAAACCTTATGGCTTCTATCCGTTGGCCTGGGATTTGAAACTTCTCGAAAAACTTGAAGGGCAGAATTGGGCGACCGGCGAATACGAAGGACGCCCGACTCACACCTACGAAGGGCGCACCATCTTTGAAGCCGCCCCGCCCGGCGAGCGCGTTTTAGGATGGAGGCCGGAAGATCAAGACTACGCCTATCCCAACGTCGGCGAAGACGATTGCGCGGGGCAGATCGAACATGGCGCGAGTTTGCAAGTGCCGCATATGAACTGGTTTTTCTATCTGGCGCGCATTTGCAATCACTGCACCTATCCTGCCTGTCTATCATCCTGTCCACGCGGGTCAATCTATAAACGACCGGAAGATGGCATTGTATTGCTCGATCAAGGCCGCTGTCGCGGCTATCAGGAATGCGTCAAAGCCTGCCCGTACAAGAAGGTCTTCTTCAATGCGCTGACCGGCACATCGGAAAAATGCATCGCCTGTTTTCCGAAGATTGAACAGGGGTTGCAACCGCAATGCTTCGTCAACTGCATCGGCAAGATTCGCTTGGCAGGTTGGATTTCGCCTCCCGATAAAGCCAAAGCCGATAACCCGATAGACTATCTTGTACACATTCGCAAAATCGCATTGCCGCTCTTTCCGCAATTCGGCTTGGAACCGAACGTCTATTACATCCCGCCGATTCACGCGCCCGCATCGTTTCTGCGGCAGATGTTCGGGCCGGGCGCAGAAGAGGCTGTGAAGACTTACCGACAAGCCGCACAAGACCCGGAACTCTCCGGCCTGCTCGGACTCTTTGGCTCGACGGAGATGGTGATACCCAAATGGCGGCGGCAAGGTGATCGAGTGATTGGCATAACCGAATCGGGCGCGGAGGCCGTGCGAGTGCCGCTGCGGGAGCCGATTCAGATTCGCCCGGCCTACGATCAGTTGTACCAGATTTCGCGGGTGAATTGCCCGTGAGGGCATGAAAGCTGAGATAGGAGAATCGGCGCAAAGGTTCAACCAGATTTGCGGACGGTTCACAGAGTCGCATCCGCGAAGCGAAGAAGGAGGCTGTATGCGGACACCACTTCGATATATTGCAGGGGTGATGATCTTCAGTTTGGTGATGAGTTGGGGGTGTCGTCGGGCGACGGTTTTGACTCCCGAAGTCGTTGCGGTTACGGCCAAGCAACTACCAACCGACCCCGGCGACCCGGCGTGGGATAAGGTCTCTGAGCATGTGGCCAAGTTGGTGCTGCAAGATTTGGTCGAGCCGCGCTTGATGGAGGCTTCGACGCCGGAAGTTCACGTCCGCGCCATAACCGACGGCACGGAGGTTGCCTTTCGATTGCAGTGGGCAGACCCGACGATCAATGATGCGCCCGGCCCAATGCATTTTCTCGATGCCTGCGCGGTTCAGGTGCCTTCGAAGGTCGAAGCGAATGTACCCGCGCCGCAGATGGGCGAAGCGGGCAAGCCCGTCGAAATCGCCTTTTGGCGTGCCGATTGGCAAGCTTCGGTTGACGGGCGCGAAGACTCGATCAACGCCTTGCACCCCAATGCTTCGGTGGATCATTACCCTTACAACGCACAGTCATTAGAGAAAGGTTCGGAAGCGCAGCAAGAGATGGCGAAACGGTACGCTCCGGCCAGCGCGGTTGGCAATCGCCGCGTCGGCCCGCGCAACACGCCGGTTGAAGACTTAATTGCCGAAGGGCCGGGCACGCTCTCCCCCGCGCCGCAATCGCTGTCAAAAGGGCGCGGCGCGCATGGGCAGGATGGTTGGTCGGTCGTCATTATTCGTCATTTGCCCAATGATTGGACGCCGCAGACGCGCTCGCAGATTGCGTTTGCCGTGTGGGAAGGAAATCATCAAGAGGCTGGCGCACGCAAGATGCGAACGGGATGGATTCCGTTGTTGATGAGGTGAGCAAGATGAACGCGCAGGTGTTACAAGAACTACAGACGCGCAGGCTGTTGCGGGAAGCGACCGAGTGGCGGTTGCTGAGTTTGCTATTTGAATGTCCGACCGGAGGCTGGCGCGACAAGATCAGGGGGCTGGCCGCAGAGGTAACGGATGAAGATTTGAAGGCCGCAGTCGTAGCCGCTACAGTAGAAGCGAGCGAGGGGCTTTATCATTCGCTCTTTGGCCCCGGCGGCCCGGCTCCGGCGCGCGAAATCAGCCATCGGGCTTTGATTCAACCAGGCTATCTGATGGCTGAATTGAGGAGTTACTACGACGCTTTCTCTTATCATGCCAATGCGGCGGAGGCGGTCGATCATGTGGCGGTAGAAGCCGGATTCCTCGCTTATCTGCGGTTGAAGGAAGCTTACGCAGCGGATTGTGGCGATGCCGAGAAGGCCGAATTGACGGCGGCGGCAGCACAGAGCTTTATGCGAGAGCACTTGGCTTTCGTTGCCGAACCGCTCGCTGCTGCGCTTCAGCATTCTGGGGTGGGTTATCTGGCATTGGCCGGGCAGGCTTTGCTGCATCGCGCCGGTTCTGCCAAGCGCACAGCGCAAGGGCAACCGCTGCCCATCTTGTCTGAAGATGATGATTGTATGTTCGCCTGCGGAGAGTCGTAACTTGTGCGCACGATTGGCAACCTGTGGCGCAAATGAGAGTTGGAACGGATGGCCTTCGATTGAGGGAAATTCCTCAACTCCGATGGGCGAAAAGCCCAAATTGGCAGGCCAAATCGAGAGCTTCATTTGCAAATCCTGTGCATTCGGCGAGGCACATGATTTGCCCTTTCAGCCGATGTTGTCTGTTTGACAACTAACTGATTTGGCTCTCTGCAAGGATGTGAACTGAGGAGTTTCTGGTGATGAAGAACAACGCAACTGCGCGAATGAGGCTGAAAAAGTATTTCGTATGGGTTGCTCTGATCGCTCTGACGCTAACGGGTTGGGTGAATCGGGTGATGGCGCAGCAGCCTGCAACCGCGAGCAGCACAGCAAAACCGGCGACGCAATCGCCCGCGCCCATCAAGATCGGCGATCTAACCTTTTCCGGCAGCCTGCGCCTGCGCGCCGAGAATTGGAATTGGTTTGAAACCGCTGCCGCCGATCACGATTACACCTTCGGAGCCGCCGTGTTGCGGTTGAGCCTCGCTCAACAAACCGAGCGGCTCGATTGGCAAGTCGAAGGCATGTTTCCGGCGCTTATCAATCTGCCGGAGAAGGCCATTGCCCCCGCGCCGCAAGGGCAACTGGGACTCGGAGCCAGCTACTTTGCTGCCAACGGACAGCAGGATGCGAGCGCTATATTGAGACAGGCCTTCGTGCGCTTCAAAGGGCTGGGCGGCGATCAAGCGAGCAGTCTGCGAATCGGGCGATTCGAATTTGTCGAAGGCGCAGAGACTACACCTGCCGACGCAACGCTGGCAACCCTCAAACGCGATCATCTGGCGCATCGTCTGATCGGCACTTTTGGCTTTTCGCATGTCGGGCGCAGTTTTGACGGCGTGCAGTATGCGCGGAATACCAAGACCTCCAATGTAACGGTAGTCGCGGCGCGACCAACCGAAGGGGTCTTTCAATTGCGCAGCCTCTACGAACTGGATGTGGACTTCTATTACGGAGCCTATACCCGACCCTTTGCGACGAAGAATACGAAGAGCGACGTGCGCGCTTTCGCCTTGCACTATCATGATGGCCGTCCGGCGCTGAAGACCGACAATCGCCCTTTGTTGGCGCGCCAAGCCGATGGCGAGAACCTGCGATTGACCACCATCGGCGGACATTCGATTACGGCCATGAAAGCAGGAAGCGGAACCGCCGATCTGCTAGTTTGGGGAGTCGGACAATTCGGCAGTTGGGGCAGGCTCGATCATCGCGCCGGAGCCATCGCTGTAGAGGCAGGTTATCAACCGGGCGGCGCGCTTGCCGCCAAACTCAAACCCTGGATACGGGGCGGCTACTTCCGCAGCACCGGAGACGGCAATCCCGGCGATGATGCGCACACCACCTTTTTTCAAGTGCTGCCAACGCCGCGCATCTACGCGCGCTTTCCCTTTTACAACCTCATGAATAATGAAGATGTGTTCGCGCAACTGCGGCTGAAACCGCATGCGCGGTTGGCGCTGCGCGGTGACGTTCGTCATCTGCGCTTGAGCAATGAAAATGATCTTTGGTATGTGGGCGGCGGCGCGTTTCAGAAAAATTCCTTCGGATACATTGGGCGACCGAGCGGCGGGAAAAAGAGTATGGGGACGCTCTTTGATGTGAGCCTGGATTACACGGTGGCGTCACGCACGGCGTTGACCTTTTATGTGGGAGGAGTGCGCGGCGGCGGCGTGCCTGCCGCCATTTATCCGCAAGGCGGGAATAATCCGGCAGCCCATTTTCTCTACTTCGAATTCACCCAGCGATTTTAGTGAGAGCGGATTCTTCCCTCACGCTAGGGTGTGAACCGTGCCCGTCCGCAGTGGTAGATAGAAGGAGGTGGTTATGATGATTGATAGCGCAGAGACCGTCGGCCAATTGGCGGTTATGATTCCCGGGGCGACGCAAATTTTCGAACAACTACAGATTGACTATTGCTGTAAGGGGAATCAGACGCTATTGGAAGCTTGCACGACGGCAAACATTCCGATTGCGTTGGTGATCGTCTCTCTGCAACAGGCAGAGGCTGCGGGACAAGCTGCCGAAGCCGCGCCGCAAAGCTGGCAGCACGCTACCCTTACCGAGTTGATCGCTCATATTCTGGAGACCCATCACGTCTACACGCGCGCGGAGTTGGAGCGACTGGAATCTTTGCTTGCCAAAGTCGTTTCCGTGCATGAAAAGAATCACCCCGAGTTGGCGGCGTTGCAGAAGAGCTTCTTTGTCTTAAAGCAAGACTTGCTGCCGCATATGTATAAAGAAGAGCAAGTGTTGTTTCCGTACCTGATGGAGATGGAAGCCTTGATCGCCCGACAACAGAGCGTGCCGCGTCCGTTCTTCGGCTCGGCGCAGAATCCCATTCGGATGATGATGCTGGAGCACGATGCGGCGGGCGAGGCGCTGCGCGAGATGCGCGCCTTGACGCAGGATTACCGACTGCCTGCGGATGCCTGTCCGAGCTATCACAATCTCTACAGCGGTCTGGCGGCATTCGAAGCCGACTTGCACCGGCACATTCACTTGGAGAACAACCTGCTCTTTCCTCGCGCTTTGGCGATAGAGAGCCGAGCCGCGAGCGCGACCGTCGCTTGAGATGAAGAGCAAACCGCCCATTCCAAAAGAACACGGCGCGTGGGCGATGCTCTACGCGCCGCTGGTCATGGCAGCATTGTCATTCGGCAGGTTCGACCTGCGCGGTATCCTCTTCTTCGTCGCCGTGACCGGCGTCTTTTTGGCGCACGAACCGTTTGCCGCTCTAGCCAGACTCCGACCTTCGCAACCGAACGGCCTGCAACGCCGAAGTCAGGCGCGCGTGTGGTTAGCGATTTACGCCCTCATTGCCGTTGCCGCAACGCTGCCGTTGTTGTTGACGTATGATCGCTGGTTGTTGCTGCCTTTCGGGGCTGTCTTGCTGGTGTTGCTGCTCTTACATATTTGGATGGCGGCCAAACGCGCCGAACGCAAAGTGGTAGGGGAACTGCTCGGCGTCATCAGCCTGACGATGACCGCGCCCGGAGCCTACTATGTCATCGCCGGACGATTTGACGAGATGAGTTTATTGATTTGGGTTTTGAACCTGCTCTATTTCGCAAGCGCCGTCTTTTACGTAAAGATGAGAGTCAGCCGTTATGCACAAAAGCCGGATGCCGGGTTGCGCACGTGGCAATGTGTGATCTATCACCTCGGCTTAGGCGCGCTCGTCTTTTTGGCTCTTCGATGGGAGTTAGTTTCGAGCCTTCTGCTGTTGGCCTACTTTCCCATCATGATTCGCGCCTTTGCAGGGCTGCGCCCGCAGGGGCAACGATTGAACCTCAAACGCATCGGCGTTGCCGAACTCGGTTACACGGTCGTCTTCATCATCTTCGCTGTTTGGGGTATCTACCTCCACTCTCCGCTGCCATCTCCATCTTGAGTCTCCGCCTGTCTTTCGCCTGATTGAAGGTGTGATCGGGGACTCGCAACCTGACAAGTAATGGTCGCACTCTTGACGGTAGCAGGCCTGAGTCTCTGCGGCGTAATTCCGCTCGATCCATCAGTAGCGGCGGCGCAATCACTCATCGCTGTGCGCGGCGCGATTGTTCACACGGCGGCGGGTTTGCCCATCGCAAATGCGACGATCATCGTGCGCGTGGGTAAGCTTGTTGCGGTCGGGCAAAACTTTGCTGTGCCCGCTGGCGCGCAAGTTTTTGAGGTTGCCGGGAAGACAATCGTCCGGGACTGCTTGATGAGCCTTCGCACAGCGGCGCAAATCCCACAGATATCAATGATCCCTCTGGCGTAACGGGTCGGTGCATCGGTCAAACCGGCTGAACTCGCTGGCTGGGACAGATGGTTCCGGCTTCATCCTTGCCGCAGCAAGTGGTAAGATGGGCGCTCGTGCGGGAGTCTCTTCTCTGACCGAAACCAACAACCGGAAAGGCCGACTATGAATAGACGACATCAAATCGCTGCTCTGATCCTGGCTGTGGCCAGTCTGCTGGGGTTCGTTTCATGCGCCCCTCCGCAGGGTTCCGACACGCCGTTGACCAAAGCGAACTTCGAACAATCCTTTCAAGAGGCTTTGATCAAAGCCAAACCGGGCAGCGTGATTGAATTGCCGGAAGGTACATTCAAATTCGATAAGACGCTCTCGCTTTCGGTCAATAACGTCACGCTGCGCGGCAAAGGGATGGACAAAACGATTCTTTCGTTTGCCGGACAACAGGCAGGGTCTGCGGGGATGCTGGTCAAAGCCAACGATTTCGTCATCGAAGACTTGGCATTGGAAGATTCGGCGGGCGATGCCCTCAAAGTGGACGGCGGCACTAATATCACGATTCGCCGCGTTCGCGTCGAATGGACGGGCGGCCCGAATGTCAGCAATGGCCCTTATGGCATTTATCCCGTCACCTGTAAGAATGTGTTGGTCGAAGAGTCGGTCGCCATCGGCGCCTCTGATGCGGGCATCTACATCGGACAGTCCGAACAGGTCATCATTCGCCGCAATCGCGCCGAGCAAAATGTCGCTGCCATCGAGATTGAAAATACCAAGCACGCCGATGTCTACGAAAATACCGTGACCAGTAACACTGGCGGCATACTGGTCTTCAACCTTCCCGATCTGCCGGTGCAAGGGGGCGGCTTCGTGCGCGTCTTTAACAACAAAGTGATGGCCAACAACACGCCGAACTTTGCCCCCAAAGGGCAGACCGTTTACAACCTCGCCACCGGCACGGGGATGTTGATTATGGCGGTCAAAAACGTTGAAGTCTTTGGCAATGTCATCAAAGACCACAATACGACCAACATCAATGTGGTCAGCTACCTGTCGGCGGCGAGCGCCAGCGAAATCAAGAATCCCAACTTCAATCCCTATGTCGCCTCGGTCTACCTTCATGACAATGAAATCTCCGGCAGCGGCAAAGAACCCGATAGCCGTTTGGAAAAATGGCAAGCCTTAGCGCAAGCCACCGGCAAACCGCTGCCCGATATTATTTACGATGGCATCCTTGAGCCGGTGAACAACAAACCGGGCACGGTAGCGGATGCAAAAATCTGCATTGAGAAGAATGGCAGCGCGACCTTCATGAATTTTGACGGGGCGGGCGGCTTCAAAAATATCAGCCGCGATTTGAGCCAGCATAAATGTTCGATTCCGTCGCCCGAAGCCATCACCTTGCCGCAGACCAACGGCACGAGGGCGAAAGCCGGAGGCAGTCTGTAATGCGTCAGTCGGTTTGCGCGGCGTTGATCTTGCTCGCTCTCGGTTGTTTTGCCAGTTGTGGGCGAGGCAGCGGCGTGCAGTCTTATTTGGAAGAGCCTTTTCCGAAACGGCTTTCGGACTGGCAGTTGTTCGTCAAAGGCGCGACGCCGCTGGTTCCCAATCAGCGCGTCGTGCCTTATGACCTGAACACGCCGCTGTTTTCCGATTATGCCAGCAAGTATCGCTTTGTGTGGATGCCGGAAGGGACGGCGGCGACCTATCACGAAGAGGAAGCCTTTGCCTTTCCGGTCGGCGCGATTCTTTCAAAGACTTTCGCCTATCCGGCAACGGATAGTTCGTCGGGCGAGCGCTTGATCGAAACGCGCTTGTTGGTGAATACCGAAAGCGGATGGGTATCGCTGCCTTATGTCTGGAATGCTGAACAGACCGATGCGATACTGCAAATTGCAGGCAGTACAGCGCACATTGGCATGACGGATGCTAGCGGACAGGTGCAAACGATTCGTTACAACATTCCCAATACCAATGAGTGCGCGCAGTGCCACGATCTCTCAAAGACGCTATTGCCGGTCGGAACCAAAGCGCGGCAACTCAATCGTGACTTTGCCTACCCGGACGGCACGGCCAATCAACTGGATTACTGGACGAAGATCGGCTATTTGACAGGCGCGCCGCCCTCCTCTGCCGCTCCGAAGTTGGCCGTGTGGAATGACTCGCAGAGCGCTTCAATGGAGGCGCGCGCACGCGCCTATCTGGATGGCAACTGCGCCCACTGTCACCGCGCCAACGGTTCGGCGGGCTATACGGCGTTTTTGCTCGATTGGAAAGAGACAGACCCGCGCCGGTTGGGGTATTGTAAGAGTCCGAACTCTGCGGGTTTCTCCGGCAATCTGGCTTTTGACGTTGTGCCGGGAAAACCGGATGAGTCCATTTTGATCTATCGTATGCAATCCACACGCGCCAAAGAGATGATGCCGGAGATTGGGCGCAGCACCATTCACCAGGAAGGCTTGGCCTTGATTCGAGAATGGGTCGCTTCGCTCAAGGGCAAATGTGAATGAGCGCGCCGTCTCTGATTCGTTGATTTCTGTGCCCATAAGAGTTCTGCGACTGGCTGAGGGGCAGTCGGCGATCATCCTCACCGTCTTTGAAAGACCCAGCGGTTGCTTGCCGCTTGGCTGATGCTGCTGTCTTGCGACTGGGTTGCAAGACAGCGATTGGCAGTCATTCGAAAGGGTGTCAACTTTCCGCAACTCCGCAGCTTGGATTTCGTGATTTTGTCCGAGTCGTCCAACAGAGATGCAATTCTTCGGACAGCGGAGCCATTGCCGTTTGAAATCTAAGCATCTGTTAGGTTGTAACTGTATTGACAGCAGCCGTGCCGGTCACCGCCGGTCGGAGGAGGAGAGGCTATGGGAAGAAAAGTCATGAGTCTTTTCTTATGCGCGATGCTGAATTTTGTGACCTTTGCGCAAGAGCAAAAACCACAATCGGCTGACGAAAAACCTATTCGCATCACTGCTGAGTTGGTGCAATTGGATGTCGTCGTCACCGACAAAAACGGGCAAGTAGTCAAGGGGCTGACCAAAGATGATTTCGAGGTCTTTGATAACGGCAAGAAGCAAAGCGTCAGTTTCTTTGAGTTCGTTGATTTAGTTGGCGGCAACAAGGCGGCGGATAAAGCGGCCCCTCAACCCGCAACTCCGGATAAAGACCCTGACAATTTGACCGAAGCCGACACGAAACGGGTGATGGCTTTTTTGGTGGATGATTTGACCATTCGCACCGAAGACATGACTTTTGTGCGCGAGATGATGGCGCGATTTGTTCGTGATCGCATGGGCGAGAATGATCTGGTCGCCATCATTCGCGTCGTCGGCGGGAAAGGGTTGCTGCAACAGTTCACCAATGATAAGCGGTTGCTGACCAAAGCCATTGAGTCACTGACGCCATCTTTGCACTTTGCCAGCCGCGCATCAGCAAGTGCCGAAACGGCAGACCTCGGCGGCAGACCTGCGGAACTCAACGCGCTTACGTCCTCCACCTTGCGTGGGACGGCTGCGGGTGGCGCTGCTGCCGGTGCGGAGGGCGAAGGGGAAGAGGCGGATTTGACGGCGATTGCCGATCAGATCGAACAGAATCAGGAACTCGGTAAAGATGTGATGGATGAGGCGCGATTGATAATGCGCGCTACGATGCTGTTTGGCTCGGCGGACTACTGGGTGGATAGCATGAAAGAGTTGCCGGGGCGTAAATCGCTGGTCTTGATTTCGGGCGGCATTCCCTCTGTAGCCAATACAACGAATTTTGCTGCCACCGGCATTGATATTCCGGGCTTCATTGATAACCTGACTGACCGCGCGACGCGCGCTGGCGTCGCCATTCATACGATGGATGTTCGCGGACTTTCGGCCAATAGTGGTGTCGCCTCCTTCGCCGAAACGCCGGGAAAGAGCGCTCTGCCGACGACGATTGGCGAGTTGGCGCGGTCGGGCAGTTCGCGCTCCGCTGGAACCGGATTCGGACGCGTGCCGGATGAACGATTATTGGGGACTGACACGCTGGAAGATCGTATGGGACTGCGACAACTGGCGTCGGCGACCGGCGGCATTGCGGTCTTTGATAAGAACAATTTTGGCGATGGATTGAACAAAATCATCGAAGCCAACCAATCCTACTATCTGCTTGCCTATCAGCCGATTGATACGAAATTCGATGGCAAGTTTCATAAGCTTGAAGTCAAAGTCAAACGCCCCGGTATGAAGGTCTATGACAAGCGCGGGTATTTTGCTCGCAAAGAGGCGGCGAATGAAACTGCCCTGACCAAACAACAGCAAATTCTGGCGGCGATCAAATCACCGCTCGCCAAACGCGCCGTCAATGTCAACGCGCTGCTGACCTACCGCGCCGCCCCGCTGCCGAAAGCCGAAGGAAAAGACAAAGTCGCGCTTCACGGCGCGGTTGATATTCATATGTTGATTGACCCGAAGAACCTAAAGTTTGAAGCCGCGGGCGACAAGCAGCAAGTGACCTACGACGTGGCGGGCTTCGTCTTTGATGAGGTCGGGAAGATGCGCGGCGGTTTCAGCGAAACAGTTACCGTCAGTCTCGACCAAGAAGAGTATGAACGCGCGCGCGTCGAAGGTCTGAATTATACGGCGGACACGGTTTTGCCGCCGGGGGCGTATCAAGTGCGGCTTGCGGTGCGCGACAATCGCAGTGGGGCCGTCGGCACAGTGCAAAAGTATGTCGAGATACCGAACCTCTCTGATGGCCGGTTGACTAGTAGCCATTTGTTGATTGTCGGAGCGCCGCCCAACAACACCGCATCAACAGAGACGACGGTCATCGGGGGCAATCGCCGCGTTGCCAGCAAGCTGGATTTACGCTACCTGATGATGCTCTACAACGTGAAGTTGAAAGACGGGAAGTCACAGGCCAAAGGGCAGATGGTCATCTCGCAAAACGGCAAAGAGTTGTACCGCGAAACCGATGCCGACTTGCAACAGATGGGTAACAATTCGACGACCTTCTTGAAGATGGGGCAGATCGGTTTATCGCGCGTCAAACCCGGACGCTATACGATCACCATCACCCTGACCGACCCGCTGGCCGACAAACGGTTGCAGTCCATCACCCGCAGCACCGATTTCATCGTTGTGAAGTGAGGAGGCGGCAGGCTGCGACGCAGGAGAGTGTGGAACACGACCATTCACCGGAAGCCATCAGAGACCGGCTCTCTGCCGGGCCTCGACATAGTTACCTCCGCGATTGGGTCTATGGCGGGATAGATGGCGCGGTCACCACTTTCGCGGTCGTTGCGGGAGTGATCGGCGCCAGCCTCTCTCCGAAAGTCGTTCTCATCATCGGCGCGGCCAATATCTTGGCCGATGGGTTTTCCATGGCGGCCAGCAACTATCTGGGAACCAAAACCGAACACGACGAGCGCGAACGCTTGAAGGCCATCGAACATCGCCACATTGACGCCTCCCCCGAAGGCGAGCGCGAAGAGATTCGCCACATCTATCGAGAGAAAGGATTCGAAGAAGAGGAGTTGGAGCGCGTTGTCGAATTGATTACGGCTGACCGCGAGCGTTGGGTGCAGACCATGCTGGTTGAAGAGTACGGCTTGCCGATGGAGGTGCGCTCCGCCTGGCTGGCGGCGCTTTCGACCTTCAGCGCCTTTCTGATCTGCGGATTGGTTCCCTTGCTACCGTTTCTGTTCGGGTGGAGTGAGGCTTTCGGGTTGTCTACGACGCTGACCGGGATTACCTTCTTTGCCATCGGCAGCGTGAAGAGTTTTTGGTCAACCGTCTCGTGGCTGCGCTCCGGCATCGAAACGTTGGCCGTTGGTTCGGCGGCTGCCGGACTTGCGTATGCGGTCGGCGTGCTGCTCGGCGGGCTGCAATGAATGGCCAAAACGCAATCTGACGACGCCCGTCGAAACGGGTCACTGGTCACCAAACGATTGTCAGAATAACCCTTCGCGGTGTGAACTTCCGCACCCGATTGCGCGCTTTCACGCAATTTCACCCTACTCTCTTCCTGAACTTGTTGCTCTGATAGGGAATCATCACCGTTATGGGCGGCATAGTGATTGCAACCTTTACATCGTTCGGCATAGTAAGGATGAGGGTTGAGTTTCGCACGCCGGTATGTGCTTAGCAGGCAGGAAGCGGAAGGGAGGGACAGGGCGATGAAATCATCTTTCGGATTGTGCATGATCGAGAATTGTTTGGACTGTGAGCAGCGCACACACTATCTATTTTGCAATCTTTCTCCTGATTCGTTACAGGCGCTTGAAGAGATCAAATACACAACGCTCTATTCGAAGGGAACGGTTCTCTTTGTCGAAGGTCAGTCGGCGCGCGGCATCTTTATCCTCTGTCAGGGGCGCGTGAAGTTATCGACTACGTCGAGTGATGGCAAGACCTTGATAACAGAGATTGCCGAAGGCGGGGAAGTGTTGGGGCTGAGCGCGACGGTTTCTGGCACAACCTACGAAGTGACCGCCGAAGCATTGGAATCTTGTCAGGTGAATTTCATTCGCCAAAGCGACTTTCGAACCTTTCTATCGGCGCATAACGACGCCGCCTTACGAGTTGGTGAACATCTCAGCCGCAACTATCAAACCGCGCACGAGCAGCGTCGAACCATTGGGCTGGCGCGCACCTCGCTGCAAAAGTTTGCCAACTTCCTGCTCGAATGGAGCGCGCAGCAGGGCAAGCCGACCGAACAAGGCGTGCGCTTGAAGATTACCTTGACGCACGAAGCCATCGCGCAAATGATCGGGGCATCGCGCGAGACTGTGACGCGACTCTTCGGCGATTTGAAGAGTCGCGGAGTGATTCACGTCAAAGGCTCAACCTTGCTGATTTGTGATCCCGACGTCCTCCAAGAATTAGCTCACCCCGGATAGAAAATCAGCGACCGCCTGCCCTGACCGCTTGCTTTCCGATATGTGACCTGGATTACGTGGAGCCGTGATGGCGCGCACTGACTATCGCGGGTTCAGGAGGGTAAACTAATTGTCGTTTTTAGCGCTTGTCGCGTGGCTTTCCGTTGCCTGTGACCATGAGGACATCTGCGCCGTTTTGATGATTTAACGATGAATCCGATTTCCGTCACATCCAATGGAAAACGGCTATCGTAGTGAGGCTTGGCCTCACAGTCATTCATCGGGTCAGGGACGCTGGCTGGCGTGTGGTGAATCATCCGACTATGTGGCAGGGTCAGTTGCGGTTGACCTCTGACCGCACCCCGAGCAAGTCGGGACGGGGTACTGCCCAAACGAAGAAACGAATGACAAAGTTGAAGCCTATCGCACCCTCGCCGTAGAGCCGACTTGGCGCCGCGAACGCCTCCACTCCTCAGCCGCCTGCCTGACATCACCAAAAGAGGTGTCAGCTATGAAATACAAGCCTGTTATCTTTGCCCTTCTCACTCTGTTTCTGTTGCTGCCAACGCACCATCATTTTAGCCAAAATCAATCCGCCGCCCGCACCGAAACGAATTGGGGATTGCATACGACAACCTTTACGACTCCGCACGGACAAGTTCGGGTCTATCTGCCGGATGACTTGTCCGTCGGCGATGCCATATCGGGAACGGTGATGGCTGAACCGGCGGGACAAACGGCAGATGAGCGCCGGAAGAACGGCGATGAGTTGAACGGCTATGTCGTAGAGTTGGGAGACCGCAAGGTCACGACCTCGGAAAAGCAGTTTCAATGGATGGTTCCGGCAGACGCGACGACGGGCCTGGTGCAACTGATCCTCCGCAATAACGGTAAGCGGGAGATTGGCAAAACGGCAGTTCCGGTCTCTCAGTTCTCCCAAGCGGCTGAAGGCTGGCCTACCGGAACGGGACAGGATTTTTTCTTACCCCATGCCGCTCAAGCGGGTAGACCGATTCAAATCTCTGGTCGGTTTGACGGGAAGTGGAATACGACCCGCCTGCAAATTGGCGGGCAAGAGGCGCGCATTTTGGCTGAGTCTCCGCGCAAGATCGTCGGAGAAAATCCGCAAGAGAGGGTCGGGCAGATCGAGATTGAGGTGCGTGAAGGCAGCCGCATAACTCGGGGGAAGTTACACAACCTCGGCGTCCGACTCAGTTCGCCCAAGCTCAACTTGATAAGAGGCGAGCAGACAACCCTGATGATAGAAGTGACCGGACTGGTTGGACTTGAGCAAAACATCCCTTTGGTTATTGAAAACCGAACGCCGCAAGTTGTCTCTCTGGAAGGCGGCGATGTCTTGACGGTCGTCATTGACCCGCAAAAGGTCTCGGCCACAGACCTCTACAGGCTCACTCTACCCCTGATCGGGGTCAGCACCGGGAGTTTCTCGATTCAGGCTTCCGTACAATCGGAAATCCCGCCGCCCTACTCCTGTTGCGAAAGGGAGATTCGCTTGAAAGCGGACGCCAAAGGCGACTCAGATGGCAAAACGATGATTATCAACAATCAGACGCAAAGAGTCATATCTATCCGCATCAAGGTGCCGATTCAATTTGATTGTCAGGAAGAGAGAGAAAAGGATTGCATCGGCAAGTTCAACGCCTCCATCCAATACGAGCCGCGCCAATATAACAAAGCGATGGATAACTATGACGTGAAACCCGAAACCTCGAGCTTGAGAAACAGTTGGAGCAAAGCCAAATGCGATGGTCACAGCCACTCGGATACGGTGACCGTATTGTGGGAAGGAACCTATCCGGGAACGCATGCCGTGAAAGGAACGCTGAAGCTGGAACTGACGACCGCGAAGGAGAAAGGACAAATCAATCACCTCCTTTCCCTTGATGTGGATGCCAGTGCTGACAAAGTAACCTTGAAAAACGCCCGCCTGGATGCCTTGAAGTAGAGAAGGCGCTTCAAATTGTCTGGTACAGGAGGATGGATATGAAGAACTTGTCTAAAAGCAAGATCAGAGTTACCGGATGGATGCTGGGATTCCTCACCACTCTGCCCCTCACTCTTATGGCCCAAGGTGGAGGAAGAGTGCCATCCGCCGAACAAGCCCTTACTCGTGAACTCAGCGCGGCCCTACTCGAAGCCGCTCAGAAACAACATCTCAACCTTGATCTGGCCGGTTTGGTTTACGTCGGTCAGCGAGGCACCTTAGTGGCCAACGTTGGCGTGAGCGGAGTTGAACGGTTGCGCCTGGAAGACCTGGCGCGCGGCGCGGATGTTTTCTTCTTCCATCTTGCAACCAATCACAAATCGGCTGTACCGCCGGGCTTTTACAAAGTTCGTCTATCACGAGAAGCGCAATCGCAGACGCCCATGAGCCAACGCGCGATCAATACCGGAGGCTGGCAGGCCAAGTTGATTGATGACACTGGCAAGGTGGTCGCCACGCGCTCGGCTCAGGTCGGCTCAGGAGAGGAGACGCAACGGATCAGATGGACGGCGGGTTTTGGCGAATGCGGTTTTTACATTGATGCCCATTGGAGTTCGATTACGGTCACCGTTTGTATCGGTGTGGATTGAATGACCCTCGCCAAGTCGGCGACTATGCAATGGCGACTCGGGGGCGTCCGTTTGTCGGCAGGCGGCAATGTGATGGCGATCACAGGTGAGCGTGATCGTGGATACCGATTTTTTGCCGCCGATTTTTTATGCTCATCCCAGCTAATTGAAACTTTTCGGCGGAGGATGAGTATGAAACGTCTTTTTATCATTGGGTCGCTGGTCTTATTGGTAACCGCCTTTGCTTCTTCCTTCGTTCCGCGCAGCCAAGCGAGCGAGTCGGAACGGCAAAGCGCCGTGTTTGAATTCAAAGAGCGCGTCAAACTCAGAGGGGTCTATCTGACAGGCAAATGCCTTTTCGTTCACGATGAAAAATTGATGGCTGCAGGGCAGCCGTGTACGGAAATCTATAGCTATGAGGGCAATCGCCGGGGCGAATTGTTGACCTCTTTTCATTGCACGCCGGTGGCGCGTGGCAAAGTCTCGCAATTCACGCTGACCAGCGTTTGGCGCGGCGCACCGCACAACATCCGCGAAGTGCGCGAATATCAATTTGCCGGTAGCACCGAAGGGCATCAGGTTCCTTGAAGATTGGATGATAGAGAAGCAGGAGTCGAATCCTACTGGTTTGCAACTGTGAGTGGATCGTCTGTCTCAGAAGTCCTGCCGCAACCGGGCGGCAGGACATTTTTTATTCTTTGCAGACCATCGAGGCCGTCGCCCCTCGCCAAACGGCGTGACGCGAATCACCCGCGACGGTGACCGGTGGCACAGCGCCCGGCAGACGATTTGCGCTCCAATTACCCATGAGAAACGCCAGACTCTCGGGGGACGAATCATGATGGTAGAGAGATGGGAAAGCGACTGTTTTGTAGTTGGCAAGAGCCACAGCCGATTGGTGGAGTCTTCGTTACAGGGCGCGCCAGTATATGTGGTGGCGGCATTCGTACGTGCAGCGATGATTGGGGAGACGAGCGCCGTCGCGCGGCTGTTGGCCTGCGGTCTGGACGTGAATGTGGCGGATGAGAACGGTAGGACGGCATTGCTCGAAGCGGCCTTTGGCGGGCATGTCGAGACGGTGCGGACACTGCTGGCCAAAGATGCAGACGTCAACGCTTGCGATTCGGATGGCTGGACGCCGCTGATGGAGGCGGCATCGAAAGGGCATACCGAGATTGTAAAGGACTTGCTCGCTCAGGGTGCGAATCCAAAGGCGCGGACGAAGACGGGTTGCACGGTATGGCAAGCGGCAGCAAAGAGTCATGCGGAGATTGGGCGTCTGCTTGCCGATGCCGGTGCGAAAGGATAATTGCAAAGATGTCGTTTGCCATCTACAACCTCAAACATGAACATCGGATCATCGAAAGAGCCTTGCGCGCGTTGGAGGGCATCTGTTTGCGACTCGAAGCAGGAGATGCCGTACCGCTCGACGCGCTGATGCAGGCGGTGGAATTCATCGGCACATTTGCCGATTCCTATCACCACGGCAAAGAGGAAGAGTTTCTCTTTCCGGCGCTTGAACGAGCGGGCATCGAGCGGGCGGGCGGAGCGTTGGGCGCGATTGACCATCAACATGAACTCGAACGCGAATTGACTTCGGGCTTGAATCGCGCCATTCGCGCTTGCCAACTCGGCAATGAAGGCGCGCAGGAATTATTCGTCACGGACGCGCGGCGTTATGTGGATTTGATGATCCGACACATGCAGATGGAAGACAGTATGCTCTTTCGACTGGCGGACGAAGTGCTCAGCGAAGAGGAGCACGACCAACTTCAGCAAGCGTTCCGACAGGCACAGTCCGAATTGGGGATGGCCGGTGTGGAGCGCTATGAACGTTTGGCTGCCGAATTGGAACAGCAGTGGAGCGTTTGAGCCAACGGTTGATGAGCGCCGACTGAACGGCGACTCGTTTAGACGCGAGTCGCAGGTGGCTTGCCGCAGGGCTGGGGAACCCTTTCTGCGGCAGGTGTTGCCGGATGGCCTGCATCAAGCATGAACTTGATGCAGGCCATTACGTTTCTGGCAATCATTCAAGCGGCTCGCTATCCCATAGCAATTCGACTTGAGAAAATCGGCTCAACATTGTGAAATACAGGCCGTCATTTTTGTTCGCTTGAGGCAAGACTATGAGAGCACGCACACTACAAAGCATCATTCTGGGCATCGGGCTAGGGGTGATTGTCGGCATCGGCGGTTATACCTTCATCTATGCGAAGGGCTATTCCTATCTCACCAACGATCCGGCTTCGTGTGCGAACTGTCACGTCATGCAAGATCACTACGATGGTTGGATCAAATCGAGCCATCGGTCGGTGGCGACTTGCAATGATTGCCACACGCCGCCGGGTGCCATAGCCAAGTATGCAACGAAAGCCTCAAACGGCTTTTGGCACTCGTTCGCTTTTACGACCGGACGATTCCCCGAACCGCTGCGCATCAAAACCCATAACCGCGAGGTCACCGAACAAGCCTGCCGGAAATGTCATCAAGAGATTGTTGATGCCATCGAAGGGCAGCACGCAGGCGCACAGGAGTTGTCCTGTCTGCGTTGTCACGGTTCGGTTGGCCATCTGAGATAGTCGGTGATTGTCCTTTGCGCTTTGCCGATCACCGGCAATTGACCAGCGGTTCGGAGAGTAAATTGTCGGGCGCTGCTTGTACCCGACGACGAAATTCAAATAGGAGAGACAAGGTATGGATGAAGCAGAAACGCCAGGCGCGCCTGCCCGCGCGCCGCAACAACGTACCCTAAAGATCATCGTCATTACCGCTTTTATTTCGTTGCTCGTTGCCATTGGCGGCACAGCGTTGTTGGTCAATATCCTCGAACGCAAACAGGAAGGCCGCAATCCTTTCTATCGCGTCGTCGAATTGACCGATGAGGTGGATGATGCAGAGGTGTGGGGGAAAAATTTCCCGCTGCAATATGACGCTTACCGCCGCACCGTAGATCAAATTCGCACGCGCTTTGGCGGCAGCGAAGCCATACCACGCACGCCGACGGCAGCCGACCCACGCTCGATTGTCTCGCAATCGCGCCTCGAAGAAGACCCGCGATTGAAGATGATGTGGGCCGGGTATGCATTCGCAAAGGATTTCCGCGAAGAGCGCGGCCACGCTTTCATGCTTGACGATCAAACCTTCACCGAACGTCAGGTCGTCGTCAAACAACCAGGCACCTGCATGCATTGTCACGCATCGGTCTATGTGCCCTACAAACGGCTCGGCGACGGCGATTTGATGAAGGGATTCGAGAAGATGAATCAGATGCCCTATAGCGAGGCGCGTCAGTTGGTCAGCCATCCGGTTACGTGTATTGACTGCCATGACCCCACCACCATGCAACTGCGTGTGACCCGCCCAGGTTTTATCGAAGGCATCGCGGCTCTGAAAGCCGGTCAAGGCATCGCCAACTATGATGTCAATCGGCAGGCGACGCGCCAAGAGATGCGCAGTTACGTCTGTGGGCAGTGCCACGTCGAATACTATTTCAAAGGGCCGGAGAAGCGTCTCGTCTATCCCTGGTCGAAGGGGTTGAAAGTGGATGAGATCATGGCCTATTACGAAGAGACGAAGCATAAAGATTGGACGCATGCCGAAAGCGGCGCTGAAGTGTTGAAAGCGCAACATCCGGAATTTGAATTATGGAATCAGGGCATTCACGCGCGTTCCGGTGTGGCTTGCGCCGATTGCCACATGCCCTACAAGCGTGAAGGGGCACTCAAGATCAGCGATCATCACGTTCGCAGCCCGCTGCTCAACATCAGCTTTGCCTGTCAAACCTGTCACAAATGGCCGGAAGAAGAGTTGCGCGCTCGCGTCGAAACAATTCAGGAGCGTACCTTCCGACTGCGCAACTTGGCGATGGACGCGCTGATCGAACTCATCAATGAGATCAAAGCCGCGCGCGCGGCGGGGAAGACCGACGATCAGCTTGCCGAAGCGCGGAGCTATCAGCGCAAGGCGCAGTTCTATCTGGATTTTGTGGAGGCGGAAAACTCAACCGGCTTTCATGCCCCGCAGGAAGCGGCGCGCATTCTCGGCGAGTCCATTGACTTTTCGCGGCGCGGACAGACAGCGTTGCGAAAATAGAGGAAAGCGAGGCGATGATGGATTGGCGCGTATTGCTGACGACATTCGGCGTGATCTTTCTGGCGGAGATGGGCGATAAGACACAACTGGCGGCGATGACCATGTCCGCACAGACGAAGAAGCCATGGGCGGTTTTGATCGGCGCATCGTTAGCTCTCACTTGCGTCTCTGCGCTCGGCGTGGTTGTTGGCGCAGTGCTCAGTCAGTACATTCCGTTAGAATGGATCAAGCGGGCGGCAGGCGCAGCCTTTCTCGTCATCGGCCTCTTAATCTTGACGGGCAAATTGTAGCCGGTCATCGAGGCCGACCGAATTGCAACGCTCCGACCTCCGCACGACGAGTCTTGCTTGAACAAGGAGTGAAATGAATGGTGCACCGTCACAAATAAAAGAGGGTGATCCGGTAATTGAATTCCGTTCGGTCTCAATGTATTTCGGCGAACACCGCGTTCTCGAAGGAGTGAGTTTTACCTTACAACGCGGCGAGATGATCGTCCTCACCGGAGATTCCGGTTCCGGTAAGACCGTGCTGTTGCAACTGGCCATCGGTCTGTTGAAGCCGGAGAGCGGCCAAATCTTGATCGAAGGCCGCGACCTTGCCGAGTTGAGCGAGCCGGAATTGCTGGCTTTGCGCAGTCGTCAGATGGGGCTGGTCTTTCAACGCGACACTCTGTTTACTGGGCTGTCGGTTTATGACAACACGGCTTTTCGCCTGACGGAACACGAATGGCCGGAAGAGGAGATTGAACCGGCGGTGCACGAAATTTTGCGCTTCGTCGGATTGGAAAACGACTTAGAGAAGCTGCCGGAAGAGATGTCTATCGGTATGCGGCGGCGGTTAGAACTGGCGCGCGCTTTGGTCGGTTGGCCAGCGATCATGTTATTTGACGAGCCCACAGCAGGGCTTGACCCGATCAATGCGCGGCAGGTGCTCGACCTCATTATTCGCGCCCGTGATTTGCACGGCATTACTTCAGTATTGGTGACCAAAGAGCTGCATCAGATTCCCCATCTGGTGAAGTATTACGCCCTCGAAGATCGCGATGGCACGATGCACATCCATGAGCGCGACTTGGCTGCGGCAACGCAACTGCGGGTGATGGTATTGGAAGATGGGAAGCTTGCTTTCACAGGCAGCTACACGGAGTTTGCCAACAGCCCGCTGCCAAGCGTTCAGCATCTGACGCACCCCGACACCGGCCAATTGACGACGGACTCGTATATTCAAGACCCCTGGAGCGGGCAGCGACGCATCCGGGAAGAGGGCAGGGAAGAAGAGGAGAAGGGATGAAGGGGTGACGCGGCGCGATAGCGGTCAGTGACCTTTTCGCGCTGCGGCTCTTTAACCGACAACCTGCGACTTTCAGCCAGTCACCTTCAACCAGTGACCGACAATCGGAAATTGAAAACATACTGTGGAACTATCTCTTCTATTTCGTCAACTGGGCATTGCTTTGGGGCTTGGGCTATTGGTCGGCTTGCAACGTGAGCATCAAGCCTCACGACTGGCAGGGATTCGCACCTTTCCTTTGATCACGATGTTGGGGACGCTTTGCGCGCTGCTCTCGCAGAGCTTCGGAGCGTGGTTGCTGGCGGCGGGAATGTTGGCGCTGGCCGCCATCATTGTGATTGGCAACATCGCAAAGTGGCGCAACGGCGAGAGTGAACCTGGACTGACGACCGAAGTTGCGATGCTCATGATGTATGCCGTTGGCGCGCTCCTGACGGTCGGCTATGAGCCCTTGGCGATAGCCGTAGGCGGCGGAGTTGCGGTGCTCTTGCAATATAAAGCGCCTCTTCATGGACTGGCGGCGCGGCTCGGCGACAATGACCTCAAAGCGATCATGCAGTTTGCCTTGATCTCGCTGGTGATTTTGCCCATCTTGCCGGATAAGACGTATGGCCCGTATACAGTCTGGAATCCCCGGCAGATCTGGTGGATGGTAGCGCTGATCGTTGGCATCAGTTTGGCCGGGTACATCATTTATAAATTCTTTGGCACAGGGGCTGGCGTGGTATTAAGCGGCACGCTCGGCGGACTGATTTCGAGTACTGCGACGACGGTGAGTTTTTCGCGGCGAACAGCCAATGAACCTTCCGGCAGTCGGTTGGCGGCACTCATCATTATGATCGCTTCCGCGATTGTCTGTGTGCGCGTGCTGGTGGAAATTGTGGTCGTAGCGCCGAGCTTTTTTGGTATTGCCCTCTGGCCAGTTGCCGGATTGCTGATGGTATTGGCCACAGCCTCTGCAATTCTATGGCACCGCGACCAGGAAGAAGCGACAACCCTACCGGAGCAGCAGAATCCTTCGGAACTAAAAACCGCGCTGTTGTTTGGATTGGTTTATGCCATTGTCTTGTTGGCAGTGGCGGCTGCCAAAGAGCAATTCGGCGCGCGCGGTTTGTACGGAGTTGCGGTGCTTTCGGGTTTGACTGACGTAGATGCCATCACCCTTTCTACCGCGCAGTTGGTTGACGCCGGTCGGTTGGGCTCGGCAGATGGTTGGCGGGTGGTTGTGATTGCTCTCTTGTCGAATCTGCTCTTCAAAGGGGTGATGGTGGCCACCCTCGGCCACCGCCGATTGCTCAAACAGGTTGCCTGGAGCTATAGCGCCGCCATTGTGACGGGCGTCGGGTTGTTATGGTTATGGCCATAAAGAGTAAAGTTTGGTGATCGGCAGATGGGTTGAAACCGGCCATACACGGTGTTGATTATTTGTGAATTCTTTCGGTCGGCGGGATGGTTTCTTCTTCTTCACACAGATCGCTCTCGGTTACTTCGAGTGGCAGTTCAGGATGACGAGCTAAGGTTTCGGCTCCCCATCGGTCTATGGCCGAGGGGTTCGGGACGATGGCGGGTGATTGCTGACTGCCGAGCGGCACGGTGGCAAGCGGCAAGGTGGCGGCAGAATCGCTGTTAGCGCTGTTGGCCGGAGGGATTTGATCACCGGTGAACTGTGCGATGACCACGGTAATATTATCTTCGCCGCCGCGCTGGTTGGCCAATTTGATGAGGTCTTCGCAGGCTTCTTTGAGTGACGGGGCTTGTTCGATCAGTTGTTTGAGTTCTTCCAGACGAACTTTGTTTGATAATCCGTCGCTACATAAAAGCAGAATGTCGAGGTTGCAAAGGGCAACGCGATCTACCACAACATTGACGCGCGCCGCCGCGCCGAGGGCTTGCAAGATAACATTTTTATAGGTGTGGCGTTCTGCCTCTTCCGGGGTGATGTGACCCGACTGCACGAGCTGCCCAACCAGGGATTGATCGCGGGTGATTTGCTGGATTTCGTTGCCGCGAATCAGGTAGGCGCGGCTGTCGCCGACTTGGCCGAAATAGGCCGTCGTTCCGTGTACGCCAACGGCAGTGAAGGTCGCGCCCATACCGGCATATTCGCGGCGCGAGATGCTCATTTCGTAGATGTGGCGATTGGCCAGTTCGATAGCCAGTCGCAAGCGTTCGTGAAAAGGAAACCGTGCCAGTGTGGAACTCGATTGAATCTCCAACAAGCGGTCACGGGTGGTTTCTGCTGCCAGCCGACTGGCAACCTCTCCGGCCAGTGCGCCGCCCATGCCATCGGTGACTGCCAGCACCGAGCCATAGGTGCTTTGTGAAAAGGTTGAGAGTTTTTCTTCCGCCAACCGGCGCGGTGTCTCCGAAAGCCAAGTGTCAGCGGTCGACAGGTTCAACACCATGAAGTTGTCTTCGTTGCCCCGTCTGACGAGGCCAACATCGGTCATTGCGTATACAGCAATGTTGAATGCAATGTCTTGCGGCATAACCCACTACGCTGTCCCGCTTTCGCAGGGGACTCAAGCGGTCATCTCAATTCTTTCGTCTACTGAATTCAGTTACTGCTGAAGTTGGCGCTGATTATGAATGATTTTCGGACGATTATCAACAACTGCCCGAATAACCTCGTGCCATCAGGCCATCTTGCCAATGGCTTGATCGAGGTCTTCGATAATGTCTTCCACATCTTCGATACCGACGGAGACGCGGACTAATCCATCGGTGATGCCCAACTCTTGCCGCTTGGCTTCCGGCACGGACGCGTGTGTCATGGTTGCCGGATGCGAAATCAAAGTCTCGACGCCGCCCAGCGATTCGCCCATCACACATAGGCGCACACCTTCCAAAACGCGGCGCGCATTTTCGAGCGAGCCAGTTTCAAAAGAGAGCATCGCGCCAAACCCTGACATCTGCCGTTTGGCCAGTTCGTGCTGCGCATGCGAAGGCAGCCCCGGATAATAGACCTTCTGCACTTTCGGGTTTTCGGATAAAAACTCGGCCACGCGCCGTCCATTTTCGTCATGCTGTCGCATGCGAACGGCCAACGTCTTGGTGCCGCGCAATACCAACCACGAATCCATGGGCGAGAGAATCGCGCCCGCAGCGTTTTGCAAAAAGGCCAACTGCTTGATGTCCTCTTCATCGTTGAGTATGGCTGCACCGCCAACGCTGTCGCTATGTCCGTTCAAGTATTTGGTCGTCGAATGCACAACGATGTCGGCACCGAGTTCGAGCGGGCGTTGAAAATAGGAGCTCATAAAGGTGTTGTCCACGACCAGACGCACGCCGCGCCGTCGGGTGATATCGGCAACCGCTCGAATATCGGTGAGCGCCATCACCGGATTGGTCGGCGTTTCGATGAAGACCATGCGAGTTTGCGCGCTCATCGCATCTTCGAAATGCTGCGGCTCGCGTCCGTCCACATAGCTGAATTCAAGGCCGAAGTTGCGGAGCACTTTGTCGAAAAGACGAAAGGTTCCGCCATAGGTATTGTCGCTGACGATGACATGATCGCCTGCTTTGAGCAGCGTCATGACCACGTTGATGGCCGCCATGCCGGAGGCGAAGGCAAAAGCGGCTTGCCCGCCTTCCAGGGCGGCGAGGTTCTTTTCCAGCGCCAGGCGCGTCGGGTTTTGGGTGCGCGCATATTCGAAGCCTTTGTGTTTGCCGAGACCTTCTTGCGCGTAGGTTGAGGTTTGGTAGATCGGCACGCTGACCGCGCCGGTTGTTGGATCAGGCTGATTGCCCGCGTGAATGGCCTGCGTGGCGAACTTCAGCAAACGAATTTCTGCATCTTTCATGACAAGGGTAATCTACCATTTTTCCTCCGGCTTGGGCAGGCGATGCGAAGGATTTTAGGTCACCAGTATAGCGCCGCAAATCCTCCATTCGATGCACTCTTGTTGGCAGTCGCCGCGAAAGGCATCGGAACTTTGTTTCAATTGAATCGTATTCGGGTGTGCCTGTATAGTTTCGGCGCTCATTTTCGATGCAGAGAATGTTATCAAACAGTCGGAGCCTATCGAACTTTATGCATAAGCGCGCAGCGGTCTTCTCGATTTTGTTAATGCTCTTGTTTGCTTCGTCTCTCACTTGGTTGTCTGCAAGGGATGTCGCAGCGCAGACGGGGGAAGAGCAAAATGGTTTGCCGGAAGCCGTGCAAGTCGGCGGCCTCGAAATGGCGGTCAAGGCCGGTTTTGGTAAGCTGGCTGTCAGCACCTCATACGGCAGTTGGGTGCCGTTTCGCATCAGCCTCGCCAATCAGGGCGCACCCATCAATGGTCGCCTGATCGTGCGCACCGAATCACAGCCCAATCCGAGCCCGCAAGTCCGCGAGTTCACCAAAGATATCCAACTGCCAACCGGCGCACGCCAACTTCATGAGATCACCGCCTACGTCAACTCTGCACACAAAGAGACGGAGGTTATTCTCCTCTCCGACGGGCAAGAGGCAGCGAAAGTTTTGGTCAAAGTCGAGCGCACTTATTACTCAAACGAGCAACTCGATATTGGGGTGATTGACACCGACGCGACGACGCTCAATCATCTCGGCTCGGTCGAAATTTTTCGTCCGCCGAATCGAGCGCCCTTCAAAGGTGCGCCCGCGCAGCCGACGGCGTCGCCCAATGCGAACGCTGCGAATCAAACAGCCGCCTCTCCAACTCCGCCGCCTGCTCCGCCAACTCGGCGACGCAGAGGTTGGGGGTCGAATCAACAGGGGCCGACCGCCCATCCGGTCGTCTTTCCGGCAGAAGACATGCCGCGCGATTTCGTTTCCTATGACTCGCTTGATGTCGTCGTTTTGGGCGATGCGCCGCTCAGTCAGTTGACGGAAGAGCAAAGCCGCGCGCTGCGCTTATGGGTTGCCGCGGGCGGATTTTTGATCGTCACCGGCGGCGCAGACATTGCGGGATTGCGCGCCGCTGGATTGGATGCCATCTTGCCGGTTGAGGCGCAGGGTACAACGTCGAGCGCAACGCTTGACGTATTGACGGCGACTTACGGGCGATTTGAATCCTCCGAGTCCTTGCTGGCCATTTCGGCTCATTTGCGAGACGGCGCGCGCCTGCTGCTTGGCACTAGTGATCGGGTGATCGCCGCCGAAAAAACGTATGGCAGCGGGTTGGTGCGGTTTGTTGCCATCAATCCCAAACTCAATCCCTATCGGGGTTGGGCGAGTGCGAAGGATTTATGGACAGACCTGTTGTTGCCTGCGATTGAAACGCAGAGCCGTCAAACTAACTGGCTGATGATGGGGCGCAGATGGAGTCCGCGTTCGAATACCGGCGGCGGACAGAATGCGCTCTTCAAACTTGCTGATATCAAACCGCCATCGGCGAACTATTTTCTGCTCTTTTTGCTCGCCTATATCCTCACGGTCGGGCCGATCAACTACTTCGCCTTGAAGTGGGTCAAGAAACTGGATTGGGCGTGGGTGACGATTCCCGCCGTTGTGCTGCTGTTTACAACGGCGAGCGTGATCACGTCGGAGATCGGTCGCGGCGGCGGTTCGGTCGCTGCGGAAATTACCCTTGTCGAATTGCATCAGCCCGAGCGCATCGCGCGCGATATGGCGGGCGTATTGGTGATGCCTTCGGCAAAAGGTGTACAGGAGATCACGCTTGCCGGAACGGATGTATTTGCCAGAGATTCGAGCGCTGATATCGGGCCAAGCGGGAGTTCTAACGGCGCGATAGAGGTCGAAAACCGAGGGCAGGATTTTCAGTTCAATGTTCCGGTCAACACCTGGTCGGCGGAGATGTTCGAGGCAAGTGCGGTGCGCGAGGTTGCCGCGCCGCTCGTTGCCCTCTCCGAGGGGGGCGAGTCGGGTGGTGGCGCGGTGAAGGTAAAGAACCTCAGCGGCGTGCCGATCAGCAAAGCGGCGCTGATCGGTGTGAGCGGGGTGTCGGAATTGTTTGATTTGGCTCCGGGCGCAGAGCAAGAGATCAAGCTCAACACCCCACAATCGAGTAGCTTTATCAACTGGTACTCTATGCAATTGGAACCGAACAGCCTCGAACAGCAAACCTTTGACGATTTGAGCGCGGCGCTCGAATACGAAATCAGCGGCGAGGCCGGACAGCGACAACTGTTTTATGATAGCGTGCAGATGCCCAATGTCGTGCCCCTGCTGCAACGCCCGATTCTGGTCGCCTTTGTTGACGATACGCCGATCAAGATAACCTTCAAAAGCTCGATCAAACGTCAAGGCAGAACCCTCTATGTGGTGCATCTGTGAAGGCAACAAGCAGGGGGATAGATATGCCATCTCCGGTAGCGTAAAACGATATGATCAAACTCGAAAACGTTACGAAGTATTACAAACAATTTCCCGCTGTCAACGACATCAGCTTCGAGATCGGACGTGGCGAAGTCTTTGGTTTCATCGGCCCGAACGGTGCAGGGAAGACGACGACCATCAAAATGCTTTCGACCTTGATGATGCCGTCGCAAGGCACACTGACCATCGGCGGTTACGATGTGGTGCGCGAGCCGCATGAGGTGCGCCGCATTATCGGATATATGCCGGACAGCTTCGGCGTCTATGAAGATTTGTTGGTGTGGGAGTATCTGGATTATTTCGCCGCGCTCTATAAAGTGCTGCCTTCCAAACGCAAAGCGGCAATTGATGATGTGCTTGAACTGACCGACCTGACGATCAAATACAACTCGCAAGTGATGAGTCTGTCGCGCGGCATGAAGCAGCGATTGTGTTTGGCAAAGACGCTCATTCATGACCCGGAAGTCTTGTTGCTTGATGAACCGGCATCAGGCCTTGACCCGCACGCGCGCATCGAGATTCGGGAACTCATCCGCGAGCTTTGTCGCATGGGCAAAACCGTCGTCGTTTCCTCGCATATCTTGACCGAGCTTGCCGATTTTTGCACTTCGATTGGCATTATCGAAGCCGGTCGCATGTTAGCCGCCGGTCGTCTCGATGAGATTACCGCACAGCTTGCCGGTCACGTCTTGTTGGAGATTACCGTAAAAGGCGACCCGACGGCGGCTCTGGATTTGCTGGCCGAACGCCCGGAAGTCAAACATGCGACCTGCGACGGTCGCGTCATTCACGCCGAATACACTGGCAACCCCGATGATGTTGACGAGCTATTGGCTTATTTGGTGAAGGGCGATGTGCGCGTCCTCGGTTTTTCGCGCACGCAGGCCGATTTGGAAGATATCTTCCTCAAAATTACACGCGGGGTCGTCGCCTAGCGAGGACTGAGGCATGCGGACTGTGGGTTGAGCGAGCCATGAGTCTGTTCAGCCCTCCGTTCTCATTATTATTGAAATATGACCATATCGAATCCAATTTTGATCAAAGAGATGCGCACCCGCATGCGAGGCAAACGCGCCTTTTTGGTGTTGACCGGGTACGCGCTGATTTTAAGCCTCATCATCGGGCTGATCTACATGGTAGTCGTCAACAATGCCCCGGCAGGCGTAGTCAATCAAGCTGGTAAATTTCTCACGCCCGTACTGATCTTTGTGCAGATGGGGTTGATCTGTTTGATCGCGCCGACCTTCTCGGCAAGCGCCATTTCGACGGAGCGCGAACAGGAGACTTTTGACCTACTCATTGCCTCGCTGGCCAGTTCGAAGACCATTCTGCTTGGCAAAGTCGGCGCTTCCCTTTCATATCTGTTACTCACCTTGTTTGGCTCGTTGCCCCTGATTGCCCTGACCTATTCGCTTGGCGGCATTGCGCTTGGCGATATTGCCAAAGCCTACCTGGTGATGATGTTCGCAGGGATGACCTACTGCTCAATGAGTTTTTACTGGTCGTGTCTGATTCGTCGAGGTGTGATTGCGCAACTGGTCAGTATCTTTTCGGTAATCTTTCTGGTGGCGGGCATACCGGCGTTGGCACTCTTTATGTCGGCCTTGGCGAATAGCTTTTCGGGCGGCAATACGCAGAGTTATTTGCAGATCGCATTTCTGTTGCTCCGAACCAACCCGTTTGCGGCAATTGCCTCGTTGATCGTCGGTTTCCCGATCCCCAACAATATCTGGTTCAGCAGTATTCCAATCTGGGTGACGCAAGTGCTATTTTACTCATTGCTGACAGCGCTCAGCTTGTTTCTCAGTTTTCGGCGATTGGAGAGGGTGCGACATTGGATGTAAGAGAGGCAATCAGAGAAATCCGGCAACTGGTGCAGAACGTGCAGCGGCGCGAACATCTGCGTTCACTGTTCAGCCATGCGGCATTGACCCTGCTCATCGGCGGGGCGCTGGCGGCAGCGGTCGTCGTGATAGCCAAGATGCGCCCGACCCTTGCCGCTTCGTGGGCACTTGCCGCAGGGGTCATGAGTCTGGCAGTTGTCGCTTTTGCCGCACGCTGGTACCTGACGCGTCTGACGGAAGACGATGTTACCTCAAAGGTTGATCGCGCTTTGCAATTGGAAGACCGATTGCTGACAGCTTATAACCTGTTGGCGCGCCGCGCGCCGACTACTGAAATGGAAGCGGCACTGATTGATGATACGGCTGCGCGCCTCCGCGACGCGAAAGTTTCGGCGCTTGCGCCTTATCGCTTTACCCGGTTGCATGGGTTGAGTTTGATCGGCGGGGTGGCGCTAATGGTCGCCTTGTTGATTCCGCAAACCGCATTGCCGGGCGGCGCAGCGATTGCCGAAGAGCGCGCCGATATTCAAGCCGCCGGTGAGATGCTGGAACAGGTGGCCAGCGAAGTTACCAAAGAGTTGCCTGCGGAGAGCGAGACCGCAAAGCTGGCAACTGAGCAGGCTGAACTCGGTCGCGCCTTGCGGCGCTCGAATGACACGCGCGCCGAAGCGTTAAAAAAGATCGGCAACCTCGAAAACCGGATTCGGGAACGCCACGACTATCTGTCGAATACGCGCGCCAACGAGATCGTGGCGATGGCCGAAAGGCGATTGCGATCTGCCTTAGCCAAAGTCGGCAAGCCGCAAAGCGAACAACTGGCACGCGCCGAATCCCGACCTGCCGATGCTGCCAGCGAAGCCGCCAAATCCAGCCCTGTGACAGCTAACCCCAAAGGCGATGAGAAACCTCCGGCCTCTAAAGCGAAGCCCGCGCCCGTCGCCGCTGATACATCGAAGCCTCCTGATGCCGCATCAGCTTCGTCAAATGCGAATCGCAAAGGTGACGCGGCGAGCGATCAAGGTCAAGCAACCACACCGCCTTCGAAACCCGAAGGCCGCGACAATCGCAACAACGCTCTCAACCCTCCTCGCTCCTCTGGTGAACAACCGGGGTCGGCCAATTCGGAAACGACCACTTCGACGAATCCTCAGAAGGGCGAAGGCGGGCAGCCCGCGACTTCATCAGAGGCGCAGCCTAACCCGACTTCCGGGCAATCCGCCAGCGCGGAGACCGCTACTACCGGCGATCAAGGCGCGCCCAATCAGCCCAAGCCGGATGAGGCTGCCGGTCAGCCCAATAGCCTGACCGGGGCGATGACAGGGGAGGCTTTGAAAGCAGCGCCGAATCTTTCTGGCGAGTTGATGAAGCAAGCGGCGCAGATGCGACTCGGTCAGCTCAAACCTGAAGACATAAAAAATCTGCAAGCCTCCGCGCAAGAATTGGCGCGCGACCTGTCACAGCTAGCGCAGTCGAAAGAGTTTCAGCAAGCCGTCGAACAATTCGTTCGCAATGCCAGCCCTGAACAGCTTGAGCAGATGGCGCGTTCATTGTTGCAACAAGAACAGTTGAAGAAAGAGTTGGAGGCAACTGCGCGTTTGCTGGCCGAAAATCGCCAGATTCGTGAAATGGCCGCAGGCATTGCTAAACAGCTTGAAGACCGCTTCGGCCAACGCGATGAGCGCGCCCAATCACCCAATCGCACCACTCAAGGCGGCAATCCGCCAACCGGACAGGCCAGTGGCGAAGGCACACGTGGCAATGGTCGCGGCAACGGCGCAGGTACTGGCAAAGGCAGCAGCACGCAACCTCTGAACCCGCGTTTGACTGGGCAGGGCAAGGCTACACAATTGAGCGGCTCATTGCAGAACCGACAAGGGGGCGAATACCTGTTTTTGCAATCCAGCCCGACAACCGGCGCTTCGCGGCTGCCCTATTCATCTGCCTATCCGCGCTATCGTCGCGCCGCCGAACGTTCGGTTGAACGCAGTCAGATTCCGACTCATCTGCGCGGGATGATTCGCGACTATTTTGATGTCATCAACCCCGACGCCGGGAAGAAGAATTGAAGAGATGCCAATACCTTCACATCGGCGCATGGCGGCCAGCCGACAAAGGGCAGGTTACGGAGTTGCGCCGAGGCGACTGATTTGCAGATGACAATTTCTCAAGAGGAGCGAGGAATGGATCAACGAGAGAAAGAGCGATTGCTTTGGAATTTACGATCTCTGCCGAATGAACTGGACGATTTACTCGGCGATCTGGATGAAGAGATACTGCGATGGCGACCGAATCCGCGTAAGTGGTCGGTGAAAGAGATTATGTGCCACCTCCGCGATATGGAACGTTTCGCCTATCTGGCACGCTATCAGCGCATTCTCAGCGAAGATCAACCGGTGCTAGCCAATGTTGATCAAGACCGCCTCGCCGCAGAAAGCGATTACCTCAATCAAGACGCGAAAGAGGCGCTTGCGGACTTCAAACGGCTGCGCGCCGAGACTGTTCAGACGCTCGAAGCCGCGTCGCTCGAAGCGTTTGACCGCATCGGCGTTCACGAAGCCGATGGCCCCTTTACCATTGAGCAATTCATACAGCGGCAACTCAAGGGTAATGATGTCAATCACCTCAATCAGATGAAGGACATCGTCGTTTTCAAGATGCCCTGGAAACAAGCATAGTCTATAGACCTTCGTCTGTTGTGAGTTGTATCAATTTTTAGCTGACAATAGACGACGGACTACAGATGACGGACTGCTATGCAAACGTTAGGCGATATCAAGAAGAGAGTGGAAGAGTACGGCGAGAAGTTCAACGCCCTCAAAACCGAAATCGCGCAGGTCATCGTCGGACAAGAAGAGATTGTCGAAGGCGCGTTGCTGGCGATGATGGCAGGCGGCCACGTCCTGCTCGAAGGGGTGCCGGGACTGGGCAAGACCTTGTTGGTTCGCACGCTTGCTGAAACGCTCGGCTTGCACTTTGCTCGCGTACAGTTTACGCCCGATCTGATGCCTGCCGATATTGTCGGCACCAACATCATTGTTGAAGGCGAAAGCGGCGAGAAGATGTTCCGCTTTCAGCACGGGCCGGTGTTTACCAACCTGCTGTTGGCCGATGAAATCAATCGCGCCACGCCGAAGACGCAATCCGCCCTGCTGGAGGCGATGCAAGAGCATCAAGTCACCGTCGGCGGCACGACCTATCCTCTCGAAGGAGTCTTCTTCGTACTGGCAACGCAGAACCCGCTAGAGATGGAAGGCACCTACCCGCTGCCCGAAGCGCAGCTTGATCGGTTTATCTTCAAGATCATCATCAACTATCCGTCGCGCACCGATCTGATTGAGGTGCTGCGGCGCACGACTGCTGAAGCGACGCCGCACGCCAAGTCGGTGCTGATGCCCGATCAGTTGATCGAGATGCGCAAACTTGTGCGCGAAGTCATCATCGCACCGCACGTCGAAGAAACCGTCGTTGATCTGCTCCTCCGCACTCATCCCGAACAAGAGGATGCGCCGGAGTTGGTCAGCCGCTACGTGCGCTATGGCGCCAGCCCGCGCGGCGCACAAGCCATCGTGCTGACGGCGAAGGCACGGGCTTTGGTTGCGGGTCGTTACAATGTCAGCATTGCGGATGTATTGGCAGTGGCGCGTGCAGCTTTGCGCCATCGCGTGATTCTGAATTTCGAAGGCGAAGCCGATGGCATCAGTGTTGATGCGATTCTTGATGAAGTATTGGAGCGTGCGGCGGCATCACGTAAAGAGATTGTCGGCGCACTCTCATAATAGTTCTGAATGAAGGCTGACGCAGAGGAGAACGACAACATAGGCTAAGGGCTGAGGACGATGGACGGAATCAGTTGCGAGCGTCCATCGTCCTCAGACTTGTATATAGATGGCGACACCGCAAAAAAATCTGCTTGACCCGGCTTTCCTCAAGAAACTCGAACTGCTCAAGGTTCAAGCGCGGCGGGCATTCGCAGGCATCATGCGCGGCGAGCGGCGTTCGACTCGCAAAGGCGCATCGGTTGAGTTTGCCGATTTCCGCAAGTATGAAGCGGGCGACGATTTTCGCCACGTGGATTGGAATATCTATGCGCGGCTCGAACGGTTGATGCTGCGACAATTCGTCGAAGAAGAAGACGTGCGGATTGACCTCTTGATTGATCAAAGCCGTTCCATGCGATTCGGCCAGCCGATGACGAAATTCGATTTTGCCATCCGAACGGCGGCAGCAATTGCCTTTCTCGCCGTTAGCGGATTAGATCGCGTCGGACTGGCAACCTTTGATTCTGCTTTACGCTCCAAATTGCGCGCCCAACGCGGACGTGGTCATCTGATTTCCAGCTTCGCTTTCTTGACGGAACTCTCCGATGCCATCCAAAAAGACTTGCTTGCGACCAATCAACTGACTGAAGAGCCAAACTCTGAACGAGACAAGGCGCAAAAGACCAACCTCGCAGCCGTCCTCAGAGCCTATCAGCAGACAACCTCACGCGCCGGAATCGTCTTTGTCATATCGGATTTTTTCGATGGCAGCGATTTTCGCAAAGAGATGAAACTGCTCGCGCGTCGCGGGTTTGACGTGAATTTAATTCAAGTGCTGGCCTCTGAAGAACTGCGTCCCGAACTCGGCGGCGACTGGTTGCTGATAGATTCCGAAACCGGTGAAGAGCGCGAGATGACGATCAACGCTCGCATTCTGGATGCTTATCGAGCCAAACTGAGCGAATTTACGACTGCGCTCGAAGCCTTTGCGCGCACGCAGGGCATCGGCTATCTGCTGGCGACGACCGATCTGGCCTTTGAAGAATTGCTCTTGAAGCGACTGATTGAAAGCCGCATGGCCGGATAGATGGTGCACTCGAAACGGGTGCAGAGGGAAATGGGGTGAGTTGAGAGGCGGTCTTTGACCGCCGCCCTGCATACCCGATAACAGCGGTCAGAGACCGCCTCTCAACCAACAGTTCTCATTTTGTTTGGGAAACTCGATGTTACCTCCAAATAACGTAAGCCAGCGCACGACCGAGCCATACGGCTAGCAGTCCCAAAACGAGTTGCGCGATGACATTGATGGCGGCAAGCAGGCTTTGCCCTTCGCGGAAGAGATTGAGTGTGTCATTGCCAAAGCTGGAAAAGGTTGTGAACCCGCCGAGCAATCCGATGAAGAGAAACGCCCGCAATTCCTGCGTAAACGCGCCGCGCGCTTCTGCGAGGTGTGCCAGCGCGCCGATGGCGAAGCATCCGATGACGTTGACTGCCAACGTGCCAAACGGGAAGGTCAGACTCTTCGACCATTGCTGCGCGTAGCCGCCGATGACGAAACGCAGAAGCGACCCCAAACCGCCACCCAGTCCGACCATCAAGAGAGCGGAGAACTTCATGTCTCGGATTCCGCTCGTTGTTGTTTGAAGGCGTCTAACTCGGCAAGCTTCTCTTGCGCCATCTCGCTCAAGGTCTTCTCCCAAATCTCCCGGTACGGACGCAGAGCGCGCACGATGGTATCGGCAATCGCCAGATTGCGAAACCATTTCTTGTTGGCTGGAATGATATACCACGGTGCATGCGTCGTTGTGCAGCGCGAAATCGCGTCTTCATAGGCTTGTTGGTACGCCTCCCAATGTTCGCGCTCGCGCCAGTCGCCTGCCGACAGCTTCCATGCCTTTTCTATTTCTTCTTCGCGCGCTTCAAGCCGCTTCTTCTGTTCGTCTTGGCTGATGTGCAAGAAGAATTTCAAGATGATTGTGCCGCTCTCGGTCAGCAATTGTTCGAAGTCGTTGATGTGGTTGTAGCGCAACTCCCAGACGCTCGGCGGAACTAGATTGTGGACGCGCACGACCAGCACATCTTCGTAATGCGAGCGATTGAAGATGGTCACCATCCCGCGTCGCGGCGTCACCGCATGCACGCGCCATAAAAAGTCATGGGCAAGCTCTTCTTCGGTCGGTACTTTGAACGATTCGACGCGACACCCTTGCGGATTGACTTGTGACATCACTCGCTTAATCGCGCCATCTTTCCCGCTGGTATCCATGCCTTGCAGCAGAACCAAGATGCTATGTTGTCCGGCTGAATAGAGCATCTCTTGCAAATCGCCGATCTCATCGCTGAGTTTCAAGAATTGCTCGCCCGCCTTATCCTGCGTAATGCCTGCCGTGTAACTAGCATCGTAATCGGCGAGCTTGAGGCTTTCGCCGGGTCGCACTTTTATTGCTAATCGCATTGGGAACCTCCAACCACAATAGCGAGTGACGAGAGACGTGAACCGTTTCCAGTTGCCAGTTTTATTCGCGAAGCGACAGGTAATGGAAACCGGAAACGATGATCTGAAGCCGCCACTGGTCACTTATCCTTTGTTACTTGTTACTTGTCGCTTGTCGCTTGAACATTCGAGCCGCACAAGTCGCGCACGATGTTATAAAGTAATTGCGTGCCATCGCGATAAGCTTTTACCGGGATGCGTTCATCGTTGCCGTGAACTCCGCTGAAGTCCTGACCGGGAATCAGAAACGGCGAAAAGCCATAACAAGTGATTCCCATATCGCGAAAGAAATGGCTATCCGTAAATCCCGCTAGTACTGTCGGCACAAACTTTGCCCCCGCGTCTTGCACCGATATGACGCGGGCACTTGAGCGATACAGATCGGTATCGAGCGATGATTCCATCGTGCCGAAGGCCAGCAAGGTTTCGACTTCAATTGTCGGATCGGCAATCACCCGTTTGATCTCGGCAATGAACTCTTCGGGCTTTTGACCGGGCAGCAGTCGGCAATCGAGTTCGGCAGTTGCAATGGGCGCGATGACGTTGGTCTTGTTGCCAATGCTCACCACCGTCGGCTGAATCGTGTTGCGCAATAAGGCGAGGTTTTGCGGCGATGACAAAATCAGGTTGCGAAGCGCAGGGTTGCCGAGCGCCGCGTTGACATCTTTGTAGGCGCGTTGCGAATCGCTCGGTGGTTGCAGATCGGCAAGCGCGCGAAAATAGCGCGCAACAGCGGGCGTGACCGTGAATTCCGTTTGATAAGCTTCGAGTTTGCCGAGCGCGCGAAGCAAGCGCGACGGAGCCGAATCCGGGCGCGGCACGCTGCCGTGACCGGGCGTCCCTTTGGCAGTGAGTCGCAGCCAACAGGGCGTCTTTTCCGTCACGCCGACGCCATAAAAGAAGACGCGATTGCCTCCCATCGCATTGCTGCTGCCTTCGGTCAATAAAAACTCGGCATCGCGGATCAATTCGGGATGGTGTTTGACAAACCAGCCTGCGCCTTCACGCCCGCCCGCCTCTTCGTCCGCAGTCGCTAAGAAAATGACATCTCGGTCGAGGGCGATGCCTGCGCGTTTGAGCAGTACGAAGGCCATAAACTGCGCCGCGCCGAGGCTCTTCATATCGAGCGCGCCGCGTCCGTACAGATAACCATCGCGCAAGGCTCCGCTCAGCGGATCGGTTGACCAGAAGGCTTTATCCGCAGGAACCACATCCGTGTGATTGAGCAGGATGATGGCGCGTTTGCGGCCCTTGCCCTTGAGCCGCGCATAGAGATTGGCGCGTCCCCGTGTGGTCGGGAGGATTTGATATTCGATGCCTTCCTTTTTCAGAAAGCGCGCGAAGAATTCCGCTGCGCGCATTTCGTTGCCGGGTGGATTGATCGTGTCAACGCGCAGAAATTCAGTCAACAAGGCAACTGCCTCATCGCCGGTTTTGTTCCAATCAATCTCGCCGCGCTGCCCGGCTGCCAACGTTAAAGCGGACGGCGCAATGAAAAGAGTGAATAGGAGGATTAGTGAAATCAGTTTTCTCATCGTCAAAGTTTCCCTCAGGCATTGTCTCTCTGATTCCCGCACGCAGGTTTGCGCGGAATTCGGATTGTATTGCTTTGCGGTTGTTCTCTACAAGTATCGGGTAAGGCTGGCGGCGTGATAAGCGGACAGGCAGGGCATGGCTGGATATCGCAGCAATGGGTGTACACAGATTGGTCGGACGAATGGATACTCGTCCGATCAATCCGTGTATATCGGTACAATAAGTTTTGGCAAACTAGCGATTGGGTGCAGGGTGCGGTGCGATGGCATCCCACATGCCCAGGCCGACGACTCGGTGCGGAGGGGATGCTTCCAGTTCCAACATCACGCCGCGCCATATTTTTTCGCGCGATGAATGGACCCATACGGCATAGGTGTGAGCGCGGTCATGTGTAAAGCCGTAGACTTCGTAGGTTCCATACTGATTCTGTAGTTCCTGCCAGCCTTTGGCGCGCTCTTGCGGCGATTTGCCTTCCGGGTGTGGCGGGCGATGATGAGTGTAAAACTCGGCGATCTGCGATTCTTGACCGGAGTTGAACGCCTTGAAAAATGCTGCTGCGCGCTGCCCGAACGGCGTGGCTGGCCAGCGATTCGATTTGATCCGTTGCATCGCTGCCCACCGTGAATCCGGCGGGTCTGCGGCCATCGTGTCGAGTATCCATTTGCGCCGCGTTGAGACTCGCGCATAGCCATCAAAGGTCATGTACTTACAAGCGGTTCCTTCTTTGGAGTCGCCGGAATTGAAAGAGCTAACCCCGATGAGATAGAGCATGCCATTCTCTTCATAAAAAGCGGGCCCGCCGCTATCACCGGGAGCGCTGAACCCCTCGAGGTCAGTACCTAAAGGCGGCGCGTCAAATACCATCAATAGCGAGTTCTCCAGCGCGCCTTCGATGCGATTGGTTGCGCCGCGCAACTGCCCGCGCTCTTTGACTGGACCGGTCAAACCGGTTCCCGTCATCCCGCGACCGACAATGGTGACGATCTTTCCTGCTTCGTCTTTTTTGCCATACAAAGCGACGGGTGTGATATGGGTTACCGGCTCTGTCAGCTTCAGCAAGGCAAGATCGGCAGAGCTATCTACTGCGTTTTTCTCTCTTGCCGGATGAATGATCGCTTTTTCAATCTCGTAGCGTTTGCCATCAAACACAACATAGAGGCTCGTAAACGGAGGATTGCCTTCGATGGTGTGGGCTGCGGTTAGTGCCCAACGCGGCGCAATCAAGGTGCAAGCGACTTGTTCTTGCAGATGGCCGACCATCGGGTATTTTGCGCCGAGGGCAAGATAGAGTTGATCGTCCCGGTCGTGACGAATAATGATTGAAAAGCCATCGAATGCTGAACAGGTGATGAGACAAACCAAGAAGCAGGCTGTGCAGAATTTTTTCGACATGTGACCCCGCAGATACGAAGATAGCTTGAGCCATTCCCCGAAGAGCAAGCTCCGCAAAAGATTACAACTTGATGCGGCCATCGTCTTGTAAACGTGTAGCGTCTTGTAAGCCGGTAGCCTCAGCCGAGCAGTTGGCGATAGGCGGCGGGGGTGAAACCGATTTGCGATTTGAATACTTTGGTGAAATGCGCCTGATCGTAGAACCCGAGGCTCAAAGCAATCTCGCTGATCGAACGCTGATTTTGACCGAGTTCGCTGCGCGCCGCTTCGATGCGCAACCTGCGAACGTATTCTCCTACCGAGCAACCGAACGACTTGCGAAACGCACGCGCTAGATGGGTCGCATGCACTCCGGCAAGGGCAGTCAAATCCTGCAATGAGAAATCATCTCTGAAGTGATCGTGCAGATACTCTTTAACCCGTTTGAGCCAGGCGGGCATCCCGCGTTGCTGTTTCTCTTCTTGACGCGCAGCTTCGACCAGTAATTCCAGTGCTAGCGATTCGAGGGCCAACCCATTGACTTGATCGTTCTGACGGAACTCCCGACAGAGGCGAATGGCGGTTTGCAATGGCGCACCAGCAGAGAACTGTTTCTCGTCATCCAGAAAGCTTAGGTTTTGCGAAACGTGACGAAACGTATCCGGCTTCAGCCAGAAGGCGATTTCGCGCCTACCTGCGGCGGAGATTTGGTCAGCGTGCTTGCGTCCTTGAGGGTGAAATGACACCAGCCAAGGAGGGTACTGAACGGCGCGGCGATTATGAAATTGCGTGTAATGCCCTTCGACGCCGATGCTGATATGGAAGTCTTCGTGCACGTGATAAGAGATGTGTTGAGCCGCGAAATGAATCTCCTGAAAGAGGAACCCGGCCACCTCTTTACTGGCAAGCAATGTCCCGAACGATTCACCAAGTTTTAATACCTTGAGCATCACCAGCAGCCTAACAAATCACGAAGCGGTTTTCAAAATCGCCACCTTCAGCCAATCCCTCTCGCACGGAACACCGTCATTACGAAGCCTGAAACTCTGGGTATCTCCTCTCAATGGATCGAAACTGACAACTGCGGCGTTGCGTGGTAGGATGCAAGCCCGTACTCTCTGATTATGGATTTGACCGGCAACACCTTTATCAAGGGGCCTGTGGGCAGGCTCGAAGCGATTCTCAAAGAACCCAATGACGCGATCCGGCGCGTCGCTATCATCTGTCATCCGCACCCGCTCTTCGGCGGAACCATGCATAACAAGGTCGTCTATCGCATCGCCAAAGCGTTTCAGGAAGCCGGATTTGCGGCGCTGCGTTTCAACTTTCGCGGCACGGGGCGCAGCGAAGGCGGACACGATCACGGACGCGGCGAACAAGACGACTTGCGCGCCGCCATCGCTTTTATGCAAGCGAAGCATCCGAATACGGAATTGTGGCTGGCGGGCTTCTCGTTCGGCGCAAGCGTCACGCTGCGCGTCGGCTGTCATGACGATAGTGCGCGCGCTCTCGTCATCGCCGGGTTGCCGGTTTCGAAGTATGATTTCACGCGCATTGCGGTTTGCGACAAGCCGCGCCTGTTCATACAAGGCGCGCAAGATGAATTCGGCTCGGTCACTGATATGCAGCGATTCGTTGACACGCTGACGGAACCGAAGCAGTTGGCGATTATTGACGACGCCGATCACTTCTTCGAAGGTCGGCTCGACGAAGTGTCGCAAGCGGTTGCCAAATTCATCGCTTCGGTTGAGAGCTAAAGGATTGAGCTTGTAACGTTATTTTTATGTATAGCGTATTCCGTCTCTAGGGCAAGCTGTCGAGGCGTCAGAACTCTTGATCGCAAAGGTGCAAAGGGAGTAAGGGAGACGACAACGCGACGGCTCGGTTTCGTTGCGATTTTGAAGTGTGGATGTGATATGTCGAAAAGAAAGATTGTGAAGCGCATCAAGGTTACGGTCATCGCTTTGGTGATGAGTGTCGCGGCGGGCTACTGGTCGTTATCGCGCCCGGCTGCGGCGAGCGAAGCGGCACAAGGGCGAGGCCGCGTTGAGTTCGTTGCCATCTCGACACCGATGAACGAACGCTTTGGAGTAGATGACGGCGCGTCGCTGGTGGTGCATTTCAGCAGCAGCATTCATGGCAATCTGGAACCGTGTGGCTGAAAAGAGCCGCGACTCGGCGGACTGGCGCGGCGCGTCAGCTACATAAAAGCGTTTCAAGAGAAGTTCAAAGGGCTACCAACACTGGCAGCGGATGCGGGTTATTACTTTGCCGATGAGCGCAGTCAGCACGGCGAGTTGCGCGCCGACGTGACGGAGAAGAATCAACACGTCATGCGCGCTTACGAGCAGTTCCAAGTGGACGCGCTCAATATGACGCCGCGCGACTTGCCATTTTTCGCACGCGTGATGACCCCGGCCTTTGCGGCTGCGAACCCTACGGATGCCGCATTCTTCAAGCGCGTCATATCGGCAAATATCACAACGGCTTCGACCGACCGCATCGCGCCGCAACGATTCATCGTGCGCGAAATCGCAGACCGCAATGCCAACGCGAAATCGAAATCGTTCAAAGTCGCTTTTGTCGGATTTAGCGAAGCCGCAGGCGACTTGCCCGCTGGATTCAGCATCGCCGACCCCGTTACCACTGCACGCGCAGTTGTTCCCGAAGCGCGACGCAGCGCCGACTTTGTCATCGCTCTTGCCTATGTCACACCGGAGACTGCGACTCGACTGGCGCGCGAGGTGCAAGGCATAGATGCCATCATCGTTTGCCATCCGATGGCGAATGAAACCCTTTTCACTGCGCCGATGCAATTCGGACAGACGCAAGTCTTGTTCGCTTCGTTTGAAACGCGTATGCTCGGCGAGTTGTATATCTATCGTGACGCGCAGGGTAAGTTCTCGACCAAAGCGCGATTCATCTCCATTGATCCGCTCGTCCCGGATGATGCGATTGCGGCTCAAACAGCCGCCGCAGCAACGAACGCCGAAAGCGAAAAGCGACAAGGGTTGAAAACGGTATTGGAAAACTGGCTGGCGCAGACGCGTCTGAGAAGAAGACCGGAAACCAATGCAACATCTGAAGCGACGCTGCAGTACGTCACTGCCGGAGCCTGCGCGCAATGCCATACGGAGCAGTACATCAAATGGTCAGCGACCAAGCATGCACACACGACCGACCCGCTGGTGGCGAAATCATACGAGTTCGATGCCGATTGTCTGGCTTGTCACGCAAGCGGTTGGGATCAGACGAAGGCTTTCAACATCGCCGACCTTCCCAAGTTGCAGCAAGTTCAGTGTGAGCAATGTCACGGCGCAGGGAGCGAGCATGCGGCTAAACCGGCCAAAGGCTACGGTCGCGTGAGCAATTGGCAAGCCGTTTGCACAGCCTGCCACACTGCGAAGATCAGTCCGAATTTTAATGCCCGGACTGCATGGGAGAAGATTAAACACTAAGGCTGCTGACCAGTTGAAGGTCGAAGGTTTGCAGGTCGAAGGTTGAAAGTTAGCGGCGGAGGCTTGGCCTTGCCTGCGGCAGGTGAGCAGGTCGCCGCCCGCGTTCTCTCGGTATCATCCCATCACCTCTTCGGCGGAGGAATTCAAGAATTCAGCATTCAAGAATTCAGCAGGGGAAATCATGCGGCTTCGCCGTTTCCCTATTCATCCTGAATTCCTCCTGAATTCCTCGAATTCCCTGAATTCTCTGAATTTCTCCCCTCATCCCTTCATCCGCTCATACCCTCATCCCATTTGTGCCTTTGCGTTTCTCCTCTCAACTTTTGGCCTACGAACTACTGTTTCTCCCTTAACTTTTCGAGCATCGCTGCCGCATTTTGATTGGCAGGGTTTAAGTGTAGCGATTTCTCATAGTGTCGGATGGCTGCCGCTTTGTCGCCATTGAGCATGCAGGCTTCGCCGAGACTGTCATAGACATCGGCTGAGTGAGGATAGGCTTCGGCGTTGAGTGCAAATACGACAAGTGCATCGCCGATTTTTTTCTCTTCGAGAAGCCGATAGCCTAATGAGTTCATCATACTCTCTCTGAAAAAGGAGAGCTGCGACGTGCGCTTTTTTTGCTGGCGATAGCGCGCGATGGCCGCTTGTGCGCCGTTTTGTAAAACTGCTTGGCTGAACTCCGATTCCCGACGATAGAGTGCCGGTAAGTCTGCAAGCGAGCTTTGTAGCTGCGCTGCCGTTAGCCACTCGCCGCGCACCATCACGCCTGCGAGTCGCTTCAAGGCTGTAACATCGTGCAGAGGATTTGTATCGGTCAACAACAAATCTGCGCGTTTGCCAACGCTGATAGTGCCGAACTCCGACAATTTGCCGAGCGTTTCTGCGGCATTGCGAGTTGCCGCGCTAATGGCTTCAAGGGGGCTCAGACCGCAAGCGACGAGATTTTGCAATTCTTCGTGAAGCGAGAAACCGGGAATGACAAAGGGCACGCTGCCGCCATAGCCGCCCGCATCGCTGCCCGCAAGGATTCGCACCCCCGCATCATGCAACGCTGTTACGAGCCGCCTTTGAAAGGCTAGTCGCTGCTGAAATTTCGGAACCTGATCGGGTTTGATGCGACGACGGTAGCTGTTGCGCTCTGGCCCCCAATCTCTCACTATCGAGGCATCAAGATATTGCAATTCCGGTTTTTTCATGAGCAGATCAATGTCGCCGATCTGTTTGGTGATGTAATCATAAGTGACCAGCGTCGGCGTGACGGCGGTTCCGGCTGCGCGCGTGGCGCGGGCGATGTAAGGAATCTGCGAATCGTCGTCAGTTTTGAAATTGAAAAAGGTATAGATGTACTCCTCCGCGTGATCTATGGAAGTCTGTCCGGCTTTCAATTGGTCTTCCAATTTGATTGAGCGAACGCCATGTCCTGTGACGGCAAGCCCTAAGCGTTTGGCCGCGTTGACGATGCCCGCGAAGGCTTCGGGCGTAAGCCCGCTGTAGGCTTTGATGAAGTCGTAACCCGCGCGCTTTTGCGCTTCGACCGAACGCTCGGCCTCTTCGCGGGTTTTAACGATGGCGATATTACTGCCTTCCTCAGACCCGCTTTCCATGATTGGGCCGGAGGTGTAGAACATTGGGGCTAACAATTGCCCACTGGCGATCTGCCTACGCCAGTCGAGGTGAAACGGCTCACCGCTCATATTGCGAACGGTGGTCACGCCATTGGCAAGATAGAGTAAAAAATCTACCTTATCGAGAATGTGTATATGCATGTCGGCAAGACCGGGCAGTAAAAATTTACTGCGCCCGTCAATGCGCCGCGCACCTCTCGGAATTTTGACAGAGGCCGCCGTCCCGATCTTTTGAATGCGACCGTCAGCAACGATGACGGTTTGGTTCTCCAACACGCGCTCGTCCTCCATCGTAATCAGGTTCACGTGGACGAAGGCTGTGAGGCGTGGGTTGACGGCTTGTTCAGTTGCGAAGATCGCAAGGGGCGAAGATATGAGGCATAGCAAAACGGCGAGCGCCATCACAGGGCTCGCTTTCATTTTGCAAAAGCCCGCAGAACGATTGCAGCGAACAGACGAGTTCTTCATTCGGCACCTCGAAAAAGGAATAGTCTTGAATTGGCTCGGTTGCGTCGTGGGGGACTGCACCGCCGAGACGCAGAGAGGTCAAGTCAGCTTAAAGAAAGATGCAATAAAAGGTCACTCCGGTCTTCTGATTGTCTGAGGAACTTCAATCCACTCTTCCCGCGTGTTAATGCGCGAATTCATTGAACCCCAAACACTGCCGTCTTCAAATTCTACCCCGATGATTTGTACACGCATGTCGGTCGCCTTGCCGGAAAGATAGAGCGACGGTTTCGGGCGATAGACGAAGGGCGAGTGCGGTTCGATAGTGGCGCGAAACGCATTCACCGCATGTTCGTCCGTCTTCGTTTTGAACCTGATCTTCAGGGCGACGATACGCTGCGCCGTTGTGTTGATGAGGGTGACCGTTGGCAAATACGCGGTATTCGAATCCGGCAAAAAGTTGTTTGCGGCGCGGAGAATGATCGGCGTTATGGCTTCGCGGATGACGAGTGGAGCGCCCGTCGAGTTGAGGTAATAGGCAGGCGCGTATTCAACCCGATCATGAGCGAGCAGCCCTATCGGTAAGGACGAAGGCGGCTCAGTTGGTGGCGCTTCGTTGGCGCTTGGCGTGGCGGTCACCTCTGTGGAACCCGGCGGTGCATCGGGTGCAGCCGACGCGATGGCAGGCGTATTTTCATTATATGGCACGTTGCCCCATGTGCTGCCGTCATCAAACCGCACGCCAACGATCTGCGTATGAATGGCTTTAGGAGCGCGTTTGACGGTGTTCCACCATTGGCGTTCGTTGGGTCGTAATACAAAAGAGGCGTTCGGCAAGATGCGAACGGGGAAGCCGACAATATCCCGGGCTTCGGAACTGATCGTCAATTGTAAGCGCAGAAAATTGATTGGCCGACCCGAAGTGTTTTGTAGAGCGACAACGGGAGCGGTGACCAACTCCAGATTATCTCCAATGGGGACGACTTTGATCTTTGAATCCATGATGATGAGCGGCGCATCGTCTGCATTCTTGAATTTGGTTGGCACGAATTCGGCTGCCGAGACTTGTCGCCAAAGGTCATCGCGCTCTTCTTGAGAGAGAACCGGTTGCCCTTGCGCTTGCGGGGTTGAGGCTCCAGCCAGTACGGGAGCTGTTTGCTCGGTCGGCTGGACAACAGAGGCTGTAACTGCCGAACGGGGGGGCTGCGCGAAGGCGGCATCGGAATGAAAAAACGTCGCTGCAAGCGTGAGCGTCAGCGCGATGAGGGCAATGAAAGCCATGACCGCCCGATGCACACGCGTGTGGGAAGGAAGACCGCCAGCGGACAAGATGAGTTCAATGCGCTTTTGCAAATTCGATCCGGTTGCGGACGATACCCCTGCAACTTTCCATCCCAAGCAAAAGCGCATCACTTTCAGCAGACTCGTTGCATAGGTTTTCGCTTCTGTGCCGAAGGCCAACACCCGTTCATCACAAACACACTCGCGTTCGGTGAGGAGTTTGCGATCAAGAACCCAAATGAGCGGGTGAAACCAAAAGAGGCAACACAACAGCATTTGCAGATTCGCCGCCAGATTATCCTGCCGCGCAATATGAATCAGTTCATGCAACAACACAGCGGCGAGTTCTGCTTCGTTCAACTGTTCAGCCATCCTCTCCGGCAACACAATGACCGGCTTGCAGGTGCGCCACACGACCGGTTCGATGATAACCGACGAGATGACAAGTCCGACCGCGCGACGAAGACCGACTTGGCTCTGTAATTGACGCAAGAGATCAAACTCTTTTCCGGCGGTTATGCAGGTGGCGGATTGGATGATCCGTGCAAAGCGCCGCCGCCGTACCTGCCAGCGAACCAACCAAAAGGCGCACCCAGTCAGCCATAAGATCGTCAAGGCGCAACTCCATTCGCTATGCCCGCGTGCTGTGGCAAACTCAGAAGCCGGAGGGGCGGGAGGTGGCATCGGCAGAGGTTGCAAAACCGGCTCGGCCAGTTGTGAAAATGCCGGTGTTGAAAGGGGAGGCGAACTGCTCAGGGTGAAAGCAGCAGGGATATCCCATCCTGCCAGCCCTGCAAGCGATACGAGGAGTGCAGATGGAATGACGAATTTGGCCGAGACCATTAGCCAGATGCCGTAACGGGTGTTGGCAGAACCCGTCTTGATGCACGCAACGGCGATCCGGGCAATGAAAAAAAAGAGCGTCGCTTGCCAGAGGTGATTGACCATAACCGGCCACCCATGCGACGACCAGACGTACAGCAGTTCATGCGCATCCATCAACTCGGTTTTCCTTTCCGGGGGGCGCCGCTTGGCTGATTCTTTGTCGGCTTCTGAGGCTGGGGTTTCGCCGGTTCGCTTTCCAGTTGTGCCAAGGTGCTTTCCAGTTCGCGCACATTTTCTAATGTCAAATGCCCTGATTCGATCAGATGAGACATCAGCGGGCGCGCCGAACCGCCAAGCAAATCAAGCAGATCGGTAATCAGTCGGCGATGTACCGATTGACGGGTGATTAGCGGTTCGAAGATATAAGCGTTGCCAATCTTCTTCGTGCGCCGCACTGCCCCCTTGTCTTCCAACCGATAGACGATTGTTTGGACGGTGGTATAGGCTGGTCGGCGCTTTTGCGGCAACAACTCTTGTACTTCTCTGACCGACGCGCTGCCTGCTTGCCACAAGGCATCCATGATCTCCATCTCCAATTTTGTCAGCTTCATATTCGCTTCCTTGCTCTAACCATCCTTGTGGTTCTTCCTACTATGAGCGAGGGTGAGTCTACTATGGTAGTAGTAGAAATGTCAAAGGGAAAGTTTCCGCCCGCAATGGGGAGGAAGGGAGAGAAGAAGGGCAGGGCTAGGCGCAAAACGACGAAGGAGATGGTGTTTTCAAATCAGCCAGCAAGCGATTGATATGGTGTTCGGCATTGACAGCGCCGTTGCGCGCAGCTACGAGCGCACCTTCCGACCAGACGCGACGGGCTTCCTGCACATCGCCCAGATTGAGGTGTGCCAGCCCGAGTTGTTGATAGGCAGCGGGGTAGTCGGGGTTGATGCGGATGACGTGACGCAGCGCCTCGATAGCTTGCGACCATTGTTCGAGGCTCACATATTCGTTGGCAAGTCCGTACCAAATCAGAGCGTCATCCGGGTGATCTTGTAGCATCGTTTTGAAGGTTTCAATTCTCGATTGTGACATCAGTTGTTGCTCCTTTGTGAAGACATCTTTTTACATAATTTAACAAGCCGATGAAGACGTAGGCAAAGCCCTTTTATAACATGAAGCGGAAGGCTGATATATCTCGATCAGCAGCGGAGGTCCGATATGCAATTGCCGATACGCAAACGCCTAATCATGTTTCTGCTCTCAGCCGTCTTTACGCTGGGAATCTATTATGGCAATCATCTGGCCTGGACGCTGACGCAAGATCGGCGTGACCGCTGGCAAAAGCCAGAAGAGGTGATCCATGCCATCGGGTTGAAATCCGGGCAGGTAATCATTGACATTGGAGCTGGTGAAGGCTACTTCACCGAGCGCTTTGCTAAGGTCGTCGCACCCGGCGGCAGAGCCGTCGGGCTAGAGATCAAAAGCGATTTGGTGGACAAGATGAAAGAGCGCGCCCAACGCTTAGGCTTGGCCAGCTACGAAGCGCGGTTAGTGGACACTGATGATCCGCAGCTTGCTCCCAATTCGATTGACGTGGTTTTTCTCTGTGATGCGTATCATCACATCAGTAATCGCATCGCCTATTTCAAACAGATCAAACCGGCGCTGCGGGCGGGCGGGCGATTAGTGGTTGTAGACATGGTGCGCACCGAACGCAACCCTGACCACAGCGTCGTAAAGGAAGAGGTCGTCGAAGAATTACACCAGGCAGGCTACCGATTACAATCCGAACATGGATTTTTATTGCCGAAGCAATACCTGTTCATATTCGAATCAACCGGCAATTCAAAAGGCTCGCACTAGACGCTGACGGCGTAGGCGGTTGCTCAAACGGGAATCGCTAGTGATGGGTTGCGCAACGGGTAACGACGGCATTGGGAACACAAGCATAGAGTGTACGACCGGATTGGCAAAAGTTGCGCGCCACACCTGCTTATTCACTTTAGGAGAGTTGATACCGATGAAATGGCTGGGATGTTGGGTTTTGGTTTGTTGTTTCAGTTTGACCGTTTCGGCTCAGAATTGGCCGTCGTTTCGCGGCGCGAAAGCGGTTGGTATCGCAGACGGGCGCACGCTGCCGACGACCTGGAACGCCGAACCGGCAACCAATATTTTGTGGAAGACCGCAATCCCGGGGCTGGCGCATTCCTGCCCTATTGTGTGGGGGGATCGCGTCTATATGGCGACGGCAATTCGCGGCGCAGGGCAGAGCGATTTTCGCACCAATTCCGATGACAATATGCCGGTTTTGGAAGATGTGACACACACCTGGCAGATGCTCTGCCTCGATAAGAATACGGGTCGCGTGTTGTGGACGACGATGGCGCATCAAGGAATTCCTAAAGTGAAGCGCCATCTCAAAGCCACCCAAGCCAATGCGACACCGGCAACCGATGGGCGTTATATCATTGCCATGTTCGGTTCGGAAGGGCTGTTCTGTTTTACCAATCAGGGCAAGCTGTTGTGGAGACAAGACCTCGGTATGATTGACCCCGGTTTGCACGATGATGCCGCAGTGCAGTGGGGGCATTCAAGTTCGCCGATCATCTATAAGAATCTCGCTATCGTGCAATGTGACGGGCACGCGCAATCATTCGTTGCGGCGTATGATCTGCAAACTGGCAAACGCGTTTGGCGCGTCGAACGCGGAGAGATGCCCTCGTGGAGTACGCCGACGGTCTATGAAGGCGGTAAGCACGCCGAGTTGGTTACCAATGCGCCGCGCTTCGTGCGCGCCTATGATCCGCTGACCGGTAAAGAGCTATGGCGATTTGCCAACAGCGATCTGATCGTGCAAGTGCCGACGCCCTTCCTCGCGCACGGCATGTTTTATGTGACGGGCGGATGGCCGGGAGGACGCCCGATCAAAACGATTCGACCAGGTGCAAAAGGCGATATTTCGCTTATAGAACCGCGAGGCTCGAATGCAGCAGTTGCCTGGCAGTTGGAGCGCGGCGGCCCCTATGTGCCGACGCCGATTGTTTACGGCGACTATCTCTACAGTTGCAATGATCGCGGCGTGTTGACCGTTTTCAACGCCAAGACCGGCGAGCAACTCTATCAACAACGCATCAACGATCAAAGTATAGGCTTCAGTGCTTCGCCCGTCGCTGGCGATGGCAAGCTATTTTTCGCCAGCGAAGATGGCGACGTGTACGTTCTCAAAGCCGGGTCGCAATACGCGTTGCTTTCGATCAACCCAATGGGCGAGCCGCTCATGGCCAGTCCGGCCATCTCGGATGGCACGCTCTTCATTCGCGGTCAGCATCACCTCTTTGCCGTCCGGCAAGCGAATCGGAAATGACCGGCAGGCAATCTTGATTGAGCATAAATAAGGAGAGTCTTGCACAGCGGAGGCGTAGCAGGCGCAACCATGAGCACTAAAGGATTTGACGCCCCCAGCCTTTGCAAGTAGAGATTCAGCTTGATGATGAAAAACAAACTTCGAGTGATTATAGGCGCGTTGCTGATGGGGGTTGCGGTTGTCTTGCCAACCGGAGCACAGTCGTTTACGGATGCGCTTGTCGTTGTCAATCTCGGCGCGGGCGAAGTGCTTGTCTATGATGCGCGCAATTTTCGTATTCTCACTAAGTTCCCGACCGGCAAAGAGCCACACGATGTTGTCGTCTCTTCCGACGGACGTGTCGCTTACGTTGCCGATAGCGGCCCCCGAACCGAACCCGGCAAAACGATTACCGTCGTTGATCTGCGAAATCGTATGGTGCGCGGGCAGATTCGGCTAGGTCAATACGACACGCCGCACGATTTGAAACTCAGCAGCGACGATAAGATTCTTTGGGTCGGCTGTGCCCCTGCGCGCACGGTGTTGGAGATTGAAGCCCACAGCGGCAAAATTCTCAAAGAGTGGAAGACCGGCCAAGAGGGCGGATGGATTTTGACGGCGACGCCTGATGATCGCAAAATCTATGTCGCCAACCTGGAAGGCGGCAGCGTCAGCGTCATTGATCGCACAACCGGCAAGGTGAGTGTCGTCACATTGGAAGTCGGGCCGATGGGCATTGATGTGTCGCCTGATGGACGAGAAGTTTGGGTCGCCAATTTTCAAAAGCACACGATCACCGTGATTGATGTCAACACGGATAAAGCGGTTGCCACTTTTGCGTGCGGCGGCCAGTCGCCCGTGCGGCTCAAGTTCACTGCGGATGGTAAGCGGGTTCTTGTGCCCAATGGCGCAAGCAAAAGCGTTACCGTGTTCGATGCAGCAAGCCGTCGCCTCGTAGCGACGATAGCCTTGCGGCTGGCTCCGAAAGTGATTGCGATTGCCGCCGACAATCGCCGTGCATTCGTTACCAACCCTTCCGATAATCAGGTCACCGTCATTAATTTGGCGACTTATAAAGAGATCAGCACCTTTCCGGTAAGCGCGCGTCCGGATGGCATCGCCTTTGCTCCGCGACACCCTTATCGTCCGAAGAGCCAAGTTGCCTTCACTATCGCAGAAAAAGATTTGATTCCCGAAGGCATCGCTTATGATGCGGCAACCAAGACCTTCTTTGTTAGCAGCACCTACAAACGCAAAATCGTCGCTGTAGACCCGCGAGGCCGCGCCCGCGACTTCATCACCGAGATGCAGGACGGGTTTATGGGCGGCGTCGGCATGCGCGTGGATGTTCGACGCAGACTCTTGTGGGCGATCAGTAGTGACGCAGGCATTCACATGCCGATGAAGGCGTCGGATGCGAAGGACGAAGGGCGGTCGGGGGTCTTCAAATATGATCTCAACACTGGCAGGCTGCTGAAAAAATATCTGCTCGATAATGCAACAGAGCGCCATTTTCTGAATGATCTGACTTTGACCGCAGCGGGCGATGTTTATCTTTCGGATAGTGTGCACGGCGCGATCTATACCATTCGGCAAGCGAAAGATGAATTGGAAGTCTTTCTGAAAAACGATCAGACGCAGTGGCCGAACGGTTTGGACTTGTCATCTGATGAAGAGACTCTATTCGTCGCCGCATCGAACCATATCGCTGTCATCAAATTAGAAACCCGCGAAATCTGGACGCTCACGCCGCCCGATTATGATGGCAGCGACGGGCTGTACTTTTATCGCAACAGCTTGCTCAGTGTAGATGCTTACAATGATGCGGGCGTGATTTCGCGGTATGCGCTCAGTCCCGATTACAAACGAGTAACCGGCGTTTCCGTAGTCGAAAAAGATCACCCTTTGCTGATTCAACCGACGACAGGCGTGGTTGTCGGCAATGAGTTTTACTTTATCGCCGCCAGTCAGTTGCAATCGTTTTTGCGCCATTTCAAGAAAGATGGCAGTTATCCGATGGCGGAACTGTCGGATGTGGTCATCTTAAGAACAAAGTTATAGAATAAGCGGCTCAAGAAACGGCGATTTCGGCGATGAAACCCTGACACTGACGCTTCACCTTTCACCCTACAAACCATCGAGAGGAGAATGTAACGATGAAAAAGCGCGTGATGTTAGCTCTCGCAATTCTGGCGTTGCTATCCGGCAGCCTGTTGGCGTTGACGCGTCCGGCTGCGGATGCGACGGCAACCACAGTTGAACCGGCAGCGAGCAGTTCAATTCCCGGCATGATGGTTGGCACACCGGATTTGAAATCGGCAAATGTCCTGACCTTCAATTCCGAAGGCTTGCTCTTCGTCGGTGATTCATTAGGCGGCGCAGTCTTTGCGATTGATGTGAAGGATACAGCGAAAGATGCCGCCAACGCGCCGGTTGAGGTCAAAGAGGTGGATAAGAAGATCGCTTCTTTGCTCGGCACTACGCCGGATGGCATTGTGATTCATGATCTGGCGACCCATCCGATTTCGCAAAATGTCTATCTGGCGGTGTCGCGCGGACGCGGCGCATCTGCCGCGCCGGTGATCTTGAAAGTGAATAAGAGCGGCGCTATAGAAGAAGTCCCGCTCACCAATGTGCAGTTCGGGAAAGTGGCGCTGACTAATGCGCCGGGGTTGGAAGAGAAGACCCGGGACGGACAGAGCAAGCGCGCGATGAGCATCACCGATCTGGCTTTTAGCGAAGGTGCGCTCTATGTATCAGGACTATCGAATGAAGAGTTTGCTTCCAATGTGCGCCGCATCCCGTTTCCCTTCACCGCGCAGATGACGGCGACCAGTATGGAAGTCTTTCACACCTCGCACAACCGCTACGAAACCGAATCGCCCATTGAGACCCTCTTGCCGATCAAAATTAAAGGGCAGCCGCATCTGTTGGCGAGCTACACCTGCACACCGTTGGCCAGTTTCTCCATTGCGGATATGAAAGATAAGAAACTATTGCGCGGCACCACCATTGCGGAGTTGGGTGGCGGCAATCGCCCGCTCGATATGATCTCATTTCAGCGCGATGGTAAGACTCGGGTGCTGATTGCCAACAGCCACCGCACCTTGATGAGCATTCAGGCCGAAGACATCGAATCCGCAACGCCGGTGACGACGCCGGTCACCGCTGCTTATGTCGCGGCAGGCGTTCGCTACCTTTCGATTGCCAGAGTCGGTGTGATGCAACTCGATAATTTGAATGACAATCTGGTGGTCGTCATTCAACGTGATGTAGCGGACGGCACTTTGAATCTGCGTTCGATGAATAAACGCGCGATGTAGGCCATGCCTGCTATGCGATTCAAAATTTTACGCCCGGTTGGTGCTCTCGTGTTGGTGCTCGGAGTGGGCGCGTTCTTGTTGACTGATTCCGGCGGCTCGCTCAAGCGCGCGTGGGGATGGCTGCGCGGCAGCTTGTCCGAGTCGCCCGCAACTCCGGTGCAGGCTTTGTCCGTGCAATTCGTTTCTGACCCGCAGTTCAAAATGGCTGTCGAGGTTCGAGGCTTAAGGCCTGCGAGCCTCGACGTTTTGCGTGACCAAAAACTTTCAAATGGAGAATGGGCAGAGATTCTCGCGGTTCGCGCGGCAGAGAGTGCAACTGTTGACAACGACCTACTGCCGCCCATGCTTGGCAACTATCAGATTGACGATCACCTGATTCGCTTCACGCCGCGCTTTGCATGGGTCGAAGGGCTGACCTATACGGCGCACCTGAAGCCTGCCTTGTTGGCTGCCAAACTGGACGACGCTTCGCTGCGTCTCGGTGACCAAACGCTACAAGCTTCTTCTTTTGTCGCGAAGCCCGAAACTGCCGCGCCAACCTTGGTTACCCAAGTCTACCCGACCGGCGAGGAGTTGCCCGCCAATCAGTTGAAACTCTACATCCAGTTTTCAGCTCCGATGAGTAGAGGAGAAGCCTTTGACCGCCTGCACTTGGTGGATGAAGCGGGCAACCAACTACCGCGCACCTTTTTGCGCTTGGAAGATGAGTTGTGGGACGAATCAAGAACCCGCCTGACGGTGTGGTTCGATCCGGGAAGAATCAAACGCGGCTTACGCCCGAACCGCGAATTCGGCGCGCCACTCACGGCAGGCAGACGCTATCGGCTGACGATTGACCGCGCTTGGCAAGATGAGAATGGCAACCCGCTAGGCGCGGGATTTGAGAAAGCCTTTGCTGTTGTGCCGTCCGACCGCGTCGCGCCACGCCAGCAAGACTGGCAACTGCGCGCCCCGGAGATTGGCTCTCGTGAAGCTCTGACTCTACAGTTTGCAGAGCCGATGGATTATGCGCTGCTCGAAAGCTTTATCGAAGTTTTTGATGCGCAAGGCAATCGTGTCAGCGGCGAGGTGGCAATCGCGCAAGGAGAAAAGGCTTGGCAATTCACCCCAACCGAAGCCTGGGGCGAAGGGAACTACGCGATTCACATCAATACGGCGTTGGCAGACCGCGCCGGAAACAGTCTGCGCCACCTCTTTGATACCGACTTGCAAAAGCCTGGCATCGTTTCCAATGCGGCGGGGCAAGCGGAACTTGTTTTACCCTTTACGGCCAAATGGGCAGGCGGCAACCCGTGAAGATGAGAACGGGCAGGCTGACGAAGCGCGGTCATGAGGGAGATACGGATGGATTGGGACATCAGTCGAGATTATTAGGAGAGAGGGAGAGAATATGCCAAGAGGATGGTTCGGGCTGATTGCATTGACTGTCTTTTGGATGAACGTTTCGCCCGCGACATTTTCGCAAACGAACAAATGCGAAAATGCGGAGGTAAAAGCGTTCGATTTTCAAATCGGCGTTTGGCAAAGCGATGCAGATGGCGAACGCCATGAAATCAAGAAGATTCTCGACGGTTGCGCCATTCAGGAAGTGTGGATGAAGGCGAACGGCGAGTATGCCTATGGTCTGAAGTCATTCGATGCGGGAAAACAGCGATGGTATTACTCGTGGGTTGCGGCGGGCTATCATCAACTTTGGGAAGGGCGCAAAGAAGGCGGGCAGTGGCGATTTTATCGAGAATGGGTCAGAGATGGAGAACCCATTTTGTCGCGAACCTACTGGGTTTTGCTGGCTGATGGAAGCCTTGAACGGATCGTCGAACAATCACGCGATGCCGGTAAAACTTGGCGCTCTCATGTCAAGAGCCGATTCCTGAAGAAGCCGTGAGCCGTGTTCATAGGGTCGAACGATGTTGAGCCATTCAGTGTATTGGCGCTTGTAAGGTGAAGCGTGTGCCGCCGCCCTCGCGTTCCTCCCATATTACATCGGCTTCGATCAAACTGGCGCGCGAACGAATGTTGGCCAGCCCCCGTCCGTTGCTTGCGGTGCGCGGCTGTGGATTGAAGCCGTGCCCGTCATCCTCAACTGTCAGATGTAAGCTATCACTCTCTGTTACGTTCACC
>CAYXVU010000004.1:0-70915 GCA_964468725.1 uncultured Clostridia bacterium
CGCTGAAAGACAACTTTCTGGTCGGCTGTCGCCAAAGCGGAGGCAATTGTCCAGACCAAGCCGGGCCGGATCATGATTTCGGCAGTTCACCGATTCTGCATACCCTTGCCAATGGAAAACAGGTTCTGCTCTGCGGTCAGAAATCCGGCGTGATGTGGGCGCTTGACCCTGACCAAAAAGGGAAAGCGTTATGGCAAACTAAAGTCGGCAATGGCGGCGCGCTCGGTGGCATTGAATGGGGAGTTGCAGCGGATCGAGAGGCCGTCTATGTTCCGGTTGCCGACCCCGGCGGCCAATCTCGCAAGCCGGGACTGACAGCAATTAAGATTGCGACGGGCGAGGTGCTTTGGCATGTGCCTGCGCCGAAAGCCGAATGCTATTGGGGGACAGCCCGCTGCACCAATTCGCAATCGGCAGCCGCAACGGTCATTCCCGGCGTGGTCTTTTCGGGCACATCGGATGGACGGTTACGCGCCTACTCGACCAAAGACGGTACGATTATTTGGCAAGTGGATACGGCGGTTCCAACTAAGACTGTCAACAGCGGAGAAGTAAAAGGGGGGACGCTCGACGGCGGTGGCCCGACTATCGCCAATGGCGTTTTGTACACCAATTCCGGCTATGGTCGGCTCATCGGACAAGCGGGCAATCTCCTACTAGCTTTCTCGGTTGATGGGAAGTGAGGCCACAACCGCATTAACAAATTCTTTTCAGTCAACGGCCAGCCCGAACAGAATCGCGCATGAAACATAAAAATTTTTCGCTCCTGATCATCTCTTCTGCTCTCATTTGTCTGACCTGCAACTCTCACTCAACAACACAACCGCCAGCGCCGCAGTCCGCGCCGACCTTGCTGGTCTATATTACCAATGAAGGGTCGGGCGACCTCAGCGTGATTGACGCTGCTCGCAATGAAGTCATCGCAACCGTGCCGCTCGGCAAACGCCCGCGTGGGGTTCACATTGCGCCCGACAACAAAACCATCTTCGTCGCCCTCAGCGGCTCACCGTTCGCACCGCCTGGCGTAGATGAATCCACCTTGCCGCCACCTGACAAAACCGCCGATGGCATCGGCGTCGTTAATGTGGAACGCAATCTCTTCGTTAAGCTGATGCCCGGCGGTTCCGACCCGGAAGAGTTCGCCCTCAGTCTCGATGGCAGTAAGTTGTACGTTACGAACGAAGATGTCGGACTAGCAAGCGTCATCGAAGTTGTAAGCGGACAGACCTTGCAAACTTTCGAAGTCGGTGATGAACCGGAAGGCGTCACCCTCAGCCCGAATGGAAAATTTGTCTATGTGACTTCTGAAGATGACGGAACGGTTTCGGTGCTTGACACCAGCACGCAAAAAATTTTAACGACGATCAAAGTCGGACGCCGCCCGCGCGCGGTCGCATTTTTACCGAACAGTTCACGTGCCTATGTGTCGCTGGAAAACGACGGCGCACTTGCAGTGGTTGATTCGGCCAAACACAGTCTCATAAAAACGATTCTCTTCGAAGGTGAAGGGGTAAAGCCGATGGGCATCGCGGTTGCGCCGGATGGCAAGAAAATTTATGTGACGACGGGGCGATTCGGCAAAGTCTTTGCCCTCGATACCGCTACCGATCAAGTCGTCGGCTCAGTCGAAGCCGGTCAGCGTCCATGGGGTATCGCCATCACGCCGGATGGCAATACCCTCTACACGGCCAACGGCCCCGCTAATGATGTCTCGGTGATTGACGCCGCAACGCTGCAAGTGACGGCCAAGATCAAAGTCGGAGACCGCCCCTGGGGTGTTGCAATCTTGTCGAGATAAAAATCCGACAATCAATGCGAGAGAGTTGAGAGGCGGTCTCTGACCGCCGGTCTTTCGCACCAGCACGGCGGTCAGAGACCGCCTCTCAACGAACCGTTCTCATTTTGTTGAGCAATTCGGTATCAGATCGCTTACTTCTTCAAATACTCATCGAACCACTCAATCGCCAGTTTGATCGCCTGCTCGCGGGCTTCGCGGTAGATGCCGTAATGCGTGATGTTGGGAATCGAGACGTATCTCTTCTTCGTGCCGGGCATGCGGTCAAAGGCAAGCTTCGCATGGTCTTTGTTGTCGAAGAGTTCTTCTTTTTCAGCAACGATAAAGAGCGCAGCGCAATCTTTGACCTTTGCAGCATCTTCGACTGGCGCGTAATGCATTAATTTGTCACGAATCGGTGCGCCGATGAGATTGCCGCGCACGCGTGCGCGAGGTTCCGGGTAACCGATTTCGCCGCGCGCCCGTTTCATAGCTTCTTCACGGGTGGCTTGAGTTTCCGTGTCCCCTAAGACGACCCAACGCGAATCGAAAGCTCCGACCTGACTGACGATGGCTTTGACGCGCGTATCATGCGCCGCCATATAAAAGACGTGCCCGCCGGAATAGCTAGACCCGCGCAGCCCGATGCGATTTTTATCGACCATCGCCTCGCCCATCGCCCAGTTGATGACATTGAACCAGTCGGCGGTCTGTTCGATGGGGTCAATGTATTCGCGCAACTCTTCGACCTGTGCCGTATAGCGACGACCTTCTCGCTTTTCCGGCGGCGCGGTGAGAAGGATGCGACCATCGCTCTGCCCCCAACCGCGATAGTCGAAGGTCACGACCAGATAACCGGCATTGGCCAGTTGCACAGCGTCCCACCGAAAGTTCGCCGCCGTGCCGCCCCATCCGTGCGCCATGATGATGGTTGGCAGCGGTTTGCCCGTCAAAGTTTTCAGCGAGAAGAGTTCCGCAGTCAGGCGCACACCTTCGCTCATGATATTGGCGGTGCGAAATTCGATATTGTCGGGCGCTTTGTACGATTGCGCCGAAGTCGGTTGTTGCGCGCAGATCGGGGTAGACGTGCCAATCAGCGAAAGGCAAATGAAAATCAGCGTAATCACATATTTTTTTTGCAAGGCGTTCCTCCTGAGAAAGGTCTGGCAATCAATCAACTCAATGCAGCCCGCGCCCCATCAGATCAACGAAGTTATCGTGATAGAAACGCTGTTTGGCGCGCTCGCTGACGCGAGTCAAGTTCTGTTCGAATCGTTTGATGGGGTTGCGCCCGCCTTCCACATGGGGATAGTCGGAGGAGAAGAGACAGACATCTTCTCCTGCCTGTTCAATCACCCAACCAACATCTTCCGTTGGGTAAGGCGTGACGCGCACTTGACGTTGCAGGTATTCGGATGGACGCAGCGAGAGCTTTTGCAAGCGTTCTTCGTGCCGCCCGAATGCTTCGAGCGCCGAATCGAGTTGGCGCATCAACCCCGGCAGCCAGGTCGCGCCTTGTTCGATACTACCGAATTTCAAGCGCGGGAATCGCTCCATCACACCATCAATAACCAACGTCGCAAGCGTCTGCGCAACCGGTACGGGTATGGCCATATAATCTACTGAACGAAAGTTTTCGTCACCTCCATGAAAGTCTTTCACCGGCGGCAAACCATTTTCAAAGTAATCGGGATTGAGCAACTTCCCTCCCCCGCCGACGTGCATCACAATGGGCAGTCCGGCTTCTTCCGCTTGCCGCCAGACGGCATCGAGTTGGAGATGACTGGGCGAGTGCCCTTTTGGGCAGGCAGACGCAATCAGCAGGGCTTTTGCACCTGCGGCGATGGCTTCGCCGATAAAGGCAGCAGCGCGTTCACAATCCATCAGCGGGACATAGCAAGTCGGCAACAGACGGCGGTCTGCCGAACAAAAATCGAGCATGGCGCGATTATGTGCCCGCGCCACGCCATAGGTCAGTTCGACATCATCTCCATGTTCGAGCCGCACCATATAACTATTCCAAAAGGTATTGAAGACCAACTGGCTTTTGAAACCGAGTAGGTCGAGCGCCAGCGAGCGATCCGCTTTCAAAAATGCGCCCGTCGCCTGCCAGTTTTTTCGCGCCATCAATTCGGCAGCATCGCGGGCGCGATATTCGGGATCGGCCTGATTGCGAAGAAAGGCGGGAAAATCTTCTAAGATGTGATGTACGCCAATGGCATTGAAGAAGTAATGTGGATCAATGCGCTCACGAATGTTCGGGTCAGCAAAGTCGTGCAGCATCGTCGGCGTCTCCATCAAATGCGAATCGGCATCGTGAATGGCTCGCGTTCCGGCATAGGTCATCGGCGATTTCCTCCACTCTTTCGTAAAGATGTAGCTAACGGTTCCCACCATTCCGATTCATCCGATTGATCGCCGCACCTGCTTACTGCGATTCAATCAACTCGATGGCGATGGCATCCGGCCCCTCAATCACTGCTGCGCGTTGTTTGCTTTTCCCGAAGCGATGGGAATCTTCGAGCACTCTCACTCCGGCTTTTCGCAAAGCGTCGAGGGTTATCGAAAGGTCTGTGACGCTCAGGGCAATGTGATCAACAACCTGTCCGCGTGAGCTAACCAACCTCCCGGCTTGCTGGCGCGGATAGATAATCAGGCTGATGTTGCCGAAGCGCACGGTTGCAGCCGGTGCGCGAATCACATTGAGCGGTTGGCTCGGCGCAGCAAATGGAACCTCACACGGGATGGTCGGTGAGGCACGGCGAGTCGCTCCCAGATGTTTCACATACCAATCGGCGGCGCACAACGGCGCTTCGCTGTAGAGATGCACGTGCAAGAAGGCCTGCGTGCTGGCCGTATTAATCTCTACCAGCGCGCCATCGGGCGCTTTCATATAGGCAAACAACAGCCCGGAATTGAGCTTCGTGATTGGCGTGTGAAACGTAACGCCGTTGGCGAGATGTCTTTGATATTCGGATTCCATCGCCGTGCTCCCCCACCCGAAATGCCAGATCGCACTCGTGGGGGAGATCGCAGGCGGTTGCTTCACTCGGTTAAAAAGGAGATACAGACTTTCGCTCTGCACGGCAACAAAGCCTGCGATTTCGGTCGCCTTCGTCACAGCGAAGGTTCGCGTATAAAAATTTATGGCTTGTGCCGGAGCCACAGAGTTTAGGTGTACATGATGAAAACGGACATCGCTGGCAGATTGTGCTAAGTTTGGGGAGACAGATAACCCGCAGAGTAAAGTGCCAATCCCGTATCCCAACAAGAGCACGAAGTTTTGTTCTATGCGTCGTCGCCTCACGTCTGTCTGCTCCGTCTCGAATCATTCGTACTGGGTGCGAATTGGCAATGCTCTCGACTCTGACTCGCTTTCAACTGAGGATCAAGGTCATCCGCTAATGACCATCTAAACATCTGAAATTGCTGCGTTGCCTGACGATGCCAATTTCACTATACTTACCGCGCGGTAGGCAAGTAATCCATCAATTTTTTAACCGTTTTGTTTAAACAAAATTTCCGATGGGCGCGAACTCTTTTGTCGGATCACCGAGAATGGGAAGACCCGCCATTGGGCGACCAGGCTCACTCAGCCCAGCACAAGACAAGACGAAGGAGAGAGATGAAAAGCAATAAAAAGAGCGCAGCAACTCAAACCGATACGTCCAGAAGAAAGTTTATAACGAAAGCAATGGCGAGTGCGGGCGCAACCACGTTAATGGCCATCAGCCAAAGTGACACGGTTGCGGCTGAAGATGCAGTTCAAAAAGCTATTAGAATTCCTGACGAATTCGCACAGGCAGCGCAGACGACGACTCCGCCCGTCAACTTCCCGATGACCGGCGCGCAGGTCTTCGCTCGAATCTGCAAAGAAGAAGGGCTGGCGGCGTTATTTTGTTGTCCCGGCAATTACAGTGTCGTCAACGCCATCGCTCAAGAAGGCATTCCGACCTACTCCGGGCGGCATGAAGGCGCAATGTGCCACGCTGCCGACGCATTCTGCCGCGTGACCGGAGAAGTCGCCGCCGCATCCGGCACCGAAGGCCCCGGCTTCACAGACATGATTTGCGCGATTGCCGCTGCCAATGCGGCGCGCTCTCCGGTTCTCGTGCTGGCTTCCAACATGTCATTGTTCACCGAAGACACGGAAGCCGGTATTCAGCTCGGTTATCAACAACCGACTACCGAAGGACTAAAGAAGTATGGCAAGCGACTGATCAATCCCTCGCGCATACACGAGTATGGCGCGTATGCCTTTCGGCAACTGCGCTCCGGCGTTCCTCGCCCAGTCCACATAGATTTTCCGAGCGAAGTCTATCGCGCCCAATTCAAAACCGCAGGCGATCTGGCTTATTACTATGACAAAGCCAAATATCGCACATCTGCGAAACCGTATCCGGGACCGAAAGAGCTACAAGCCGCGATTGCTCTGCTCAAGCAAGCCGTGCGACCCATCATCGTTTCCAGCAACGGAGTCTTCTACAGTCGCGCATGGGAAGCATTAAAGGCGTTAGCCGAAAAAGCAGATATTCCGGTCGTCGAATCCGGCGCGATGAAAGGGCAATTCTCCGACGCCCATCCGCTGTCAGCCAACGCAGCGCCGAGCGCGTTGGCGAGCGCCGATGTCGTCATATTGGTCGGTCAGTATTGCATGCCGACGGTCGGCGAATTCGCATTCGGGCCGGATGCGAAATACATTCGCATTGACCCTTGTGCCGAAGACATCGGTCGCAATCTGCCGATTGATGTCGGCATCGTGAGTTGTGAAAAGGCTGCTCTCGAAGCGCTCGCCGAAACGATGCCAGCAATGAAACATGAAGCGTGGGTTGCAGAGATTGCCGCCGCACGGCAAAAGTTTGAAGACGAGCTAGACAGCTTCTATAAAATTGGCATGGGCTACGCGGATGCGGTTCATCCGGCAGTGATCGCAAAAGAATTGAGCAATTTTATGTACCGAGGCAAATTGCCAAAAGAGCAGACGACCTTTGTCTCCGGCGGCTATGGCATTGCTCGTTACGTTCGTCGCTGGCTGCGCGGCTATCGCCCCGGTCAAATCCTCAACGGCGCTTATCAATATGGAGCGATTGGCCCGGATATCGGCTATGCATTCGGAGCCAGCGTAGCAGTACAAAACGGCATCAGTGTTCAAGCTCCCTACAAAGGCGCGCCTGTGATTGCGGTTACTGGTGATGCGGGATTCGGTTATACAGCGATGGACTTGGAGACAGCTTCAAAGTATCGCATGCCGATGATCGTCATCGTCTACAACAACAATGCATGGGGAACATGGACAGGCAATCGCCGAGACCCGCGCGCATTGAGTCTGCATCTGTTTCAAGAGAACGTGCGGTATGACAAAGTGGGTGAAGCTCTCGGCGCGCACGGCGAATACGTAACCAGACCACAAGATTTCCGACCGGCGCTTGAACGCTGTTATCAGCTTGCGGTCAAAGAGCGCCGACCTTCGGTAATCAATTGCCAGGCGAAAAAAGAGTTTTGGATTAGAGAACAATTCCCACCCGGTTTTCTCGGAACCATTGAACCGGGCTGTATGTCTTACAATCACTAAAAGCGGTTGGCAGTCAACCGTCAAAGATTGACGGTGGTGACAAAGAGACGAGAAACGGCGGCCATCATAAAGGGACTGACAAAATGGCAAAGGGTTCTCTGCAAATCGTCAGAGATATATTGCAAGAGTATGCAGATCGCGGCATCTTTCGCGGCTTTGCGGAAAACAGAAGCGGACAATTCCAGTTCGTCTGGCTGCACCAACATCAGATGCATTTGCGCGCTGACACCGCAATGCACACATTGCGATTTGCTGGCCTGTTCCCCGCAATCACCGCACGTTCGCAGATGTACGCGGAATTAAAACGCTATATTCAAGAGCGACACGACCGTGCGGTTCCGGAGCATCGGCGCGTTGACCGGCGGCGAGCTGAAGTCACCTGCTCGAATCGTAACGCTTCCGTTTCGATCATTCTCACGGTGAAGAATCGGCAGTATGCTTACGGCGTAAAAAAGATTGTCAACCTCGTGCATGACATCTTCTTGCATCTGCGCGATGTGTACCCCGAATACTTAATGGAGAATTTCGATGTTCCACAAGAATAACTTTTCGAGGGCGCAGCGATGGCTTGCCACAACTGTAAGCATCAGCTTTGTCATGGTGTTCGCAATCATCTGCAGCGCCACTCCTCGAATGCTGCAAGCCCGACGCAACGCCGAAGCGCAGAAACTCAAAAATCCCCTTCCCGCTGATGCCGAATCCATCGAAGCCGGAAAGCTACTCTATAAACGCCATTGCGCTTCTTGTCATGGCCCGCAGGCCAAAGGCGATGGCGGGATGTCCCTATCCGGCGGCACGCCTTCCGATTTGACGGATGAGACCTGGGATTACGGGTCAACAGATGGCGAAATTTTCATTGCGATTCGGGATGGCGTATCGGCTGATATGCTAGCCTACAAAGAAAAACTGAGTGAAAAACAGATCTGGCAGGTAGTCAGTTTTTTGCGCTCACTGGCTTCGAAATGAAATAACAAGTCAGTGAGATCAAGCAATCACCCTTGTGATCTCGGTTTGGATCGTTTCCCCAACGTCGCGCTTGTAGCAATGGGGCGACCGCGACGTTGGCCTTCCTGATACCATCGCCTACCCGTCTTATACTCTTCTTCTGTGCGTTCTAAAAATGCAAGCGAACGTTGCGGTTCGATATGCGCGCAGGCAACGAGAATCGCATTGATCAAAGCAAGCGGCGCAACATATGACCCGGTCGCCGAAGGGCTGGCAATCGTAGTCAATAAATAATCATCGGTATTCAAGGCAATGGGCGTCGTATCGCTGTCGGTAATCCCATAGGTAGGCACACCGCGTTCGCGCGCTCGCAACACCGATTCAACCGTGTCGCGCAAACAGCGTCCGAAACTGATGCCGATGACCAAATCTTTACTGGTTAAGACATCAACCTTATGTTGGAGGTTCCCCGTGCTGGCGGTGGGCGCTTCGGAGTCGAACCCGAGTGCCGTCAGACTGTAAGCTAAAAACCATGCAAGCGTCGCCGCCAAATCAACCCCTACGACAACGATGCGCCGCGTGCGATGGATGAGTTTCGCAAGCTCAATCACTCGATTGGTGTCGAGTGTGGATATGAGAAGCTGAAGGTTTTCCGATTCTCTATCGAGGCTTTTTCGAACATGATCAACGGGGCTGCGCTTCTCGCGCGCCGTCGCTTTCATAATCGTATAAGGCGTAATGCGCGTAACGAAATGGCGTCGCAAATCCGCAGCGAAATCGGCAAACTTCTCATACCCTAAGACCTGTATCGTTCGCACAATCGTCGCCGCATCTACGTTGTAGCGCCTTGCCATTTCGCGTGAAGAGAGGAAATAGTTCTCTTCCGGATTATTCAAAATCTCGCGCAGCAGTTCACGTCGTCGCTCATTGAGTTGAGATTGCGACTGTGCGAATCGCACCTCTAACGTTGTGGGCGAAGAGCCTGGTTGATTCTCTTCCGTAGTCATCGGAGGGACTCTGCCAGCCATACCCTTACTCCTTCTCATAGGTTGTTATCAGGCGCTTTTAAATTTCAACCGATGTTATTGTAGTTGAGTTGTATACGCCATATCCGCCAAGCTATTTCCCGAGACTTTCAAATGTTGCCGTCCCGATGCGATATCTGCGCCACTCTCGAAAATCGAAATGCCACCATTCGGCTTCATAAACAGTGAAGCCTTCAGACTCCATTGCCCGCCGCAGCAATTCACGATGCCAACGTTGCAGCGACGTACCACCAGGATAATTCGGGTAGGCGCGGTCTGTCGTCTCGTCATACGTGCTTACCATATCAACCGGTTTGCCGGTTTGCAGATTGTAAAGCGAAAGATCAACGGCACAGCCCCGATTGTGTCGCGAACCTTGAGCGGGGTTGGCGACAAAGATTTTCTTGTCATCAGGGGTCGCCTCCCAAAATACTTTCGTCACGTACCAAGGGCGGTAGCCATCGTGAATGAGCAGACCATAACCTTGCTTCTTCAGATTTCGGTGGGCGCGCACTAATGCCTGCGCCGCCGGACGTTGTAAAAACGCACGGGCTTGCGAATAGAAGACCGAGTTCAAAAAATTGTCAGTTGTCGCATAGCGCACATCAAGTTTGATCGTCGCATCAAGTTTGGTAAGCTCAACCAAATCGGAAGGAAGAAATTCGCCCGACTCCTGCGGTGGAGTGGCTCTGAGAGCCTCTTTCAACAGGTCTCTTACAGGTCGCACCGGACTGATTTTGAGTTGTTTGGCCCCCTCTTCCGGGCCAACGGCGCGACGCGTAAAGACGACACTAGCGGCTTCGACCTCGGTTGCGCGACCCAATCGGTCGCGTTTGAAGACCAATTTCTCGCCGTGATATAAGCCACGATCAGGAAATCGAAAAGTGTTTTCCGAGACTTGCTCTAACGGGTCAAATTCATACCACTCAATCAAAGCCCATAGCTTGCCGTCTTTTTCAAATATGTACAACACATTGTGATCCCATCCGTATTCACCGACCAGTCCTTTGAGCGAAGCTGAAACCGGCAGCGGTTTGCCTATCGCTACCCGTTTGAAAGTTCGACGGTCAATGACGAGATCATCTCCCTGCACGCTGATTTTGATTCCGAAGCCGGTTCGATCATCAACGATCAGACCGTTTCCATCGGCGCGCAGTCGAACCTGCCCGCCGGTCGAGTGATCGAGCATCGAAAGAGTTCCGTGATGCTCTTGCAATTCAATCACCTCCTTACCGTTTTCATACCGGCCCGCCAATCGGCGCGCAAGTTCGGCTTCTAGGGGTTGGGAGATGGGAGGTTGCGGAATCACTTGCCTTTCACGTGCCGCAAGCATCGCAGACAACGCTGCACGCGCAATCTTATCGGTTACGGCATTTGCCGAATCTTTGGTAGTCACCACAATCACGCCGAGTTTGTCATCCGGCAGCGCCAGCAGCGAAGTGGCGAACCCGTAGATTGCTCCGCCATGACCGATCAACCGATGACCATCCATTTCGTTGACGAAAAACCCAATGCCGAAGCCGCGTCTTTGTCCTGTTGGGGCAAATTGCGGCGTCCACATTTGCTCAAGCGTTTCGCGCTTCAGCACCGTGCCGCCGCCCGCAAACAAGAGGCTCAAAAACCGCCCGAGATCCTGAACAGTCGAATACATACTGCCTGCAGGACTCATGCCGAGTTCGAAAGTCGGTGCGGGAAATACCCGACCGTCGAGCGTCCACATATAGGCTTTCGCCAGTCGCCGGTTGATTTCCGCGCTAGGTTCAAAGCTGCTGTTCGGCATACCGAACGAATCAAGGACGGTTCGTTTGACATACTTGGCAAAGGGTTCGCCTTGAGTTCGCTCTAACACATAACCGGCTGTCGCAATCGCTGCATTCGAATACTTGGGGCGTTCTTCCGGTTGATAGATCAGCGTCGTCTGGTTGAGGCTGCCAATCGTTTGCGCAAGCGTTGGCAGGGTCGGATCGAAGTAATGGCCAATGGGAGGCTCGCGAACCAAACCTGACCGATGCGCCATCAATTGCCTGAGAGTGATGGCCTTTTGGCTGGTCTGACGCGGGCGAAAATCAGGTAAATAGCGAGTCACAGGTACATCTAAATCGAGTTTCCCCTGTTCAACCAATTGCATGATGGCGATGTCGGTAAAGAGTTTTGACACCGAACCAACGCGGTAAACAGTCTCATCAGTTGCAGGGATTTTCCGGTCGGGGTCTTGATAGCCGAAGCCTTTCGCCCAAATAATCTGTTGATCTTCAACCAAGGCAATCGAAAGCGCCGGTAGCTCTTTATCCGTCATTTCATGTCGAATAAAGGATTCAACGGATCGAATGGCTGCGGTAGAGGAAGCCGGTGCAGTCTGCGGATGGGTGAGCACGTTCGGCTCGGCGACTCGCGTAACGGTAAAGAGCCCAAAGGTGAATAGCAGGATGCCTAGCCTGCTGCCCGCTCGATAAACTCTGCTGCTCCGCGCCCGAATAGGAGCCTCTGATGAATACAGACCTTTTTGATGTTTCATGGTTTTCATTGCAAGCTGCCTTGTTCCGACGAGGCTGGCAGCCTTCTCGCGCCCTAGGTGACTAAAACGGCGCTACCATATCATATGCTTAACCGGCGGACAAGATACCGGCTGCAACGCTTGTTGCCTCATTACTTGACTTCGTGCAACAATCGGTGTATAGACCACTTACTTTGAATTGCAGATGAATGAAAGGAATGTCAGTAGCCGACGGCGAGCATGGCAACCGCGATGGAACAGCAGATTACGATCCGCGATATCACCGACGTGGCGGAGATGCAACTGGTCGAAGCGCTGGAAAAAGAGGTGTGGGGCGTGACGGATTTGGATGTCGTTCCGGTCACGCAACTGGTAGCCGTCAAACATACGGGCGGCGTGTTGATTGGCGCATTCGACAACCGGCGACTGATTGGCTTCGCTTATGGGTTTGTCGGCTATGAAAAACAGGTAGTGACGATTCATTCTCACATGCTCGCCGTACAATCGGCTTATCGCAATTCCGACCTCGGTTATCGGCTGAAGCAGGCGCAACGCGAACGCGCTTTGGCGCAAGGGATCAAGCGAATGACCTGGACTTTCGATCCTCTGCAATCCCTCAATGCCTATTTTAATTTTCACAAACTCGGTGTCTTAAGTGACAGTTATCGAGTCGATTTTTATGGTGATGCCAGCACCAGCTTTCTCCATCGCAATAGCACGGATCGGTTGTGGGTGACCTGGTTACTCGACAGTCGTCGCGTACAGGAACGAGCCAATTCACACGGGCACAAACCTGATTTCGAAATCCAGTCGGAGTCGGTTTTGGTCAGGGTCGAAGAAGATCTCTCCCCTCAGCAAAATCATCAGCCCGAAGCTTTTTCAGGCACGCGGGCTTTCATTGAAATACCGGGAAACATCCGGCAACTCGAAGAGCAGAATTTTGAGCTTGCCATACGATGGCGCGAGGCAACTCGTTGGGCATTCACCAGTGCCTTGGCCTCCGGCTTTCTCGTCGAAGACTTTCTCCGCAGTTCGCCTAACGGACAGCGGATGGGAACCTATGTCCTCACACGCGAGCGCGCTGTTGCCGATTTCGAGTAAGCACTCTCAGTCAACCATCAACCGCACTAGCAGCAACAGACAGAGAGCAAAGACCAAGGGATCAATCTTCACTCTCTGTCTCCACTAGCCCTTTTGTCGTTGCAGCCAATGCTTATGCGCAACGCTTGTTGTAGCAAGTCTTGACAGCTTGCAACAAGTGATGTATATACCGACCACACAGATGCGCGGCAGAGGGGAAATCACCTGCATCTGATGGCAGTGATCGCTCATAAGGGTTGCAATCATTCCCACTGGCTTCGTCTTACAGATTCTTGAAGGTTCAAGGAGTTTTCCGTATGGAGCGTCAATCTCATCGGCTGTCAACGGAGACCCGCCGCCACTTTCTCAAAAAATCGGCAGCAGCAAGTGCGACGGTGTTGGTCGGGCCTTTTTTCAATCGCGGTTGCTTTCGGCTATTTGCTCACACGGGAATGGAATACTCAGCGCGCGCCATCGAGTTGGTGCAACGCGCGACGGTCATTGACATGCTCAGCGTGCTGACCCTCAATTTCCCCAAGCAAGCGAAGTGGTTTGCTAATCCTGACACCTTTACACCTGCCGATTTGATGCCCTTCAAAGAGTCAGGTATCAACGTCTTTCACATCGCAGTCGGCACAGGCGGGCCGGATGTGCATACGGAGACCTTCAAATTCATCTCTTCGTGGAACTCATTCCTTGCCAATCACGACCGTTATTTTATGCGTGTGGATAGCGCAGACGACCTGAACAGGGTCAAAGCTTCAGGCAAAATCGGCATTCTTCTTGGCGTACAAAATGCCGAGCATTTTCGCAGCCCTGCCGATGTTGATCTCTTCAACAGCCTCGGTCAAAAAGTTTCGCAATTGACCTATAACGCGCGCAATTTGATCGGCAACGGCTCGACGGAACGACGCGATGACGGCATCAGCGACTTTGGCGCAGCGATTATCGCCCGCATGAACCGAGTTGGCATGGCGGTTGATGTTTCACACTGTGGCGACCGCACCACGCTCGACGCTTTCGATATTTCGACGAAACCCGTGTTGATTACTCATTCCAACTGCCGCGCACTTGCTCCCGGCCACCCGCGCTGTAAAACCGACGAAGCGATTAAGAAGATGGCCGCACGCGGAGGTGTAATGGGGATAACCGGCGTGCGGATGTTCGTGAAGAACGAAGAGCCGACAACCATCGAAGATGCTCTCAATCATTTTGATCACGTAGCCAAACTGGTCGGCGCGGAGCATCTTGGCGTTGGCAGTGACATTGACTTGGACGGCTATGATGATATGCCGCCGGAAATCAACCGACAGTTGCGCGCCGGGTACAAAGGAAGTTATGGCTTTCGTGACAAGATTGACATCGAAGGCATAGATCATCCCAAACGCATGTTCGATCTGACCGAGGGCTTGATTCGTCGCAAATACAGTGACAAAGAGATCGAAGGCATACTCGGCGGCAATTTCAAACGCGTGCTCGGCGAAATTTGGAGCGTGTGAATCAATCGCAAAAAAACCAGGAGAATTCCTTAAGTCGCTGATTGAATTTGGCTATTTTTCATACCGCAGCACCGCAACAGGCAGGAGATCATGAACCATCGCACAACAAAAAGTCTCGCAATCTCTCTCATCGTTTTGGCCCTACTGTTGCCCGCCTCGTTAGAGAGCCGCGCGCAGGTTTCATCGAGCAACGGACAAGGGTTAGCGGAACAGATCAACGCCTTGTGTGAAAAGACCTTCAAAGCGGATGAGCCGGGAGCAGCGGTGATCGTCGTCAAAGACGGCAAAGTCTTGTTTCGCAGAGGCTATGGCATGGCCAATATGGAGTTGGGCGTGAAGATCGAGCCCGATATGATCTTTCGCATCGGCTCGGTCACCAAACAATTCACCGCTGTCGCCATTCTGATGCTGATGGAGCAAGGCAAGCTGGCGCTCACCGACGACATCACGAAATTTCTACCCGACTATCCGACACAAGGACAAAAAATCACCATCGAACACTTGCTGACTCACACATCGGGAATCGTCAGCTATACGGGGCTGCCGGAATGGCGACCGCAATGGCGCAAAGATGTGACGATGAACGAACTGATTGCCCTCTTCAAAGATAAACCGATGGAGTTTGCGCCGGGGACGAAGTGGAACTACAACAACTCAGCGTTTGTCTTGCTCGGCGTGATCATCGAAAAGATTTCCGGCCTCAGCTACGGCGAGTTTTTAGAAAAGCACATCTTCGCGCCGCTCGGCATGAAGACCGCTTCGTATGACAACACGGCGCGCATCGTAGCGCGGCGCGCCGCTGGGTATTCAAGGGGGAAAGAAGGATTTATCAATTGTGATTACCTGAGCATGAGTTGGCCGCATGCGGCGGGTGCCTTGATGGCTTCGGTTGACGATTTGGCCTTATGGGATGCGGCGCTCTACACCGAGAAGATCATCAAACAAGATTCGCTCAAACGCGCCTGGACGCCGTACGTTCTCAACAATGGCAAAAAGACAAAGTACGGTTATGGGTGGGGCATCTTAACCGTCGCCGGACATCGAAGCGTCGAGCACGGTGGCGGCATCAACGGCTTTACTTGCGATGCGATTCGCTGGCCGGATGATCGTTTGTATATTGCCATTCTGACGAATCGGGATTTAGGAACCGGCACCTTGGCTCATCAGGTCGCTGCGCTCGTCACGGGTGCTTCGCTCGCCGACCCGAAACCCATTTCGTTGCCAACCGCCACATTAGACCAATTCGTTGGCGTCTATGAGAATGCGACAAACGAGCAATTCGTTATCACCCGCAAAGAGAGCCAACTGACATTTCAACATCCGCAATTCGGCGGGCTCGAAATCAAACCGGTCTCGGAAACCGAATTCATCTTTCCCATCATTTCCGCAGCCCGGCTCAAATTCACGAAGGATGCGAGCGGAAAAATCACCGGCTTTGCCATGAGCGCAAGCATTGCACCCGATGAAGAGGCCAAGAAGACTGACAAACCGCTGCCCAAGCCGAAAGAAGCCGCTACGATTGACCCGGCGATTTACGATAACTATGTCGGCGAATATGAGCTAGCGCCGAATTTCGTTCTGACGATCAGCAAAGAGAATAATAAGTTGATCGGTCAAGCGACGGGGCAATCGAAAATCGAATTGGTCCCGCAATCAAAGACTCGCTTCAGCGTTGCCGCTGTGGGAGCCGAGATTGAGTTTGTTGTTGATGCGTCGGGCATCGCAACCAGTTTGAACCTTTTTCAAGGCGGTCGCACGCTACCCGCCAAACGCATCAAGTAGATGGCTATTGATATTCAGAAAAGTCGCCCTGTCTGGTTTTGCTTGTGCTCTCGGTCTAATAGGGCGATGCCATCCGTCGTCAGGCAGTGACAGTAAAAAGCTGCAAAAGGCGGTTTATACGGACTCATACGGTAGGGCTTTCATTCAGTTTGGGGATACTGATTTACAGTCGCCTTATCGACAAGTCACTTCATCTTTCGTTGCACGCAGACGACTGACAGACGAGGATGGCGCTCCGAGTCTGGCGGTCGCTTCAACCATACAAAAAATCGGGTGCGTCCCGACACACGAGTAAGGAGGGACTCTATGAAAACCGCTCGCTTCTTGATTTTTCTCTTGATCGTGACATCGCAGCCCGCCGCCGCATTTGGACAGACGGCTGCAACGGCTAGAATCTCTGGCGTTGTAACCGATTCGCAAGGCGCGGTTGTAGCCGGAGCTTCCGTCAAACTCATCAACATCGCTACCAAACAAGAGAGGGTAGACAAAACCAATGATGAAGGCCGTTATGTCTTCGGCGCAGTTGACCCCGGCAACTATGAAATCTCGGTCACGGCGCAAGGGTTTCGAACTTCGGTGGTCACCGAAGTCAAAGCCGAAATTACGAAAGCCACCAACGTAGATGTGTCCTTGCAACCCGGTGGCGTCGGTGAACAGGTCACCGTGACGGCAACCGGCGAGGTGCAATTGCAGCGCGAAGACTCGGCCATCGGCAATGTCATCGAAGAAGACCGCATCACCCGTTTGCCGACTCAGAATCGGCAGGTCACAGAGCTACTGCGACTCCAACCGCTGACGACGGCCAGCGGTGAAACGGCTGGCTCCCGTTTCGATCAAAACACCTTCACGTTGGATGGCATTGATGTGACCGACAATGTCGGATTTCGCGGCGGGTTCGCCACCGTTGTCCCGACCCCGACCGAATCGGTCGAAGAGTTTCGCGTAACGGTTGCCAACCCGAATGCTACGTTTGGGCGCTCTGCCGGAGCACAGGTTACGCTGGTCACCAAACGCGGAACCAATGCTTTTCATGGCTCGGCTTATGAGTATCATCAAAACGATAATCTCAGTGCCAATTCATGGACGAATAATCGCATCGGTTTGAAGAAACCGCCGCTCATTGATAATCGCTTCGGATTTTCCGTCGGCGGCCCGATTTGGCCAGAGAAACTCTTCTTCTTCACCAACTATGAAGGCCGCCGCGTTCCCGGCACCATCGCGGTAACCCGGGTTGTGCCGACCCAGAGCTTTCGAGATGGAATTCTCCGGTTTCGCGATACGTCGGGAAACATTCTCAATATCAATCCTCGCACCTTCGACCCGCGTAATATCGGCGCGAACCCCGCCGTATTAGCCTACCTGCGGGCTTTGCCGTTGCCGAATACCTCCGGCTTCGGAGACGGATTGAATACCGGCGGCTTCACCACCAATCTCCCCGCCAATGTGAGATCGGATTATGGTGTGCTGCGGCTGGATTACCAAATCAATCAGAATTGGTCGTTCGAAGCCAAAGGTTCGCTGTTTCGTAATATCCAATTGGGGCTCGGTCAAGCCGATATCATCAATCAGACTTCCGCCGATATGAATTCCGAACGCCCGAAAAATCTTACCTTCGGGTTAACTGGCACGCTGCGCCCCAACTTGGTCAATGAAATCCGCATCGGCCATGCTTATGACAATTTTGTGTTGGAGAGAAACTCGCCGGTTGGGCGCGGCGGGTTTAACATCGCCGTGAATTTGGCGCCCTCGACAGCCGATTTCAATCCGGCGTTGGCGCTGCTCGATGAACACGTTGACGTTGACACGCAGCGTGCGCGCGAGCAAACGCTTGGCGGCGGCAGCACACAATTCATTGATAATGCGACGTGGTCGCGCGGCTCGCATACCTTTCAATTTGGCGGCAGCCTTCGCCATATCAAAACGTTTCACTATCGCGATGACAAAGTCATCGGCTCGGTGGCCTCTCCGGTTGCCGACATCGGGGCAGCCAGCGGCGTAGCGGTTCCGGCTTCGCAACGACCTGCCAATCTCAACCCGGCAGACATCACGCGGTACAACCAGTTTTACAAAACTCTGCTCGGCATCGTTGACTCCGTCGGTTACTTGGGGGTGCGTGATGCCGATCTGCAACCCTTACCCGTAGGGACGGGGCTGATCAACGATGCGACGTTGAATCATTGGGAGTTCTATTTCGCAGATGTGTGGAAGATGAAACCCTCGCTCACCCTCTCCTATGGCTTGCAGTATCAATGGCACACGCCGCCGAAAGACGAACAAGACCGACAAACCGTCTTGGTGTTCAAAGACAGCGGCAAGCTGATCGAAACGCGCGAGTATCTTCGCATGAAGGCGGAGGCCGCCGCGCAGGGTGACATCTTCAACCCCGATATCGCTTACATTCCGATTAAGGAATTAGGCTCTCAGGACGGTGTGTTCCGCATCAATCGGAAAAACTTCTCACCGCGCCTGTCGGCAGCATGGGAACCCTCATTCAGCACAGGCTGGTTAGGGAAACTCTTCGGTGAGCGCCGTACGGTGATTCGCGGCGGGTACTCATTGCTCTATGATCGCTCGAACACCGTACAGAGCGTCGTCGTGCCGATGCTCGGCGTCGGATTCGCGCAAACTTTAACGCTGCGGCCAACTAATGGAGCAGGGTTGCCGTTTCGAGCGGGCATTGATGGCAACATTCCGGTGGCTTCCAACTTTGCCGCCACCTCGCCGGTCGTTCCAAACGCACCGTTTGGCGAGATTCTCTCCTTCACGGTTGACCCCGGAATCGAAGACCCGTACAACCACGCGATCAATCTGACGATTCAGCGCGAATTGCCGGGACGCTTTTTGCTCGAATTCGGCTACGTCGGACGCTTCGCGCGCAACCTCTATCAGAATGTCAACCTCAACTCTGCGCCCATCTTTCACAAAGACAAAGCATCCGGGCAGACCTTCGCGCAAGCATTCGATGCAATCGCCAGCGCTCTGCGCAATGGCAACACGGTTCGCGCACAGCCCTGGTTTGAAAACCAGTTATTCGCAGGCGCGACCAGTTTCATGGCACAGAATTTCCCCGGCGATTTCATCGTTGGCAATATCAACAATATGTGGAATACCGGCATTGACTTGCTGCCTTTGCTTGGCCTACCGGCTGCCAATGGTCCGTATAACAATTTGCAATCGCTCGATCTCTTCGTGCGAACCAGCCTTGGGAGGTCGAACTACAATGGCCTGATCGTTTCGCTGCACAAGCGCAACTCTTACGGTTTGACCTTTGATTTCAACTACACGTTTGGCAAATCGTTCGATCAGATTGGCCAGATTCAGAACTTCGTCTCCCAATTTTCCAGCAGCTTCGATGGCGATATTGATTACGGCCCCTCCGATTTCGATTTCCGCCATCTCATCAATGCCAACGGAGTTTATGACTTGCCGTTTGGTCATGGTCAGCGATTCAGCCTGAACAACTGGACGGACAAGCTCATTGGCGGTTGGTATGTTTCGGGGATTTTCCAAGCGTCGAGCGGCGTGCCGCTCACCGTCGTACAAGGATTTCAAGTGTATGGTGCGGGAGCCATCTTTGGCACAGGCACAGGCGCTATTCCTACGGCTGAACTCCCTGGCGACAACAGCACGCATAGTGGAGTGAAAGGTTCGGGCGGCATCGGAACGGCGGGTGACCCGACTACCAATGGATCGGGATTGAACCTATTTGGGAATCCTGAGTCAGTGTTCAAGAGTTTCAGGCCGATCAGCTTGGCAAACGATGGCCGTCAAGGTCGCGGCGTATTGCGCGGCTTGCCGCGTTGGCAACTCGATCTCTCGGTCGGCAAACGGACAAAGATTTCTGAAACGATGCAATTCACCTTCACCGCTGATTTCTTTAACCTCTTCAATCATGTCAACTTCGTTGACCCGACGCTCAATTTGAGTCAGCGCGCCAGCTTCGGCGTGATTACCAATCAGTTGAACAATGCGGTCTTTCGCCCGCGCACCATTCAACTGGGCGGCAGATTTCAGTTTTAAGCAGATGACCAGCCCGCTTCTGCTATTGCGGGAAGCGGGCGTGCAACCAAATGTGGGAGCCTGCCTGATCTAAATCGCGTCAGAGAGATTCGTACAGGCAGGCTCTCACGATCTCTCGAACCGGCAAAGCGCGTGAGGCTGATCGGCTTCACGCCTTTGCACCTTTCGGGCGCGCAGGCGCAAACCCGGGTTTGCGCCTCTCGTACTAAGTCAGTCTATGGTAGGATGTGCCCGGCCTGAATCGCTTGAACCGTCTCTATCCTTCTGGAGAAATTGCATGATACACAATGTTGCCAAGCTATCCATCGTTCGCCGCCTGACAATCTTGCTGCTCACTTTTCTCTTATTGCCATCACCGACGCTAATCGGTGCACCGCTCTCAGAACCAAACATCAATGGCCTCGATGCTTTTATCGAGCGAATCATGAAAGATTGGAAGGTACCCGGACTGGCCGTCGCCATCGTCAAAGATGGAAAGATCGCCTATGCAAAAGGGTTCGGCTATCGGGATGTGAAAAAGAGCTTTCCGGTCACGCCAGATACGCTCTTTGCAATTGGCTCTTGCTCGAAAGCCTTCACAGCGGCAGCGCTCGGCATTTTGGTGGATGAAGGCAAGCTCGAATGGGACAAACCCGTGCGCGAATACATGCCCGATTTTCGCCTTCAGGATGAATACGCCACCCAACAGTTGCGACCGCGCGATTTGGTCACTCATCAGTCGGGGCTGCCGCGTCACGATCTGGTGTGGTACGGCTCACCCTTAACGCGCAATGAGTTGTATGAACGATTGCGCTATCTTGAACCGAGCAAACCGCTGTTTTCCAAATTTCAATACAATAACCTGATGTACATGACGGCGGGCGTGTTGGTCGAACGTATCTCCGGTCAATCATGGGAAGAGTTTGTCAAAAATCGAATCCTCAAGCCGTTAGAGATGAAGAGTTCAAACTTTTCGGTCAATGACTCGCAAAAGACCGCCGATTTTGCTCTGCCCTACCGCGAAGTGAAAGAAGTTCTGAAAGAGATTCCTTTCCGCAACATTGACGCCATTGGCCCGGCAGGCTCAATCAATTCCAGTGTCAACGAAATGGCCAACTGGCTCATGCTGCAATTGGCAAAAGGAAAATTCAAAGATCAACAGATCATCTCCGAACGCAGTCTGCGCGAAACGCATTCACCTCAAATCATCGCGGGCATTAACCCGCAGTATGATGAATTATCCTTCGCTGCTTATGCGATGGGATGGTCGACAAGCCAATATCGCGGCCATCCGGTGCTCGGTCACAGCGGCGGTATTGACGGTTTCATTACGCAAGTGCGCCTGTTGCCGAAAGCCAATGTCGGCTTCGTGATTCTCACCAACTCGGAGAGCAACGCCGGAGCGTTGGTGGCTTATAACATCATGGATCGCCTGCTCGGATTGAGCGAAGTGGATTGGAATCAGCGTGCTAAAGATGATCTGGCGAAAGCAAAAGCTGCACAAGAGAAAGCCAAAACGGCGGGCGACCCCAATCGCAAACTGAATACGCAACCGTCACACCATCTGAAAGATTATGTCGGGCAATTCACGCATCCGGCTTATGGCGAGTTGACGGTTTCGCTCATTGGAGAACAATTGAGATTCGACCTGCATGGTCTGCAAGCTCCTCTGAAGCATTATCATTACGACGTGTTCGAAGCGGGAACGGAACCTGATAGCGTCGGTAGCGAAGCTTCGTTAGAAGGGACAAAAATCGCCTTCTCGCTCAATAAATCCGGCGAAATCATCAGTGTCGCTTTGCCGCTTGAACCGAGCGTTAAAGACATCGTTTTCACCCGCAAAGCCGCCGCGCTGTCGAAGGTCGCACTCAATAAATTCATCGGTGAATACGAATTGGAGCAAACGGTTGTGAAGTTTTTTCTACGCGGCGATAACACGTTGATGGCCAGCGTTCCCGGTCAGCCGGAATACGAGCTCGTGGCGAAGCAGGACAATCTGTTCAGCATCAAAGGATTGGATGGCTTCACCGTCGAATTCAAAAGCGATGCGACTGGCAAGGTCACCGGCGCATTGTTTACACAGCCCAACGGTACGTTTACGTTGAAAAAGAGATAACCCATTCGCGCGCCGGTTCGCTGTGCAATCATTCGATCCGCTTGCGCAACGGTTTCATCGCGTGTTGCCAATTCGAACTTTCGAATTGCACTTTGCCTTCACGGAGGAAAGAATGCCTTCATCTCGCAGACTCCGGTTGCTGGGTTGCAGCATTCTGCTAACCTTACATCTCTTCATCGGCGCTTCGCCCGCTACAACCCCGCTTCGACCAATAACCTATGACTTGGTGCTCGTCGGCGGGCGCGTCATTGACCCGGCAACCAAGCTGGATGCCGTACGTAATGTTGGCATCCGTAATGGCAAGATTGCAGCGATTTCGAATGCAACCTTGCGCGGCAAAGAGCAAGTGAATGTAGCCGGTCTTGTCGTCGCCCCCGGTTTCATAGACCTGCACGCACATGGCCAGAATAACTTTGGCCAGACGTACCAAGTCCGCGATGGTGTGACCACAGCGATGGATTTAGAACTCGGAGCCTATCCGCTCGATGTGCTAGCGCGACGTGCCGGAAATTCGCTCATCAACTATGGCTATTCGGCAGGACACAGCGATGCGCGATTGCGCGTCAAAAAAGGCGATGCCGCAAAAGCCAATCACGAACCCCTAAACGATGCGGAATTGAAAGAACTGCTCGGCTATTTAACCGCAGCTCTTGATGATGGGGCACTCGGCATCGGCGTTGGGCTGGATTATGTCTCTCGCGGCGTCTCGCCCATCGAGTTAGAAGCACTCTTTCGCTTGGCTGCTGCGCGTCGCGTGCCCATCTTCATTCACATTCGCATGCCGGAAGACCGCAATGATCTGAGCGGGTTGAAAGAGTTGCTCGACCTGACCGAAAAGACGCGCGCCTCATTTCATATGGTTCACCTTGTCAGCACCGGACTCGGTCGCGTACCGGCTTTTTTGCAGATGATCGAAGATGCTCGCCGTAAGGGGCTGGACGTGACCACCGAAGCCTATCCTTATACGGCGGGTTCGACCGGAATCAATTCTGGCATCTTCGATCACGATTGGCAGAAGAAGTTCGGCATCAGTTACCCGGAAATCGAATGGCCGCCTACAGGCGAGCGGTTCAAAGACAAAGCCATGTGGGATGAGTATCGCGCAAAATATCGTAACGGCATCATCATCATTCATGTAATGAAAGAAGAGTGGGTCGAACAAGCACTCGCGCATCCACTGGTGATGATCGCTTCGGATGGTATGCCGATCAGTCGTCTCGATGAGCGGGCACACCCGCGCGGCATGGGTTGTTTTGCCCGCGTTCTCGGTCGTTACTCGCGTGAGAAGAGGCTGATGCCGTTAGCGGAAGCCATTCGAAAGATGACCTTGATGCCTGCGCAGCGATTGGAGAAATTCACTCCTGCCATGCGGCACAAAGGCCGCTTGACGGTTGGCGCAGATGCAGATATTACCATCTTCAACGCGGATGAAGTGATTGATCGCGCAACCTATGCAGAACCGAATCAGTTTTCGAAAGGCATCATTCACGTTCTGGTTGGCGGAACTTTCGTCGTGCGCGATGAAAAGCTGGTTGATGGTGTCTTTGTTGGCAAACCCATCGTCAGCCAGCGGGCAAGCAGGAAAACCAATCCGACAAATTGACGCCTGTGAAGGTCAAAATCAAACGGTGAAGCCATGAACTATCGAAAACGTTGTATCGCCTCGCTTCTTTTCATCTCGCTGCTGATTGCCTCTCCGGCATTCCCGCAAACGACTATTGATTCGCGTCTGGCAGCCGGGTTTAATGCCATCGGACAAAAGAATCTGCGCGCAGATTTAACCTTTTTAGCATCGGATGCGCTCGAAGGGCGCATGTCTTTGCAACGCGGGTCAGAGGTTGCCATTCAATTCATCGCCGCCGAATTTGCCAAAGCCGGATTGAAACCGTTGGCCGGTAATTCCTATCTACAAGAGATTACGCTCATTGAATATCGCCCGGATGTGCGCGCAATGGGGATTATCTTGGAACGAAGTGGGGCGACCCAATCATTCAAATATATCACCGATTTCATTGGCAGCTTCCCGCGTGAATTGACGGTGAAAGCGCCCGTCGTCTTCGCAGGGTATGGAATCACTGCGCCGGAATTCCAGTATGATGATTATGCGGGCATAGATGCGCGAGGCAAGATCGTCCTCATCTTTGACCATGAGCCGCAGGAGAACGATCCACAGTCGGTCTTTAACGGCATCGGCAATACGCGCTATGCCAACTCACGTTTGAAAATTCTCAATGCACAAAGACATGGAGCTGTCGGTGTTCTGCTGGTGAGCGAGCCGAATCGCAAACATCCCTCCAATCAAGAGCGTTTGGCGCGCATCCCCGGCATACTTGACCGATTCACACGCCAGTCTTCGCAGGCGCTTGCCGATAGCGAAACCAAAATCCCGATGTTGACGGTCAGCGATGGAGTGGCGACAACCTTGATTGCGCCGACCGGGAAAAGATTGGCTGAGTTGCAAACGGCGATTGATACGACGCTCAAACCGGCCTCTTTGCCGTTGCCCGATACGCAGATCGAGATGCGGCTGGTTAATGCCGAGCACCGCCGGGCCGTTACCGCTAATGTCATCGGCATGATCGAAGGAAGCGACCCCGCATTAAAACCGGAGAGCATCATCTTCAGCGGTCACTATGACCACGATGGCATTCGGGATGGAAAGATTTTCTATGGGGCAGATGACAATGGTAGCGGCACGGTTGGCGTAATCGAATTGGCACGCGCATTTGCTTTCAATCCGGCGAAACCGAAACGGTCATTGATCTTTGCCGTATTCGCCGCCGAAGAACGCGGCTTGCTTGGTTCCTATTACTACGCGGCGAATCCGTTACGACCGCTCGCTTCAACTCGCGCGGTGATTAACTTCGATATGATCGGGCGCAATGAAGCGCAGAGCGCGCAAACCGAAGGGCTTATTAAAATCGCCGAAGACACTTCAAACGAATTGAATCTGATCGGCGTCATCAACAGCCCTGACTATCGCAAAGCGGTTGAACAATCAAACCGACAAGTCGGACTGGCGCTGAATTATAAATGGGACGATGATGCCGCGCTTAATGTTTTTCAACGCAGCGACCAATTCCCTTTCGCCCTTCATGATATTCCTGCTGTTTGGTGGTTCACAGGCTTTCATCCTGACTATCATCAGCCGACCGATACCGTAGAGCGAATCAACTTTGTCAAGATGGAGAAGATCCTCAAACTGGCCTACCTCACCGGATGGGCTTTTGCCGATGGAGACGCACCGCGATTTGTTGCCAAACCGCTCAACTGAGGGCTATGACCAGAGAGGCGAATCGCACCCACAGAACTTCAACTCGGTATGACAGAGAGTCTCCTCCTCGAATGAACCGTTTGGGGTGATGGCCTCACAAGTTTATGGGGCTGAATTCCGAAAGATTGGCATGAAGGTCAAACGACGCGAATTTATGACATCATTACCGGTCGGAGTCGTTGCGACGCAAGCTCTCGGAAAGATCGGGCAACCGAAGGGAGGTAGCGTGCCGCAGACGGATGAACAGTTTGATGTCGCCATCATCGGCGCAGGCGTTTTCGGAGTCTGGACAGCTTATCATTTGCAAAAAGCGGGTAAGCGCGTAGCCCTCCTTGACGCCTATGGCGCGGGCAACAATCGCGCCAGTTCCGGCGGCGAATCTCGCGTCATTCGCATGAGCTACGGCAGCGACGAAATTTATACGCGGTGGTCGTTGCGTTCGCTCGCCCTTTGGCAAGACTTCTCTCAGCAGATCGGGCAGACCCTATTTCATCCTATCGGGGTTCTGTGGATGGCGCGCACCGAAGACCCCTATACCTTGAGCAGCGTTGCGACATTGGAAAAAGTCGGAATCAATTTTGAAACGCTCAGGCGAGCCGAATTGGCAAAACGCTTTCCTCAAATTTACCTTGGCCCAATTACTTGGGGGGTGTATGAACCCGACAGCGGGGCGTTGATGGCACGACGAGCAGTACAAGCCGTTGCCGAAGAAGTCCTGAAAAGCGGCGCAGCCGTTCTCCTTGAATCGGTGTTGCCGCCCAGCGGCAAGGGCAAAGTGAAACAAATCACCACGCAAAGCGGATTGCGATTAAACGCCGAAAGCTTTGTCTTCGCCTGCGGAACGTGGCTGCCGAAACTCTTTCCCAAACTCTTGAAAGGGCGAATCCATCCGACCAAACAGGATGTCTTTTTCTTTGGCACAGCTTCCGGTGATAAACAGTATTCGCCGCCAGCCATGCCCGTGTGGGCAGATTTCGGAGAAGAGATTTATGGGATTCCCAATCTGGAAAATCGGGGATTCAAAGTTGCGATTGATCGGCACGGCGCATATTTTGATCCAGACGCCGGTCAACGTGCGGTGACGCCCGAGCGGCTGGCGGAAGCCCGCAGGTATATTGCCAAGCGGTTTCCAGGGTTGAAGAAAGCCCCGTTATTAGAAGCGCGAGTCTGTCAGTACGAAAACACTTCGAATGGAGATTTTCTGATTGATCGGCATCCGGAATTTGACAATGTGTGGCTAGTTGGAGGCGGTTCGGGTCACGGCTTTAAACATGGTCCGGCGCTCGGTGAATACCTAGCCGAGCAAGTTACAAGTCGCACAACGGCAAGCGAACCGCGATTTCTACTGGCAACCAAAAAGAGGGTGCAGAAACGCACAGTATTCTGACACCCTTTGAACCATAAACCGTCAATTCGTGAACGCCGCCAACTCATTGAGTTTGACCTTCGACCACCGAATCGTTATGAATATCGCTGCAATAACTGAAGGAGAGACCCAGCTATTCGTACAGGATTCGACTACGAACTCTTTTACTACCCAATCAAAGGTGTGGTCGGTGTGCTCTGTGATCGACCAAAAGGAGGAATATCCATGAAGTCTTGTAGATGCACGCAATCATTGCTCGCCTTCCTGCTCATGTTGATCTTCGTCTTGCCGCCCGCAGCCCTAGGGCAAGAGAAGAAAGACGAGAAAAAGGATGAGCCGAAAAAAGAAGAAGAATTGCCGCTCAAAGCCACCGATAAAATTGAATTCGTCACGGATGAAGTAACCTGGATGTCGGTTGACGTTTCATCCGATGGGCAGACCGTCGTCTTCGACCTGCTCGGCGATATTTACACCATGTCCATTAGCGGCGGCGAGGCCAAACGTATCATTGGCGGCATCGCCTTTGAGAGTCAGCCAAAGTTCTCACCTGATGGCAAAAGGTTGGTTTTCCTCAGCGACCGCAGTGGATCGGAAAATATCTGGCTATGTGATAGCGATGGCAAAAATCCGAAAGCCCTGACGCAAGGCCGCGACCAACGCTACATCTCGCCGACCTGGACGCCGGATGGCAATTACATTATCGCCTCAAAAGGCGGAGGGCTTTCCGATACGCCAGTCTTATGGATGTATCACAAAGATGGCGGTATGGGGGTGGCCATCGGGCCTCCGAATCCGCCTGCACCGTCGCCCTTCTCTCCTTCGCCTCCATTGCCGCGCCAAACCCGCTTCGGCGCAGCCCTATCGGGCGATGGCAAATATCTCTACTATGCCCAGCGCAGCGGGTTTTCGGAGTGGGACTACAACGCGATGCTGCCGATGTGGCAGATCATTCGTCTTGACCGCGAAACCAGCGACCTTGCTCCCATCACCAATGCTCAAGGCAGCGCCATGCGACCGGTGATATCGCCCGACGGCAAGAGTTTGGTATACGCAACCCGATTCGAAACCAAGACCGGATTGCGCGTCCATGATTTAGAGACTCGCAAAGAACGTTGGCTGATCTATCCGGTCACCCGCGATGATCAAGAATCGCGCGCCACCCGTGACACCATGCCCGGTTATTGCTTTATGCCAGACGGTAAGTCTCTGTTGGTTCCGATTGACGGCAAACTCAACCGCGTAGACTTTGCCACTGGCAAAGCGACCCTGATTCCCTTCACCGCCAAAGTCGAAGCCGAAATCGCGCCCCGTGTTCACTCGGATTACCGCGTCGAAGATTCCGACACTCTGCGCGCCCGGTTGATTCGTTGGCCGCGCCAATCGCCTGATGGCAAACGGCTGGTCTTCAATGCGCTCAACAAGCTCTACATCATGGATTTGCCAGCAGGCAAACCGCGCCGCTTGACCAACTCACCGATGGGCGAGTTTATGCCCACGTGGTCACCTGACGGGCGCTATATTGCCTATGTGACATGGTCAACCGCTGGCGGCCATATCTACCGCATGACAGCGGATGGGAATTCGCAACCCGAACAACTTTCCAGAAAGTCTGCTTACTATTCCGAGCCGGTCTACTCACCTGATGGAACAAAGATTGTTTTCATCTCCGGCACAACCGACGATCAACTCTATTCCGAAATGCGCCCGCACGAACACGGACTCTTTTCGCCGGGGGAGATTACCGGCATTCAGCAAGGGCAGGGCTATGATTTGCGCTGGCTGCCTGCAACCGGCGGCGATTCGACCCTGATCGGCTCGACGCAAGGCGGCCAAACACCGCATTTTGCCGACGATCCTCTGCGAATATATCTAACGACCTTTACCGGACTGGCTTCGGTTCGACTCGATGGCTATGATCGGCGTCAGCATTTGAAGATAACCGGCTCCGGTATGGGATTTGGCAACGTGCCGCCGACTGCCGACGAGATTCGCGTCTCGCCTGATGGCGCACGCGCTTTCGTCAGCATTCAGAACAAACATTACCTCGTAACCATTCCGAAGGTCGGCAAAGAGACGGTCACCCTCACAATAACCCCCATGGCGCCAACCGCCATGCCGGTTAAAAAACTCTCGCCCGAAGGCGGTGATTATCTCGACTGGTCGAGCGATGGCAAACTGGTGACGTGGTCACTCGGCTCGAAGTTCTATCGCCAAGACCCTAATACAGACAAATCCGAAACGATTGACATCACCATTGAAGCGCCGCGCGCCCGTCCGAAAGGTACTGTTGTATTGAGCGGCGCTCGCATCATCACCATGAAAGGCGACGAGGTGATCGAGCGCGGCGATATCGTCGTCACCGACAATCGCATCACTGCCGTCGGCGCAAAAGGTCGAGTGGCAATTCCTGCGGGTGCACAGGTAATTGATGTAACTGGCAAAACGATTATGCCGGGATTGGTCGATGTACACGCGCACATGTGGCCGCCGCGAGGTGTCCATCAAACGCAGCTATGGTCATATCTGGCCAACCTCGCTTATGGCGTGACGACGACGCGCGACCCCCAATCATCAACCAATGATGTATTCGCCTATACCGATTTGGTTGAGACGGGTGAGATATTAGGGCCGCGAATTTTAACCACCGGGCCAGGGGTGTTTCCCGCTTCGGGGTTGGAAGACAAAGAGGCAGTGCGAAACTTCATCAAGCGGTACAAAGAGGCTTATCGCACGGACACGATCAAGCATTACATCGTTGGCGACCGCATCGTGCGTCAATGGGTGGCCATGGCCTGCAAAGAGTTTGGCATCACGGCGACGACCGAAGGCGCGTTGGACATGAAGCTTGACCTGACGCAGATGTTCGATGGTCATTCGGGCAATGAACATGCGCTGCCGATTCATCCGCTTCATAAGGATGTTGTGCAGTTTGTCGCTAAATCAAAGACCTACTACACGCCGACGATTTTGGTCGCCTATGGTGCGCCGTTTAGTGAGAACTACTGGTTTCAGAACACGGATGTGCACGGCAATATGAAATTGCGGCGCTATATTCCGCACGAGCTGCTCGACACGATGGTCAAACGGCGTCGGCAATGGTTTGCTCCGGACGAGTACGGCCATATCGGCATCAGCAAAGCTGCCGCAGAGATCGTTCGCGCTGGCGGGCGCGTCTGTTTGGGCGGGCATGGTCAGATGCAAGGATTAGGCTGTCATTGGGAAGTGTGGAATTTGCAATCCGGTGGCATGACAACGCATGAAGCATTGCGGTGTGCGACCCTCTTCGGCGCAGAAGCCATTGGATTACAACGCGACATCGGCTCGCTTGAAGTCGGCAAGCTTGCCGATTTGATCGTCCTCGATAGCAACCCGCTCTCCGACATTCGCAACACCAATACAATTCGCTATGTCATGAAGAACGGTGAGATTTTCGATGGCACGTCGCTCGATCAAATCTGGCCGACACAGAAGAAACTGGAGAAGATGTATTGGTGGGATAACGAACCAGCAAACCGGTAGCGATCAATTCTGACTCTCGCAAGGAACCGGCGACAGTCGGCAAACGATCACCTCTACAAAGGTGAGTAACACCAAGCAAATCAACCTGAGATGGTTGAGCGGCGGTCTCTGACCGCCGACCTTTCGTACGAGCACGGCGGTCAGAGACCGCCGCTCAACGAAGATATCTCATCTTGTTTTGCAATTCCGTATAAGTGAATTGAAGCGAAAGCGAGGCGAATTAAGATCGCCTCGCTTTCGCTAGTTTGTACCGTTCACGCGCCTTACGTTATCATCCGGCACGCGATCAATCAGCAGATTAAACGGGTCAATCCCGGCTTTGTCCGGTTCTTCGTCAACGGTGAAGGTGAAGGATTGCACGCCGCTTGCAACCGTAACGCGTTCTCTATGTAACGTCTTTCCATACCGCTTGCCCGCTTCCGGTTTGGCAAACGCGCCGATTTCGATCAGGTCATTCACAGGCACTTCCGTCTCATTGCCTTTCTCGTCGGCTTTGAATTTCTTGCTCTCCACCGTAATCGTAATCTCGTACTTGCCATCTTCACGCTTCTGATAGCTTGCCTGTGTCGTGCGGTTGGAATAGAGGGTGATCTCTTCAAACAAATCTTTATAGATGGGTTTGAGTTGGTCGGGCGTTTGCGCCAGCAAGGCGTCGAGCAGCGCATAAGAAGTCGGATAAGGCGGTTCTTTATAGGCGTATTGGTTTATGAGTTGGCGCAACGCCTGATTGACCGCGGCCTCGCCGATCATCTCTTTGATGTAATAGAGCACAACGCTGCCTTTGTTGTAATGAACGTAGCCTTGTGAGGATTCGACTTTTAGGAGTGGCTGTTCTTTGATCGTTTCACGTCCGCGAGAGCGCAGATACCTGTCCATCTCATACTGCAAAAATTTTCGCATCAAATCGCGCCCGTACTCTTTCTCCATAACCATCAACGCCGAATATTGCGCCAGCGTCTCCGATAGCGAGGTTGCGCCTTGCATATTCGCACCGATCACTTGATGCGCCCACCACTGATGTCCCATTTCATGTGCGGTGACATAGAAGACAAGGTCAATATCTTCGGGGTCGCGCAAGTTGGCAATAAAGCCGATGCTTTCGGAATAGGGCATCGTTCCCGGGAATGCCTGCGCAAAACTGGCAACTCGCGGGAATTCAATAATGCGCGCCTGTCGGTGTTTGTAGTCACTAAAGTTCGTCGTAAAGTATTCCAGCGATTTGCGAATCGAGTTCATCATCTTCGGCACATTGTATTCGTGGCCGGGGTGGTAGTAGACCTCCATCTGAATGCCGTTCCATTCTTCCCGCGCGACTTCGTAGCGCGCCGAGATAAAGGAATAAAAATTGAGCGATGGATGATCGAGGCGATACTGAAAATAGCGCCGCCCTCCTTCTTGCCATTCTTTTTGCAGCGAGCCAGGGGCAATCGCAACCTGATCGGGCGAGGTGCTGATAATCGTCTCGACATTCACCCAGTCGGAGTTGTTGCTCAAGTAGGTATCCATGCAAGACTGCGTGCAATCAGGTTCCAGTATCGGCATGCGATCTTTTTCCGGCAGCCCCAATTCTTTGCGATCATTGCGTTCGGTCAGTTCGGCTCCCGGTTGATAGCCAATCTGCGGCGCAATCGTGTTGTTGAAGAAGGTGCCGTTTTGCACAACTTGTAACAGGCTGACTTCATTCTCGAATCCGCGCGTTTGCGACTTCACGATGTAGCGCATTTGCAAACTCTCGTGGGGAGCAAGCGGTGGCGACAATTTGTAAATTCGATAAGCGAGTCGCGTATCTTCGCGGTCGAGAGCGGCGCGTTCGATTTCAACTTCGGTCAGGAAACTGTTATCGAGCGTGAGGTGGAGTTCGTCAATGGATTGTGATGTTTTATTGACCAACCTTTGCTCGCCCTTGAAGACGATATTGCGTTCTTCGGGGTAGATAGCGATGTCATATTTCACATCGGTAATGCGCGGCTGAACGAGGTTCTGATATTGCTTATAGGTCTTTTCATAATCGGCAATGCGTCGGTTGTTATCATCCGATGTTGAAATACGGTGCAATACTTTGGTGTTATAAAAAACCCATCCGCCAACGACAATCAACAAGAGGACTCCAACAACCGCAAGACTACGAAGATTGCCCACAAAGCTCAGTTGCAAATTTCTGAGTCGCCACCCCCACCCCTTCTCTTTGCCACGCTGCCATACAAGGACGGCAAACAGGGAAAGCAAGGCGCACACAACAACCCAATAGAGACTAAACCACGTCAACTCTCTTACGAATGGTGCGAACCCGAACATCGCGGAATAAGTGTAATTCGGGAGATTGCCGAATTGCAGCATATTCGTGGCAACGTTGAGAACTCCCCAAATGAATGAATTGACGATCAACAGCACAACAAAAAGAAAATATCCCATGTATTTATTCGGCGAGAGGATATGCACCAACATCGCCAATACCGTGAGAAAAGAGAAGCTCAGCAAATCGAGCACCAGGAGTTCTTTCAAGTACAGACCGAGTTCATATTTCGTATACCCATGAAAAGTCTGAACGATGACGCCCATCAAAATAGAGCAGGCTAGAATCACAGCCGTCAGCCCGATCAGAGCGATCAACTTTGAAGTGTAGGTAATCCACGTCAGATGCGGCAGAGCATCATATATCTCGTCGGTCTTGGCATCACGTTCTTTCCACACCAACGCCCCTCCGTAAAAGGTGATGATGGCAATCAAAAAGATGGACAGCGCGGAACGAATCAAATCCACCATCGCATAAGTAACCGGAAAAGAAGAGATGCCATAGCGCTCTGCGGCATTGAACGCCAACACCAAACTTATATTGATGGCTGCGAAGACGACAATGACGATGAAGACCGTACTTTTCATCGTGCCGAAGAAATCGAGTTTAATCTGGCTCCACAGTTGCGCAAATTGAGCGCGCAGATCGAAATTGAAGGAGGCCGGTCGCCCTGCCGGAGCCGCTACAAGAGCACTTTCATTTTCGACTTCACGGGTGGCGCGACGATGCCGCTCCGTAAAGCGAAACCGTGAATATGCGGCGGTAAAAATTGCTAACCCGACGCTTACCCAGATGAGGCGATTGGCAAGCATCATTCCGGATAGTCCAACCGAGCGCACATTCTTTTCCGCAACCGTCCAGTATTTTGTCAGCAACGCAAATGCACGCATGCCGAAGGGGTCTACAAGTATCGCCAGCGTCTCGTTTTCCATATCTTGGGTAAACACATTGGCGATGGAGTAACAGACTAAGAGCAACAGTCCGCCGATGAAAGAGGCCATCGTGCTGCGGGTGAATGTAGCAATGGCAAAGATGATTGCTGCGATGAAAAGAGTATTCGGAATGACAAAGATCAGGATGCTGTTGAGGTGCGCACTCGCTATCACTGGCCCCCATTGTTCAGGGTCATTCCAGGGCGCAAAACGCGCGATCAGGGCGGCCAATGAAACGCCGAGCATCGGAAGCATGGCGACGATTGTTGCGCCCCAAAATCTGCCCATCAAATAATCGAATTTGCGGAGCGGCGTCGTGAAGATGATCTGGTGCGTGTCATATTGAAAATCGCGCGTTGCCGCCGAGTTGACAAAGGCCGTAGTCATCAACAATGTCGAAAGTGTCATGACGGCATAAAAATTCTGAATCACAAATGGCGCATTTTTATAGGTGTTCTCCAATGCGCTGCCGATGACAACGTCATCACTGGTCATCGCTCCAAAGATCAATATGGCGACGATCAAGAGAAAGACATAGACCATCAATCCTCGTAACCAGAATCGAAGTTCGAATCCGAAGAGATGTCTGAACATACCGGCTGCTCCCTTTTCAACTTTGATAGATGTAATCGGAAAGGCTTACACCAACCCTAGAATTTTGGCAAAAAATACGTCTTCCAAATCAGCTTCATCGGCTGCGAAGCCATCACGAGGTGGCGTATCACTAAAAACGTGGATCAACGGTGTCCCGGCCACCATCTTTGTCGAGATAACCGAGTACCGGGCGCGATGATCCTCCATTTCGGATTTATGAACCGACTTCTGCCAAATTTTTCCATCCAATAGTTGCAGTGCCGCATCCGGCGAGCCGGAAAACAGCACTTGTCCTTCGTTGATTATCGCCATATTGGTACATAGTTCGCGCACATCCTGAACGATATGGGTTGATAAAATCACAATGACATTTTCGCCGATTTCCGAAAGCAGATTATAAAAGCGATTGCGTTCGCCGGGGTCGAGTCCGGCGGTCGGTTCGTCAACAATGATCAGTTGAGGATTGCCGAGCAATGCCTGTGCGATGCCAAAGCGTTGTTTCATACCGCCGGAATATCCGCTCAAGGCTTTCTTACGATGCTGATGAAGATTAACCCTCACCAGCAATGACTCAACCAATTCTCTGCGCTCTTTGTGATGGACGACGCCTTTGAGAATCGCAATATGGTCGAGCATATCCTGCGCAGAAGTCTTCGGGTAAACGCCAAACTCTTGCGGCAGGTAGCCGAGCAGTTTGCGAACTTCTTGCTTCTCTTTCAGCACATTGATCTCTCCGAGAAACGCTTCCCCGCTGTCCGCTTCTTGCAGGGTGGCAAGGGTACGCATCAAGGTAGACTTTCCGGCTCCGTTCGGGCCAAGCAACCCGAACATGCCTGTCGGTATCGTTAGCGAGACATTATCGAGAGCGCGCACACCGTTGGCATAGGTTTTCGAAAGGTTGCGAATTCGTAATTCCATCCAGAGGTGTCCTTCCTATTGAGTTGTGATGGCTGAGGGGTAATCGAACGCTTATATATCAGATAACTGGCAATAGCTGAAACGTTCTGTGCAAAGGTACGAAGGACATGCAGCTTTTGTTGCACTCAGCCCTAAAAGATCAATTTTCTATCGGCAAATCGGGATTCAATAGCGCGATGACTTCATCATGCAGTATCCCTGCGGTTGCAATGATAGAGTTGCCCTGCACGGGGTCGTTCCCTTGCCAATCGGTAATGCGCCCGCCAGCGCCTTCAATCACCGGGATCAAGGCCATGATGTCCCAAGGATTCATAATCGGGTCTGCCATCACATCTGCACCTCCGGTTGCCAGCAGCAAATAGCCGAGGCAATCGCCCCACGTGCGATAGAGCTTCACACATCGCGCCAGAGATTCGAAGGCAGCAAAATTTTGATGTTGCTCTACACCCCAATGCGAACTGACAAGAAGGGTTGCTTCTGCGATGCTGTGGCAAGGTCGCACTCGGACGAGATTCTCGTTGAGGTAAGTCTCCCGACCTGTGCCGATTAGGAGATGGCCGACCAGCGGATTATTGATCGCGCCGAGCACGGGTCGTCCGTCTTTCAGTAAGGCGATGAGCGTACCGAATAGGTAACAATTGCTGACAAATGCCTTTGTACCATCAATGGGGTCGAGTACCCATTGATACCGGGCGGTAGGCTGATAGGCTCCGAACTCTTCACCAAAGATGCCATGCTGCGGATAGCGACGCACGATCAGGTCTCGCATGATCTCTTCCGCGCGACGGTCGGCTATGGTGACGGGCGTCGCATCGCTTTTGGTCTCGATGGTAAAGCCCGACAGATAAAAATGACGGATGATCTCAGCGCTTGCTTGAGCCAACTCATGAATAAATGGGATGAACTCTTTTTGGGTTGCGGCGTCACACTCACCGCTGAACCGCTGCAACTCATTCATTGTACCCTCTAAATATTAATTCGCAGTTATGGCCTGAAATTTTTCACCATCGTTAATGAGGTTCCGTTTTGGCCGACGACCGTAAAACCCAACCGCACATACAGACGGGCGGCAGGGTTTTCCGCAGAGACGCTTAGAGAGATCGCCGGAAAGCGACTCTGAACCGAGTGCAATAGTTTTGAAAGAAGCTCTGTGCCGATGCCTTGCCCTCGATATTCAGGGGCAACCGCAATCGTCAATTCCGGCGTGCACTCATCAATAAACCCGTAACCGGGAAGGCGAGCGCGGAACCGGCGAATCCAGGCTGCGCCGATCATTGCTTCATTTGACGCTTCAATCGCTACAAAACCGCTATCATCCTCTTGCCCCCAGTCTTTGACATAGCAACTGATTTCCGGTTCATAAATGATGTTGCGCGGCAATGGCTCGCCGCCTACGGGGATAAAGATCGCCTGATAGAGCATCTCCCAAAGGAATGGCTCATCAGCAATCGTCAGAGCGCGAATGCGATAGTCTGTCATCATAACCGTCTTACAGCCCTCTCCAATTTTCTCACTCTTTCCTTACATAGTAAGTGAAGAAAGTGCGCGTCACTTTGCGGTAATCACGTTGCACCCAAGCTTGGAAATCCGTTTTTCGGCTGACCTCATTCATACGTGCCAGAACAACGACTTTCGGGCGACTGGCTTTGAGTCGGGCCAGCCACCCATCAAAGCCTCCCGGCTCTAGTTTATCTAGATACTCATCCTTTCCCCTATCAAGGAAGAAATACTTGCTGGCGTTAGTCAGATGCGAAAGCACCAGCACCTCTGCCGCTCCATGAACAAAAATTTCATCACCCGGTTGCAAATGCGCGGTGATTTCCGAGACTTCCCGCTCTTGCTCTTGAAGCGTGCCGAATTCGCGTTCCAGCCAGAGAATATCAGCTAGGCTGATGGTAACGATTAAGGTGAAGATAAGGCCCCAACTCCCGTATTCAATACTCCGCCCTGTAGACGGTTCACGATTACGGATAATCCGGGCAACACCACGTTGCAGGAATGACGCTATCGCCAAGGCGGCAAAAACACCGGCAAAGGGGAGGAGCGGTAGGAAATCACGCTCACCGTTGATTTGCACCATGCAAAACAGTAAGTAGATAAGCGGTGAGATGATGACTGCGCTACGAACGGGGGGAGGGGCGATTCTGCCATCATGGTTCCTCAACAGGGGCTTAAGCTGCTCGTAGAGAGCGCTCACCCAGCCAATTAAAGCAAGGAAAAAATAGAACGCATCTGAGCGATAGGCATTCCTCATAAAGTTGCCGACTCGCTGAACAAACTCGACGGGCGAACGAGGCCGATAAACCGAGTAAACCGAAAAGGTGAATGCCAGATTCCATGTATAAAAGTCATGCAATACCCTGACAACCCAGAAGTAAAACAACATGATGGCCAACGGCATCAAGGCTCCGAGTAATCCTTTGAGGAGGCGAATATCGCGCCATGACCGGCCATACGAAGAGAAGATCAACCCGGCAACGCCGACAAACAGCAGTCCGGGCTGCCAACTCAAGGCGGATAGCATTCCGCAAAGCCCTGCGCTGATCGGTCGGTTTCGATATATGGCCAACAGAGTCAACAGGCCAAACAAAACCATGAGCGTTTTCGGTTCGACGCCGCGACTGTGAGCGTTGGCAAAATAGTTTGAAGAGAGCAGAATCAATGCCGCCAACAATGCAGTTCGGCGGCTCCCACAATAAGCGAATGTGACCAGAAAAGTGCAACCAATGACCAGTGCTCCCAGCAGAATAAAAAGGCACCGAATCGCCATCAGATCACGAGCACCGAAGGGGTGCAAGATAAGTATCGCCGCAGCGCCAGCATAAGCGGATAAAGGCGTTTTGATGTTAACGGCATCACGATAAGGGATATTGCCGCGCGCGATTAGCTGAGCCATATAATTCCAATTTGCCGCATCCTGCCTTTCCGGCAGACGGTGAAACTGAAATTGGGCGATAATCAAGAATGAGAATGCGACGAGGGCAATCAAGAGATAGCGTGGCATCAGCCATTTCGATATTCGCATCCTTCCGGCTTTACACTCCATAGTGCTCGCAGGTTCGAAGGCTTCCTGCGCAGGCGAAGGAGTTGTGCCCGGTGAAAGCGATTGATCTGTTTTTTTATTAATCATGTGCTACAAGGCGCACTTGATCGAACACGAACCCATTGGCTTTACCGGATGGTGGCCGTAAGGTAGCCGGAAAGAGGTTTTCTACCCTGCTTACCTAAAGCCCAAACTGGCGGAGATGATGATCCAGGTGTAGATAGCCCCACCGTAACCACTCTTCGTCGCTCATCTCCCCGAAGAGTGGATGCATCTGCCACTGAAAATCTCGGTCACGATGGATGAACCGTTCGACCAGCCTTTCCAATTCTTGCCGGTCGCGGGCAAACTCAACGGGCTTTGTTCCGTCTAGCTCTTGATCGGCTTGTGGCATGGTCTTCACCCCTTTCGGCCAGGGTAAAGGCACTTGCAAAGCAATCCACTTCAGAAGAGTACGTTGTAAAAGATTCGACCGCATTGAAGTGGCAATATCTCCGAGCGGCATGCGGAAAGAATCGCTGAGGTGGCAAATCATCTGATGCGCAGTCATCTTTCCCCACTGCCGCTGGCTCGTCGGTTGTAACTTACGCAATCGTTCCAAAACATCAGACTGGTCTGCCGCGCGAAATAGACTCTTTTTCATCAATGGCTCTCCCGACGGGTTGACGCTTTCACAGTTATAGCGAATTTCCTGCCGGTTACTTATACCTTCTCTCATCGCAACTCGCTTATGACTAAGAAGCGATTGGCGGGATTATAGAGAGTCAAGAAAGAGCAGAGCAAGCGGAGGAAACTCAACAGCAAACTTCCGGTGGGCAGGGGGTCGAAGGAGTGATGGTTACAAATTAGTCGCTGAACAGCCAGCAAGAGCTTGACGGCAATGATGGGCATCCCCGCGAGGCTCAACAGATGATCCGATTTTGCCGGATTACTCTTTAAGCTCGCTCAATAAAAATTCGGCATACCGATTATCAACGATGCGAAGGACATCGGCTTCCTTGATGCCACCGAGTCGGCGCAAACAGCAGAGTCGCTCTGCTGCCATCACCTCTGAAACCGTCAGGGGCCAGCCTTCGGTCATTAGGCAAGCATCAGCAAGAAATTGCAGCACTTCGATGTAGGCACTCAGAGCAACAACTGCTTCCATAGCTCCAAGCAAAGTTGTCATCTTGGTTGCGGTAGATCCTGTGGCGCAGGGCATACGATCTTCTCGAAACGCCTCTTTCGTCTCTCTGGTTACTTCATCAACCTCTTTGAGCAGCGGGTGCGTTGTGCAATGAGACGCCAGCGTAGTGACCACAGTCTGCATCACCGGCAGGCCGAATCTTGCCGCTTCTGTCAGTTGCAAGACCCTTTTTCCCTGATCGTTTTGACCATCCGCGTTCACCGAGGCTGAGGGCATCACGAAACCGTTGACCAGAGATTGCATATGCTCAGCAGTTTGGCGGAGACGAATCGCTGAGTCATGGGGAGGTGTCTGCACACAGCGAGGGCAAAGGCTGCCAAAGGCTACTTGGTCATCCATCAGCGTTGCCCCAACCCATTGCTCTTCCCATAAACTAGCACATAGACAACATTGAACCGTTCGACAAAGGTCATGGTAGTAAAGAAGGAGTGTAAACCTGCTCACAAACGTTTTCCTCGGTCTCAGTAACTACACCGTTTTGAAATCGGATAGGCAGGCGAAAAATACAATACCCTCTCACTTCAGCTACCGAATCTTCGAGACGCACTCTATCGCTCCTCGCAGTATGACATCGAGTCAAACCCAGCAAGCTTGTCTCAAATAGACGGCCCCTCTACACCCGTGCAAAACAGACGCCTGAAAATCAAGCGGCTTCGCTATTTTGTTGAGGATTTTGCCTGATGATTACTTCACGGACATGAACTTCTTGCACAAATTCGCGCTGCAGCCGATCCCTCAGCGGCGCGTACCCCTTAATGATTCTTCCCCTCCGTGTTCTCTGCCGTAGAGTCGTGCATTAGTATATCCGACAATGAAAATTGCGCAAGAGATTCATTTTTCCCAGAAACAGCGGCTTCGTGAAGATAATAATCTCCGCGCCGTCTCGGTCAAAATACAATCCGAAACAACAAAAGGGTGCCGATCTGCCATATAGGTCGCTCCCTTTACTGAATGAGCGAGAGCACCCAATCGGCTTAAGGTTACTGATTGCGGTGGCTGAGGCGCTCGGCCTTTTCATCGTTGGCGCGTTTGATAATGTAGGCTTGAATCGCTTTCACCTCTTCGACCGTCAGGACCGAGTTGTAGCTCGGCATCCCTCTTGCGGGCAGACCGCCAAGTACGCTGCCAACGAAGACCTTATGCCGTTCCGCCGGAAGATGTCTCAAGTCACGAATCACGCCGCCACCGACGGCTGCCGCCCCATGGCAAAAGACACAGTATTGATTAAACAGGTCACGCCCCTTCGCCACTTCAGATTCCGATGCGGTCAAAGCTGGCGGATCGGGGGTCGCAGCCTCGGGGGCAAGCGCTGGCAAGGTCGCGCTGCCCCCAACTTTGAAGGTCAATACGCGGCTGATGCAGCGGACATTGGCAGCTTTTGCCATATCGCCGCCGACCAATCCCAATGCGCCTCCCCAACCGACCATTACAGTCACATACTGTTCGCCGTTCACCATATAGGTCATCGGCGGCGCAATCACGCCGGTCTGTGCTTCTGCTTGCCACAGGGTCTCGCCCTTGTCGGCGGAATAAGCAGCGACCTGCCCATCTGCCGTTCCGGTAAAGACCAAATTACCTGCTGTTGCCAACGTCCCCGCATTGAACGGATGCGGATAGCTGACCTTCCAAACCTCTTTCTGCTGCACCGGGTCCCAAGCGGAGAGTTTGCCGCCAGTAATTTCGAGTATCGTCTTCACACCCGCCGCATCTTCGGGAACCCCTAAAAAGAGCAGTCCGTTATTGAAGCCGCGCAAGCGCGGCTTGAAAGCGGCATCGTGACCGTAAACAAACGGCACATCCTGCGCCGGTATATAAACCAATCCGGTCTGCGGGCTGAAGGACATGGGTTGCCAGTTATGCCCGCCGTATGGGCTCGGCCAAACCAGTTTAGGCTCTTTCGTATAATCGGCTTCACCCGTTTCAAAGGGTCTGCCGGTCTTCAGGTCAACGTGGGAAGCCCAATTGACGTTGACGTACTTTTCCGCTGAGATCAGTTCGCCGGTCGCTCTGTCCAGTACATAAAAGAAACCGTTCTTCGGGGCTTGCAGAATGACATTTCGTTTGCGACCGTCAATCATCAACTCGGCCAAAATCAAGTGCTGCGTCGCCGTATAGTCCCAACGATCTCCGGGCGTCGTTTGATAGTGCCAGGCGTATTCGCCCGAGTCGGCTTTGAGCGCCACGATAGAAGAAAGATACAGGTTATCCCCGCCATCGGGGCTGCGATGCAAGCGATTCCAAGGCGCACCGTTGCCGACGCCAATATAGAGCAGATTCAAAGCCGGGTCATAGGCCATCGAATCCCACACCGTGCCGCCGCCGCCATATTCATACCACTTGCCTGTCCAGGTTTTGGCCGCTTTCTCCATGACAGAAGATTCAAAGCCCTTTTTCGGGTCGCCGGGAACCGTGAAGAACCGCCACGCCAGCTTTCCGCTCTTCGCATCATAGGCGCTCACATATCCGCGTACGCCGAATTCAGCCCCGCCATTACCGATCAGAATTCGCCCGCGCGCAATGCGTGGTGCGCCAGTGATCGTGTATTGGCGGGTGCGATCAATAATCGTGTCAACTCGCCACCTGACCTTTCCGTTGCGCGCATCGAGGGCAACCAGATAGCCATCGAGCGTGCCGACATAGACTCGGCCTTCGAGGACGGCAACGCCACGATTGACCGCATCGCAGCAGGCATGCACGGCAAAGTCGCGGGGCACTTTCGGATCATATTTCCAAAGCAATTTGCCCGTATCCGCAGCCAATGCATAGACAATGCTGAAAGCGCCCGTCGTATACATAACCCCATCAATAACGATGGGAGTGGCTTCTGTCCCGCGATCTACATCGAGCCTGTATGACCAGGCCAAGCCGAGTTTGCCGACATTTTTGTCATTGATCTGTTTGAGCGGGCTGAACCGCTGTTCGCTGAAGGTGCGACCGTGCGCTAGCCAGTTACCATCTTCGCGGTTTCCCTTCTCTGTCTGTTCGATCATCTTCTCTGTCACGCGCGATGCAGGAGACACGCTGCTGGTTTTGACAGGTTGGCGGTTTTGCAAAGGCGGAGGGATTTCGCCCGTCGCGTGACGATCCGATGAATTGGCGAATTGGACGGCGACGAATCCAAACAGTAAGACAACGGCTATAACTCGTTTTAACTGGAAGTTTCTCATCGGGCGTTCTCCTCAAATGTAGTGCGTTCGGTGGATGTCCAATCATTGTCTACCAATTCGATTTTCGCAAGTGATGAGGGAGTCAAACCTTCTTCAAATCACGGTCAATCACCAGCCGATAGTTGATCGGCTGGCACACGCTTTCGCCTGCCGGAGTCCGTACCATTTATCATCTTTGCGAAGCACACGAGTCCATGCTTATATTCAACGGTGATGGAAGATGTTTTCGGCCCAAATGGATTGATCGCGCGCTATCATCCAAACTATGAATATCGCCCCGGCCAGATTGAAATGGCGGACTCTGTTCATCAAACGCTCACGGATGGGGGTATCGCGTTGATCGAAGCCGGAACCGGAACCGGCAAGACGTTGGCCTATCTGCTGCCTGCACTGGCCGCCGGTCGTCGCGTCATCGTTACGACGGCGACGAAAAACTTACAAGAGCAATTGGCCAACAAAGATATCCCCTTTTTACAAGACATCATCCCACGTAAATTCAAAGCCATCTGCATGAAAGGCCGCGCCAATTATGTTTGCCTACACAAATTGAAGAAGGCCGAACAGATGCCGATGCTCAACGGCATGGAAGAGGTAGATTATTTCGATGAGATTCGGCGTTGGGCGGGAGAGACACCGACGGGTGATCGCGCTGAACTCATTGACTTGCCGGAAAACCTATCGTTCTGGCCGCAGATTGATGCGCGCGCCGAAAGTTGCATTGGGCAGAAGTGTCCGGAGTTCGACAACTGTTTCATCACGCAGATGCGACGTGAAGCCATGGAGGCGGATGTCGTCATCGTCAATCATCATCTGTTCTTTGCCGACCTCGGTCTGCGCGGCGGCGATTATGGGCAGGTGATTCCCGACTACACGAGCGTTATTTTCGATGAAGCGCACGAGATCGAAAACGTTGCAGCCAGCTATTTTGGAACCAGTGTTTCGAATTTCCGTATTGCCGACCTGATTCAAGATGCGCAGAAATTGCCCCTCACCGAACCGGATCAAGCCAGCGACCTTATCAAAGCCTTAGCGCGGTTGAGTCAACGAGCCGATGCCTTCTGGTTATCCTTTCGCGGCGCGAGTCTGGAAGATCGAAGCCGACGCTTCTCCCGTTTGCCAAACGATAGCGCGCAAGAGAGCCGATTTCCGATTCCTGAAGATTTCTTCGCACGCGTCCGTCCGGACAATCAATATGAAACGACGGCGGCGGGCGAAGCCTACATCGGATTGGCCAACGCGATCAATCGAATAGCAGCTACGCTCAGCGTCGTAAAGAACGCGCCGCCTGAACTCGACAACCTGTTGCGTCGCGCAGAAAGTTTGAAGTTCGACCTCGAACTCATCGTCGAAGGCGCACAACCCGGATTTGTCTATTGGTGCGAGAAGCGCGGACGCGCGGTCTTTTTACATGCGACTCCGATTGATGTATCGGGGATCCTGAACGAAAAACTCTTTCAACATCTGCATAGTGCGGTCTTAACGTCAGCGACGCTAACGGCAGGCAACAGTTTCGACTTTATCAAATCGCGGCTCGGCATCGCCGATGCCCGCGAAGTGATGATCGAATCGCATTTCGATTATGAGCAACAAGCCGTGCTCTATTTGCCGCAAGGCATGCCCGACCCGCGCAGTCACGATTTTTTAGAAGCCTCTGCCGATGAAATCGTGCAAATCCTCCACACCACGCAGGGTCGCGCTTTTGTGCTCTTCACCAGCCTAACCTCAATGCGCGAAACCTATGAAATCGTGCGCGATCACGTAGATTTTCCGGTCTTCATTCAAGGGCAAGGTTCGAAGGCGGGATTGCTTGAACGCTTTCGCAAGACGGAAGGCGCAGTCTTATTCGCCACCTCCTCATTTTGGCAAGGCGTGGATGTGCAAGGCGAAGCGTTATCGTGTGTGATTATTGCGAAGCTGCCCTTTGCCGTACCGACCGATCCGGTGGTCGCCGCGCGGCAAAAATATCTCGATGAAAATGGCGGGAATTCGTTTTACGACTACTCTGTGCCGGAAGCGATCATTGCGCTCAAACAAGGGTTGGGGCGCTTGATTCGGTCATCGAATGATCGCGGCGTGCTTTCGATTCTCGACCCGCGCATCCGCACGAAAGCCTACGGCAAACTCTTCATTCGCAGCCTGCCGCAATGCCCCATCACCGATAACATCGAAGATGCCGCGGCGATATTCGAATCGTAAAGATTTCGCGTCCTCATATCGTGACATCAAATAAAATCAGGCGGCGTCGAAAAGCTTCTGCGCCAGGTTTTTACCTGCGGTTGGCGGTGGTAGCGGCTTGCCATCGCGTTTCAGAATGTCAATCCATTCATCCACAATTTGACAGAGTTCCGCATAAACCTGCGCTTCATCCGCCCCGTGACAACACGGGCCGATGATACCCGGGCATTGTCCAACAAAACCTTGATCTTCATCTGACCATTCAACAATTTTCACATAACGCGCACTATCATTCATGACTGTGCCTCTCGAATCTTTCTCTTTACTTCGCGTTCTTGATAGGGCTTGGCATCGTTGCCAGTCCGTCCGGAAATTGTGATACGAATCCCTTTGGGATGTTCATAATTTCGATGACTGCCCTTCCCTCCGCGATTGACGAATCCTGCTGCTTCCAAGTCCTGAATCAGTTCTCGGATTTTACGCGGCATCGTTTGTACACTACCGACGGGTAGATTCTCGCTGACTTCTTCGCACCGCGCAACAAGCTACTTACGCATCAGAACGACGGGCGACTGCTCGGCAGAGCGCACGGCGCTGAAAAACTTTTTCACCGCTTCGTATTGCGTTGGCGGAATGATTACATTGCGAACGGTCAGGCTGCGATAAAAATGCAGGTGGCCGTCTTTGACCTCGTAGCTTGTCACATAGCTGCCAAACGGAACATCGAGTTTCACAGGATCGGGCATTTCATCAACCGACAGCCCTTCGGGGAGTTTGATCTTCGCTCTCTCCGTATAGGCTTCGGACTCCAGCATAATCGCGCGGCGACGCGTCGGATTGGTTAAGGCTAACGCTTCGCCACGTGAAACCAACGCCGGTTTGAAGACCAACAACCGTCCGCTCATCACTTGCCCGTAACGCGGGGCGTTGAACTCAACATCCAGAGAGAATCGCCCGGCCATCAAATCGTCTGCCGGTTCCACTTTGGTGATGCTGGCTCCGCTGACGCTTCGCATAATCCACCCCTCGACGAGTTTGACATAATCCGAGCGCGGCAGGCCGAGAAACGCGCGTCGCTCATTGACGGCAGCTTGGCCCGTCGAACGCTCGCGCACATTCACTTGAATGCTGCCATCGGCAGCTAAAGAGGCATCCACGTTGCGCTCCATCAGATTCGCTTCCGGCGGGGTTACCGGCATCCGCAACAGTGCGCCATCTTCACCAGCGATGAGGAGCGCAAGGCTTCCCTGTTCGTGGTCGGGCAAATCACCAACCGGCGTCGTGTCATCTGTAGGGTCAAAGATGAGCAAGTGTCCTAACTTCGCGTGATTGACAATCGTGGGCGATTTGGTTTCCTCACTCACTTTGATGGCAATGATGCAGTGGTTGAATTGTTGCGGGGACGGCCATTCTTCGCGCACATAGGTCGGATCGCCCGAATAGATGCAAACCAGATAGGAAGGGATATTGATCGCGCGCAACATGGCGCGCATCAAATTGGCTTTATCTTTGCAATCACCATACGATTTGGCGAAGACTTCGATGGCCGAGTGCGGACGATAGCCGCCGCCGCGTCCGACGCCGGTTTGAATCGAGACATAATTGATTTTTTGCACGAAGCGACCGATGGCCTGAATCTTCTCATATTCGGTCTTTGCGTTGGCAATCAGTTGCCTCGCCTTTCCGGCCAGCGCATCGTCAAGGGTCGCCTGCGACTCGCTGAGAGTGGTCAACCATTTTGATACCGTTTGCCAGCTATCAAAGCTCGCCGCCGCATTCGATTTTCCGGGAGATGGAAAATAACTGACTGCCAGTCGTGGGGCAATTTGGGTTAGCGGCGGCGCGGATGGTTCCTCTTCAATAAACGGCAGGTCGCGCAGTTCCCAGCTATAGGCTGAGCCGTTGACAGACGGCTCGATAGGGGGGCGGTTGAAGGTCACGCCTTCGGCGCGCCACCCAGTCGGCAAGATGATGGCGAAGCGTGAGAGCATGGTCGGCAAATTGTTTTGAAATTGAAACTCGAATTGTGTGAAGACCGAGCGATCTTCCATCGTCCATTCATACCCAAATAGCGCCCCCGGCTCGGCGTCATCGGTTGCTAGGATGACTCTTCTTCGCACATCGCCATAAACATCATTAGGTGAAACGGCCACATCCGCCACTTCGTTCTTATCGTACTTCTTCACTTCGCCCGAAGAGCGTACCAACCAAGCGCGAAAATCTTTCACCTTCCCGGTATCCGTCATGTACAACAGACTGGCGCCTGCGACCTTGCGCCCCTCGCCGGTCAAAATCCGCATCGCGCCGCGCTCAACGGTCACAACTTTTCCATCTTCTTCGACGCGGATGCTCTGCTCGTTGAGCAAGACCAGAGCCGGAACGCGACGATCTTGTGTGGGAGCAGGGTTCGCGCTGGCTTGTTTGAGCCATTGCGGTACCTCTTGTGCAAGGGCATAACCTTGATTGGCTATCGCAATCAAGATGAAAAGGATACTCCCTCGAAAAATGGTCAGCCCAACGATTCGCGTTTGCAGGTTGCTGGGATGCTTGCCCGACCGGTTCCACTGATGAATTTGCCTCATAATCGAAACTCCGTTCACTGCTTCTCGGCATTCTGCTTGAGAGTCAGCGTGTGATTATCCCGCTCATGCAGAATATCAAATACCCGCTTCAGATTGGGATAGGATTCGACAGGAAATAGAATCATTCCGTTATTGCCAAAGATGAATTTTCTTTCGTATTGAATGGCGCGCCCGCCATCGAGCGTGCGGATGCGAACGTTGTACTGCCCGACGCGTTCCACATTAAACGGTCCCGGAGAATCCGCACTATCGAGCGTGTAGCCTTCCGGCAACGCAATCTCTACCCGATCCTCTTCCGACCAGGGGAAATCAAAGTAGATGGGATGCTTGCGATTACTGGTCTGAAACAAGGCGCCAACCCCTTTTTGAAAGAAAGCCGGTTGCAAAAACAACCGTTTGCCAGTGCGTTGGGCGTATTCCGGCACACGAATGTGAAATTGATAGACGAATGGCTGGACAGCGTCCGTGACATTCTCGATGCGGATATTGGCGAGTTCTGCCGTGCTCATTCGTTCTTTAACCGATTCGTACAATATCTTTTCGCGTTCGGTCGGAGATTCATCGTCATTGTTCTCTTTGTATTGAAAAGCATAGTGTCCGGTGTATTCGATCTTTATATCGCCTTCCAATGTGCCTTCGCCGTCGAGGGTTAATTTCGCTGTGCGACGAATGGCACTCTTCTCCGCAGCAGAAAATGGGATGCTCACAAAGGCGGGCTGCTTCGAATCGCAAAGCAAAGCCTGCACGCCTTCCGACCACCACCCGACCATGCCATACGGTACATAGGTGCTGGCCGGGTCAAAGAAACGCCATTGCTCCCCAACTTTGACCGCCACTATGAAATCTCGCAGGAAGTAGGCAGCGGTCACATCGCGCTTGAAGAATGTATCGTTGCGCGGGGCCAGCCAGGCGGTTCGAGCTTCAAACCCGGCTGCGGTTGCCAGCGCGGCAAACAGCATGTTGATATCGAACCCGCTGCCAAAACCGCGTTTGAGCGTATCGGAAGGCGATTTATTCTCATCTACTTTCGCCAAATCCTTATCGCTCATGCCGGAAGCGTCATCCGAAGCGTTTTTAATCTTGCTGCGACAAAGCTCAAAGAGGCGCGCGATCTTCTCATCCGGAGATGGCGAATCCCCGATTGCCGCCGCTGCCGCTTTCTTCACGTCGCCATTAACCGACATATACTCTTTCGTCCCCTCGTGAAAACGAGCGGCGATTTTCGGCCAAAAGCGGTCGGGAGGCTCGGCCTTGTCACGGGAATAGTAGAGCAACATCCAAGTTTTGAGTTCGTCTTCAGGCGGCATTTGAGGCTCTTCTCGAAAGGCTGGCATATTGGTCATCGTAACACTGTAGAATCCGTCTTTCTCTTTAACGATGGGAACGTCCTGCCCATTGAACGTAATCGAACTCATCCCCACAGTGGCGAAACCGCTTTCCAGTCTGGCGGGTTTGATCTGATATTTTACGCGCTGGATGGGAATCTCACGTTGAAAATAGAGACGCAAATTATTCGCCAGTTGATTGCGGCGATACTCGCGCCAACGATATTCGATGATTGAACCCGGTTCGACAGCGGGCATAGCGAATGACTTATTCTTAATCTTCAAACCACCTACTTTCACAATCACTCTTTCGAAAACAGCATCCTTCGCCAGAGGAACAATCGAACCGTCCGCTTTGATGGTACGACCGGCGATGTCTTTCACATCCGTGCCATTGAGGAAAGGAATATCAACTTTGTAATGCTCCTCTTTGCCGCGTTCGGTGAAGATTTTGATGCGAATGTAATGCTCAAAGACCAAATCTTGCCCGGCGTCATTGATTCGCACTTCCCACAATAAAACTTCGGCATCCGCGTCCTTTTCGACGAGGGGCGACTTTAACGACAGGTGGGCTGGCTCTACGGGCTTCCAATCATCGGCGGCAACCTCCGGCACAACATTTAAGGCTAGAACGCAGACCAGCATCAAGATGACAAACAAAGACAGACGATTCTTCATAACCTTATTCTCCCTTTAGGCATGAAAATTGACTGACGAATACTCTCAACTTAATGATTTAGCGTGAGAATTTCCTCACTAAGGCGGCGCGCAGAGGCGATTATAATCATCGTCATTCCGCTTGTAAATGTTTAGAAACTCTTCTGTCAGGAGTGCCTACTGAAAGACTCGGTCGAGTTGGATAATCTCAATGGCTTTGGGGGTTACGGGCAGATCATATCGCTCAATTATCCGATCTTCTTCCAATACTTCGGATGGCGGCAGAGAGGCATAGTGAATAGGTGAGGGCAGGTTTTCTATTATCGCCTGGCGAAATCCGCTCGCATCATCCGTCACAACTACGATCTTGAGGTTTTCGGACTGTAAGTATTTTCGAATCACGCGATTGACCTCTTCACAGGTCAAGGTTCTCAATTGTTGGCGAATATAATCGGAGAAGGCAGGGATGCCATAAAACCGGCTATCGAGCGCGTACCCAAGCCGCGCGTCTTGCGACTTAGTCAGCAGATTGACGAACTTCATTAAAAACTGTCGTGTTCCGATGAATTGTTCTTCGGTCATCCCTTCAGTGACGAGTTTGTGCAATTCAAAGAGCGCCGCACGCAAAGCGAATCGAGCATTCGCCGGTTCAACCGGACGAATCCACACTTGAAAAATCTGCTGCTGACGAGCCAAATTCGGATCGGGGTGGAACAGATACATGCCGCGCGGAAAGTATTCGAGATAGGCATAATCGCCATAATTGAGGCCGCGCACCTGTCGCAGTCGTTGATACAGATGGGAATTGCTCGAACGATGTTGGCCGAAGTGCGATTGCGCGACCAGTAAGGCAGGCCAATCCGCGTGGGCGCGCGTGATTGAAATCGGATGGCCAAAAGAGATGGCAACGCCGCGCGTTTCTTTGGCAATGACTCGCCATTGCAGACCGTTGATAACTTCCGGCTCCGGCGCGGCCAGAGTGGAAGGGTTACCCAGCGGCAATGCCGATACCATATCCCTCTTGATCTGTTCGGAAAAGTTTCCCTCGTAGCCACCGGCCAATCCGATTATCAGATTTGCCTGTGTGTAATGTTGATGATAGAACTGCTGGACATCCGCGAGGGTTATGCGTTCCAATGCCGTTATACATCCGAGGTTGTGATGACCATAGGGGTGATTCGTATAAATGAAATTGTAGAGCTCCTCTTTTCCTAACTCTTCGTCATTTTGCTCGCGCAGGTTGATTCGAAGAAAGTTAATGGCATCTTCTCGAAGTCGCTTAAAGTCGTCTTCTCGCCAACCCGGGTCGAGAAGCATGGCAGAGATGATTTCATAATAGGCTGGCAAATTATCCACATGGGTTGCCCCGATAAAGACTGTCATCTCCTTATCCACTTGTGCAGCAAACGCGGTGGCCATCGGATACATGGCGCGCACGATCTCTTCATACTTCATCAGCCGACTACCTCCACCGGCCAAACAGGCAGCCGTCAGCGCGGCAAGCCCTGCTTTACCCGGCGGGTCGAAAGCAGCGCCAACAGTGAAGAGCAACCGCAGGCTAACGAGAGATGAGGAGTCGGGCAGCAGCACTTCGTCCAAGCAGATGATTTCCTTTCTGACCCGCAGTTCGGGCTAGCAGAACAGCTTTGATGAAACCGCTCCGTTCATATTGAGGGCATCAAGGTCACGACCGTTTGTTGCGTGTCGAGGAAATACTGCGCCGCAATCGTTTGAATATCCTCCGGCGTGACCTCAGCATATCTATCGTAGAGCCGATTGAGCGTCTCCGGCGTGCGTCGCAATCCAATGTAGGGAGCCAGCGCACCGGCAATCGCTTCCGAATTATCCAGACTCAAAGCAAAACTGTACTTCAGGTGCGCTTTTACATCTTCCAGCCGTTGACTCGCCGGAGCTTTACCTCTGAACCCGTCGAACATTTCGATGATCGCGTCGCGCACATAATTGAGTGACGCAGCCTCCTTGCATCGGGCAACGACGATGAGCAGATAGGGATCGAGATAGCTCTCGAAGGAATAAAACAGAGCGTCTACCTTCTGCTCTTTGATAACCAATCGCTGATACAGATCCGAATTTTCCGAAAACCCCAGATTGCCGATGAGTTCCAACGCCGCGCTATCCTTGCGGTCGTCGGTATAAGCTGCCCCTTTGTATGCGACAACCACCCACGGAAGGGTATTGCCCGGCCAATCAATGTGCGCCTGACGGGCGGCTAATTGCGGCGGTTCTGAGGGTATCACCGGCACATATCTGCCCGGCGACCAGCCTCCCCAATAATCCTCTACGAGAGTTCTTACCGCTTCGCGTTGGATATCGCCAACGACGGCCAGAGTCGTGTACTCCGGGCGATAGTAACGATGGAAAAACTCTATCGAATAATCATAGAGGTTCGGCATGTTTTCGATGTCTTCGACAAAGCCCATCGTCGTGTGCTTGTAGGTGTGCGATTGAAAGGCGGTGTCGCGCAGCACTTCAACGAGTTTATTGAGCGGATTCGCATAGTTTTTATTGTATTCACCCAATACCGCTTTGGTTTCGGTCTTGAATAACTCGATGGGAACTTTAAGATTTTGAAAGCGGTCGGCTTCGAGTTGAAGAATCGTTTCGAAATCCTCTTTAGAAAAGATTGAATGATAGACGGTGCGATCATCAGTCGTATAGGCATTTCGGTCTGCGCCCGCTCGTTTCATAATTTCGTCATAGGCTTCAGTCGAATACTGTTCGGTTCCGCGAAACATCAGATGCTCAAACAGATGGGCAAAGCCCGATTTCCCCGGCTCAATCTCATTGCGTGATCCGGTTTGCACAACGATATAGAGAGCAACTAGATTCGGGAAATCCGTCGGCACAGTGATGAGGCGCAATTGGTTGGATAAGTCATCAATTGCATATGCGTAAGGGAAAATCATCTTAGCGTTCGCCTTCCTTTTAACCCGAAACCATACTAGCACAAGGCGAATCATCGCCAAAAAGTAACTCTCTGCTAACAAGGCTCAGACAGAAATGAATCTCAATGAATGGTCGGATCGCCGAAACGTAATCCTCATTGTGCCTCTTCATCAACCGGCATTCAGGCGTGTCTATCCTCTCAGCCTTATTACAATCCATATGCAAATCGTTATTCTCAAACTTGGATTACCGAGCAACCATGATCAATACCATCACGATGACCAGAATCGGCAAAGCGATGAGGGAAATAAAAACCGGCAACGCAGCGCGATGAGCAAAATTCAAGGTGTACCCCAATCCGATGAGTTTTTCGACCCACAGGCGCGGGTCTTCCGGGTTGCTGTAAAACAGTCCATTCCACCCTTCTGCGCCCGTCAGCATTCCCGCACGCTTCAGGCGGCGAAACGCAAATAAGAGCCGCGCGATACCCAGACCGATGGCGGTAAAGATGAAGATAAAGGCTGTCACGACTGTGAAGGTCGGTTCATAGCGCGGATAGAGCGGCAATTTGACGGCCATCAATGCCATCAAAAGGGCAACCGCAATGCTCATCATCCGCACAAACCCGACGGTCGCCTGCGCCAATAAGCCGAGCGCCTGCGGGGAGATTTTGAAGTCACGGCTGCGGCTGCGATGCGTTTTGACAAATTGCCCGATGCCTTCCAGAAATACACAAATCCCTCCCCCTAAGAGCAGGAAGCCAAAGACCCACAAGGGCGTCTTGCTCGCCCATCTGTCAGCCTCACCGCGTACTCCCCAATGAACCGCCCATTGTTCAGGAATCCGGCTCCAAAAGACCAAGAGCACGGCGGCTGCCGCTAGTAAAATCAGATAAGGTACCCAACGCAGGGAATGGAGGCTGGCTTGTTCCGGTTCGAGCGGCAATACGGAGTTGGTTGCTGTGCTCATTTTCAATTCTCCTCTTCGTCTTTCTGCTCTGCTCACTTCGCAGTGACGGGTGCGGGACGTGAGAGGGTTGGGGCTTCTGACGCGGTCAGCGAAAAATCAGGATTGCTCCTGCGTCGCCAGATAAATCCGTCCAGCACGTAATGGGTCAATTGCGGCAAAGCCAGCAAGGGCACAAGGAGAATTTTGAATGCTCCCACATGCCAGGCTTCCCCAAATAACCACTCGCGTTCCTGCCACACGCTGCGATCCCACAATAGCTCTTCGGTGTAAGCGAATGCCCATAAAATGAAAAGGAAGAATATCGGGCTGCGAGCAAACCAGCGATAGACGCGACCGCTCTCTGACCTCTCCATCCGTCTGCGACCATACCAATAGATCAATGCCAGATAGGGAACGCCATGAATGACGACATTCGTTACCGTGAAGGCATAATCCGAATTGAACGCCACAATGCCGACATACCAACAGACTGCTGTGGTCACCACGACAATATCTTTGCCAATATGAAACTGTCGCTTAACAACGGCGCGATACAGCGATTGACCGGCATAGGCCAGCATCGTGCACCAATAGAGCGGCTCGGTGATCGTATGCAAAAAACCTGGCAGCCCAGCAAAGTCTCTCGGCAAAAACCACCAAAAGTTGCGCGGTAGATGGGTGTGCCAGTAGATCAGCGGATAGACAGTCGCCGCATAAATTGCCAGCGTATCAATCCACCAACTCAACCGCTCGCGGTCGCCCGCTTTCGCTCGATAGAGGGCTACCCAACCGTATTGCTGTCGCACAAAATGAAAGACGGCCAGATAAGCCAAAGAACGCCAAAAGACCAACTGCCCTTCGGAGTACAATGCCACGCCGAAGACGTAGCCGAGCACGGGTACAAGTCCATACAACCAGGGTCGTCGCCGGAGTTCAGCCCTATCGAAATAGACGCGGAAACCGGTCGAATAGACGTGCGCGACATCAATCAACAAAATGGCCGGAATCCATGCCCAATCCGGTGTGTCGTCGTAAAGGACGCCTGTCCCTGCACCAATCCACAAGGCCAACAACGATACAACTGCGCTCCCTAAAAAGACCGACAGGTCAATGGGTCGTGAAAAGAGCCAGACGGAGGAGTGACCGGCAATCGCAATAGAGCCGTCGTCGGGTTCGGCGGGCAATGGCGGCGCGATGCCACGCGCCGTTTTTGAAGTCAGGTTTTGACCAACCGCTTGGCTCATCTTTAGATTTACCTTCTAATCGTCCTTAGCACCTCATCAGCGACGCGCAACCCATGTGCGAAGGCTTCTTCGAATAGCGCGATGCCGCTTAAATCCGAATGGGCGAAATGAATCCCGCGATAAGCGCGCGAGGCATCACGTCGTGCCGCGCTCCACATAAAACCGGGACGCGGTCGTATCATTGCATGCCCCCAACGCATCAGGTCTATGCGCTCTACCAAAGCGCGAATGCCCGGATGCGCGCGCTGCAAATCCGTGAGAATCACATCTGCCCAACTCTGCCAATCGGCTTCTAACAACCGTGTGCGCGCCTGTCTGGGGTCGTCATCACATAACGGGTAATAATAGGTGAAGATCGTCGCACCATAATCCAATCCTTTTTGGTGCGTCGCTACAACATAGCCGAGAGACGGGCTTTCATATAGCACATTGTCCCAGGCCAGCGGATAGCCGCGACTGGCAGGCCGGTCTCGCAAAAATAGGTTGGCAACCATCCAGGCGCCGTATTGAAACTCCGAAACATGAGGCGGCGTGCGCTCACGATAATCTCGAATCAAATACTGAGAGAGAAACTGCGGCGCTGCAAGAATCACTCTCTCCGCATGAAATCCGACCACCTTCTGCTGTTGATCGTCAAGCGCAATCAGATCAACCCCGCTTCGTCCGCCTGCTTGCGTCGGAATGATTTCGAGCGCCGCCAACCCGAGCCGCACATTCGTTTTGACTTGTTGGAACAGGTGCGCGACCAACCGCCCGTTGCCTTCCGGCCAGGTGATTAAGGGCTGTGCGTCTTCGCCCGTTTTCGCCACCCGTGAAGCGAAATAGAAGATGCCCGCCCAGGCGCTGGTCTGCTCAACCGTCAATCCGTAATCGTCGCGACAACCGTAATCCACCAACCAACGCAACCGAGGTGAGGTGAACCCCCTTTGATTCATCCACTCGGCCATCGAGAGTCTGTCGAGCGCCGTCAGTTCCGCATCATCCGAACTCGTTTCGATGGGAATAGAAAAGGCGCGCCGTCCGCGTCCGTCCCGCCAGCGAATCCAATGGTCAATCTCTCGATTGAAGGCTTCGAATTGGGCAAGATCGTCGGCACTTGCGCCAACTCGCAAATACAGGCCTTCGTACCAACGCCCGCGATAAAAGACCCGCTCTTCAGGATAGCGACATAGAAATTGCTCTTTAACGATTGGCTCCCCTTCCGACGTGCGGCCTTCGAGGATACTCATTTCATCCAGCAAACGAACCAAAGCAACATTCTCTTTCATTGGAGCAGGCAGGTAATGCGCGCCCCAGGGATAGGGAACAAGAGGAGAGGTTCCGCTGCGCGCCGTGCCTCCCGGCGCGCGTTCCAATTCGAGCACCGCAAAATCATGAAACCCGTTTTTTGTCAGATGCCATGCGGCAGTCAATCCGGCGACTCCGCCGCCAACGATGACGACCTTTTTTTGTTCCCAACTGTCTGATGAGGGGGTGAGCGTTAAGCCTTCGCGCAGGCGATGGCCAAGCGCATCGGATGCGCCGACGATTTCACCATCGGGGTAGCTGATCGTTTCGGAGGTACTGCAAGCTGCCAGCGCTACAGGCAAACCGAGGAAGGTCGCCAGCAGGTCGCGTCTTGTATAGCGATTTGCCATCAGCATTCATCAACTGCGAAAGACACGAACCTTCGATGACGGATATGCTGAAGAGGAATGATGATTCGTATCTTTCGCAGCCAGAACGGCCTATTTTCTTTCAACCGGTTTGCGGAGAATGCACACCACTTCATTGCCGCCGAATGCGGTATCGGACACCGTGACACCGACAAACTTGAATCCGTCATCCCCGGCCTGCGTGATCTCTTTCTGCATCGTCGAAGTCTTATTAGTCGCCAATAGCTTGTATTGCCAAGCTATAACGGGGGCATCTTTATCGCGTTCCAAAATGACGACCACCTCTTTGCCTCCGAATGTCGTAGAGAAGATGGTCTGACCTTTGTATTCGAAACCGGCATCGCCCGCCGCCTGTATCTCCTTCTGCATGGTCGAAGTCTTATTGGTTGCCAACAACTTGTACTCATATCGCGCCTTCACCGCTTCTTCAGAGTTACGCGACATAATGGTAACGACCTCTTGCCCACCGAAAGCGGTGCTGCCTCCCATCACCCCTTCGAAGTGAAAGCCCGCATCGGCAGCTTGATTCATCTCTTTCTGCATGGTTGAAGTCTTGTTGGTAGCCAGCAACCTGTACTCAACTCGTGGATTGGCGTCTGTTCGCGCAGGCGGTTCGCTCGCAAGATGAGGGTTCGCGGATACGGTGTTGAGCAATTCGCCGCTGCTGTTGGTCTGACTGACATAGATGAGCAAAAGGCTCAATGTGCAGATTGAGCCGATCATAAAACGATTACGCATAAACAACTCCTTTTTGCTTCGTCACCCCATCTGCTCTTGTAAATCACCAACCTCTTAATACGAATGCTTGTTTGATCTGAATCTTGCAGCGGCAACTCGATTAGCTTAAGCGCTGCCTATTCATAACGTTTCCATTCCGATTCGTAGTAATTCACCAATGCCTGATTATCGAGGCGGTTGATTTCGACCTCCACCGGTCCGACATCGGAGGGCAATACGAACATCGCCGCAATGGTCTCTTGATTCAGAAACCGCAAACCGGCGGGCGGATTCTGTGGCACGTCGAAGGGATACAAGGCAGCCAATGCATACCCCCATACACCATTGAATGATGGCACAGCCGCTTGATAGGGTCGCACGGAAAACCCTGCGGCCTCCATCGTGCGAATAATGCACCAAAACGAGGTGCGCGCGAAAAAAGGTGATGTGCATTGCACGCTCACCGCCGCATTGGGTGCAAGCCGCGCCCGCAGCATTTGATAAAAGCGTCGTGTATACAATTTGCCGAGCGCAAAGGTGTTGGGGTCAGGAAAATCAATGATAGCCACATCATAAGGTTCGCTTGCTTCTTCGATCCAAATGAAAGCGTCTTGATGAATGATCTGCACGCGCGGGTCGGAAAAGGATTGTTGATTCAGTTCGGCAAGCGGCGGGTATTGTTGCGGCAATTCGGTCATGCCAGGATCAAGATCAACCAGCGTGACCGATTCGACGGTCGGGTGTTTGAGGATTTCGCGGACGGCTAATCCATCGCCGCCTCCCATCACCAACACGCGGCGCGGCGCTTTCGCCAACAGCATCGCCGGATGGACGAGAGCTTCATGATAGCGATACTCATCCGCCGAACTGAATTGCAGATGGCCGTTTAGGTAAAGCTGAAAGCCTGCGCGCCCTTTGGTAACGACAATGCGTTGATAGGAAGTCGTGCGCGAATAGACGATTTGATCGGCAAACAGATCCTCTTCCGCAAGCGAGGTCAAACTGTTGGCCTTAATCACCCCAATCAAAAGCAACGCGATGACCATTACACCGCGCACGCGCAACCCCGTGAGGTTGCCTTTGATGATGGGTTGCAGTAACCAAGTCGCCCACAACCCGACGATGGCATTGAGAATGCCGAAAATCAGCGACGTGCGAACTAGTCCGAGTTTAGGCACTAAGAAGAGGGGAAAGAGCAATGAGGCTATCAAGGCTCCGATGTAATCAAAGGTGAGCACGCGCGCGACTAAGGCTTTGAAGTCGAGTTGGTCTTTGAGGAGGCGCATCAACAGCGGAATCTCTAGCCCGACCAGCGTGCCGATCACCAGTACGACGCCATACAAGATGATCTGAAAATAGCTGAGCCGCGCAAAGCTCAAAAACAACAGCGGTGCGGAGATGCCGCCAATGAGCGCCACAGCCAGTTCGACATCAACGAATTTGCGCGCCAAGCCTTTGTCAATAAATCCGGAGAGCCAAGCGCCGATGCCGAGCGCAAAAAGATAGATACCGATGATGAGAGAAAACTGCGTTACCGAATCGCCGAGCACATAACTGGCCAGCGTCCCGGCGAGCAACTCGTACACTAAACCGCAGGTGGCGATGATGAGGACGTTGAGAAAGAGGATCGGCGTGCGATTCATCAACTCCCTTGCACCGCGGCTGCAACAATCAGGGCGATGCCAATAATCACCGAAGCGATGACAATCGCCAGTGCGGTATTGTGATCGTCTTCAATCTCTTTTCGAATGGAGAAGGGGGTCACTTTCCCCATAATCCAAAACGCCAACGCAAAGAGGACCAAGCCGATCAGAGAAAAGATCAAGGTCGAAATGACGTAGTCGGTAAGCTGCGCCATCGGAACGAAGAGCGCGGCCAGATTGCGTTGCGGGGTGAACAACTCCGATGCGATTGCTATCATCGCCATCATTTGCCTCCTCTGTAACCTGCATGCCAAAAATGAAATGAGCGGTATCCGCCGGGCGAATTGCGAACTTCGGGCGGAATGCGTTCGCGCGCCGTATCGCCGAACTCACGCCCCGTGTAGGCGACGAAGCCGTACAGCGCGATCAGAATAATGCCAAACCACAAATAGACTTTGCTCATCGCTTGCTTCCCTTCTCAACGATTGGAAATGTTCACTCACTACTCTGATATGGGTTGTAATCGCTATCTTGCCAACGACGCGTTTCAAACGTGAAATGATAAATCGCTACGCAGATCGGCAGAATCGAAAGCAGAAAGAAGACGACGAATAAGTGCCCGACATTTGCGATTCCCTGCTCCAACCTAACCGACAACGAGATGGGTTGCTGGAAACGCTCCCACTGGGCTTCCAATCGCATCGTGTATTTTCCGGTTGGCAAGGCAGACAGATGCACATCGGAGCTTTTACTTCCTTCAGCCCATGATTCGCCGCCGTCAACGCCGTGATAGTATTCGACAGGCAATGCGAACGCCTGCACCAATCCCGTTTCATCGTTGATTAAGTCGCCTTCAACATAGACCCAGCTATTGTCCACATCTGCCCCCAATGAGACGCGGACATTTTGACCGGATTTCAAATCAAACGAGTCGGTAAAGATCACTTGCGTCTTATCGGCTCCGGCAACGGGTTGGAGCGGAAAGGTCTGTTCAAACACTTTACGATTTGCGCTCATGGCGATCATCACGACGCCAACGAGGAAGGCGACAAGCAGCAAGAGCCCCCAGTATTTATAAACCTTTTTGTGAAGGAAGGGTTGGTTCGGCGCGACTTTGCTGGCGCGTGGCAGGCCAGTAATCCCGAAGGCTTTTTCGACATCTTCGCGTTTTAGATATGCGCCAAGCGACCAGTTAATCTCACCTCCATAGTTGATGGACTGCCCTTGTGCGACTTTAGCCGCTTGCTCAGGGTTGCCGCCGGAAATCTCCCTCGACAACATCAGCGGCGGGCAGATGAAGTCTGCCATGTGCGTAGTTTCATTGACGCTGACTTTCCAATAAAACTCGCCTTCGACGTACTCGACCACCCCCAACGCATCTTGATAGAGCTTGAATTTTTTACCGCCAAATTGCACGGTGCGCCCTTCGTCCAATACCTCGCCCAGAGGCACGGTCTGCACGAAGTTCCAATGATCGTCACTGCGCACCAACCAGCGAAAGCGGTCTTCCGGATGATAGAGCAGATACTCTTCCCAATAGTATTTTTTGTCGAAGGTGACACTGCGTTGCATAAAGCCGATGAGGGCATATTTCTTTCCCGAAAACTCGCCCACCGATCCAATGGGCACAAAAGGTTTAACCTTCCCCGGTTTGAGGGCAGTCAAAAACTTCAACTTGCCTTCCGAGACATCGAGCAGCGAACCGCAATTGGGACAGGTGACACGTTCCGTTTGATCGGGTGCCCGCAAAGCGAGCGGCCCCCCGCAGGTCGGGCAGGAGAGTTGAACGGCGGAGATGCGCCGCACCTCAGGTTCGGGCGTTGCGCTGTAACCGGCTCCGACGCCAATGATGCCGAGTTCGTGTAGAGCGATCTCCCGGCCAACAAATACAAGCGGGTGCCCTTCACTATAATCAATCGTCCCTGTCGCTCCTTGCGCCCCCGATAAATCTGCGTACTCGTAGGTTTGGTTGGGTACTAGCTTATAGGGAATTTCGCCGCGAGCCGCAACGTAACGGGCTACGCCCTTTTCCGCAACCGTAAAGGAAGAAGAGCCGGGCAACACTACGAGCGGTTGACCGAGTTGTAAGGCGTGAAAGGGCGGGATTCGGTTGGGGTCGGGAAGCGCTTGTTCAAAGGTGACAAAGAATCTGCCCTGCGCTTCTGCAATCCAGCCCCATCGCCCGTCGGCAAAAGCCGCGTACCATTCATCCCACATCCCGCCCGCCTGATGAGCAATTTGTGAGCGTCCGGTTATCTCAAAGGCATTGCCGCGTAGTACGCCGCGCATGCCGATGGCGAGCGGGGAACCCGTCTCGGCAATGCGTGCCACTTTGCCGAGGTCTTCTAAACGATGATCGCCGCGCGCGACAACGCTGTTGCAGTATTCGCAGACGACGACAATCGAAGACCCAAGTTTGAACGTGATCGGCGCGCCACAAGCTGGGCAGCCAGCTTCAATCGAGACTGCGCTCACAGTTCTTTCACCTCTTGTTGTTGATCTACTTGCAGTGGCAAACGAGTAACGCCCCCTGTACCCCTCTCAATTCGTTGCACGCTCACTTGCGCAGCGCCGAGCATCTCAATCAAGCGTTCTTCCCATGGCCAACGCGAGCGGGCGCGACAGCAGTAGAGATTAAACGTCGCGGTGCCGACTTCGGGATAAGTGTGACAAGCAAGATGTGATTCGGTGAGCAGGTAAAGACCGGTAACGCCACCTGCACCAGAAAATTTATGCCATTGGGCTTCGCCGACTCGATGTAACTCTAGCTCCGTGAGAATGCGCTCGCAGACTCGACGAAGCGCCAGCAAATCCTGCAAAGCCTCCGGCAAACAACCTTCCGCGTCAATCACCCACTCTGTTCCAATATTCATGGTCGTCGTAGAAACTCGTTTCAGAATGAACGCCGCTCACGACGCTTCACAACCTCTTTCCTGACATCCTGATTGGTATTTGTCCGAGCTGCGTAGGAAACGAGGAGGAGGATACCACACCGTTTCCTCACCGTGAAGCCGCAGGGATCGTCTTCAGCGCGCAAACCGTTTCGAGGGTGGCCCGACATGAATGTGCGCTCCGGTGGCCGAACCCGCAACTGCGTGACGAAAAGCGATAAAGGGGATACCAACGTTGCGCAAGTAATCCATCAAAGCGCGGCCTTCCGCCGTATCGGGATGCACAGCCACATCAATCGCATTGCGATGATCGAAGCCCAACCGATCATGCGTTGCGGTTTGCCCATACGAACTGATGGGCAAGGCGCGGCCAAAATTTTTGGAGAAGAAGGTTTGCAGATTGACCGTGTCGGCTATTGTCCAAGCGTAACCGCCGCTGTAGCGAATGATCGCTGTGGTCGAGATATAGGCTCCGGTGCGTGGCGCTGGCAATTTGATCAACTGTTCGGAGGCTAGGACTTCAGCAACCAGTGTGTCAACTTCACCAATTTTACTTTGAGTCTGTGCGGCCTTTGCTTGTACAGCGAGGAGTTCCTGTTCCCCTTGTTCGACCTCTCGTTTTGAAACGATCTGTTCTTCGAACAATTTCTTGCGCTTCTCGACCTCTTCCCGTTTGGTTTTGATTTCGGCTTCGATCAAGCCCAAGAGTTTTTCCAAACTCTCTTTATACTCGGCTGCTGCTTTGATGACCTCAGCGCGGGACTTGGCGAGTTCGTCTTCGAGTTGCTTTTGCGATTTGTCAGAAGGGGCAGGCGCAGATTTCTTCGGCTGCTTCTTACTTTGCGCCTCGACAAACAGCACGGGCATTGCCAGTAAGATCACGACCATTAGGAGTTTCCGCATCACCTTTTGCACAGGTTCCTTCCCCTCATCATTGCGTCGCCCCACACTTTCGAGGCACGCTTCTGGCTCTCCAAGCCTTTCGGTTGGACGTGCGAAGAAAGTTTTACGATGTCCGACAGATGCGGGTTCACTTGACAGCGATACAATCTACTTCGATGGCATACGTCCCTAAGAGTTGCGCGCCGACGGTTGTGCGCGCGGGGAAATCGCCGGAAAAATATCGTCGGTACACCTCATTCATCTTCTGAAAATCTTTCAAATCGGCAAGATAGACATTGACGCGCACGACGCTCTCAAGCGTTGAACCCGCCCCTTCAACAATGGCTTTGACGTTTTCGAAAACCTGTACGGCTTGATCCTCAAATGATGAGGTCACATCCTGTCCGGTTGCAGCGTTACGTGGGACTTGCCCCGCCACGTAGATGGTATTACCGGCAATGATCGCCTGACTGTATGGGCCGACTGGTTTGGGCGCTTTATCGGTTAAGACCTTCTTTTTGAGCGCGGGTTTCGCCTTCGGTTTTACCTTTTGGGCGGCGCGGCTTGAGGGCGAAGCCGCAACGAGCGCCGCCGCAGAGAGCGCCGTTGCCCCGGATCGTTCAATGAATTTTCTTCGATTCATTCGTTTCCTCTCCGCTTCGAGTGTTGATTAAGCACTGCCTATGCTAAACCAAGCGGCGAAAGATGAGAAATCGAAAATGTGGCGATGAGCAAAAAAAGGCCACAGAGGAGAACCCTTGGTTCGGCTCTGTGGCCAAATGACGAGAGAAAAAATCGGACGATTAATGCGTAAGCTTCGATTCCATCAGCGATTTATCGAGTTTGAGCGACCCGGTCGCGCGTTTGAGATTCTCGCCTTCCGGTATGCTCGATAAAGCCTTTGCAGCCAGCGAAACCGATTCGCTAAAGAGCTTCTGATGATAAGAGTTGTACTCTGCCAACTCGGTTGAATAGATGGTCACTGCCCCGTACAAAACCTCCTCATCACAGAGCGGAACGGCTGCAAGCGTGTGATAATTCGACGCTTTATCCTCGAGATGCGCCGACAAATCGAGTTTCGGATCGGTATTAAAGAATGGTTTGTGGTTGGCAATCACCCAGCCGGTCACCCCTTCACCGAGGTTGAGGGTTTGGCCTTTGCACCACTCAGCATCGCGGCCTTCTGCGTGCACGATGAGGTTGTGCCCGGTCGCTGGCATTACTTGCGTCACCAAACACAGATCGTAGGGCAACACGGCTTTCAAGCGCTGCGTCATGGTCGAAAAGATTTCTTCCTGACTCTGCTTGCCGATTAAATCCCGCGCCAAATCGCAAACCGCTCTGAGGCCATCTTCAATGGGGGTCATCGCGCCGTTTGCGGCTGTGGCATCATCTTCGGCCAATCCCGCGCCGGGAGCCACAAGTTTTGCAGCTTCGGAGAGTTCTTCGAATGCTTCGATGCCGAAGGTCGGAGCGGGAACATCGCGGATGGCGGCAATCTCCTTCTCAAATTTGGGCAGATTCTCGATGAAGGTTGCAACGATGCGCGGATCATATTGCGAACCGCTGTTGCGTAGGAGCAGCTCGATAGCCTCTTCACGAGTCATGCCTTTGCGGTATTGTCGGTCTTCGCGCACCGCGTCGAAACAGTCAACGACCGAAAGGATGCGCGCCGTAAGTGGAATCTCGTCACTTTTGAGTCCGTCGGGGTAGCCCTTGCCATCCCACCGTTCATGATGATGGCGAACGACCGGAACGATGGGATACGGAAATTCGACGCGGCTGAGAATCTGCGCCCCCGCAATGGTGTGATACTTCATCTTCTCGAACTCGGCAGCCGTCAGTTTGCCGGGTTTATTGAGGATATAATCGGGAACAGCTATCTTGCCGATGTCGTGCAGTAAGGCGCCAGCTTTGAGGGCTTCAATCTGCTCATGGGTGCAGCCTAAAAGCCGCGCCACCCCTTCGGCGTAGATTTGCACGCGCAAAACGTGGTCGTGAGTGACTTCATCTTTGGCATTGATTGCAACGGCGAGGGCTTCAATGGTTTCCCGATGCGCCTTTTCGAGCGTAACCACGCGTTTCATTACGCTATCGCTATATTGCCGATGTCCCCAATAGGCGGCGAGCAACACCGGAACGCCAATGATCGGAACGATCAAAAGATCGTATTGCAACGCCATATACATGAGCGTGGCCGCCGTCACATTGGGTAAGAAGACAGGGGTTGCCGCAAAGAGGCTTTTCCAATGCCCTACGATGGCTTCACCCCGTCGCAGTGCCAGCAAGGTAGAGAGCAAAATCGTATTGATTGCAAATAGAATAAAACCAGCAAATAAAAGGGAAACCGAGATGGTTATAAAATTAGGCCTGCCGCCCTCATATCGCAAAACTAGTTGCACGGTGAGAGCAGATGATAGACCGCTGAGCGAAACGATGGCAGAGGAAAACGAGCTATCATAAAGTTTTCGCAAACTCCGGGGCAGGCGCAGTGTGCGCCATGACGAAATGAACCCATCTATGCCAGCAACCACGATGGTCGGGATCGGGCCATATAAAACCGCTGTCAGTAAGGAAATCGCATCAGTGAGCGTGTAACTGATTTTTTCTTGAGTAAACCCTAGCCCAAAAGGAACCCGAAAGGTTTGTGAGAAACTCCCTATGAAAACCGTAAACAGTATCAAAAGAAGAACGATAGAAAAGTCTTTGAGTTCATAATGGAAAAACAGTCCGACCGAAGCAAAGATCCAGAGGCTAGCCCCGATCAAAGTCACAGTCACTTGGTATAGGATTGCTTTTTTCTTTACCTTTTCTTCAGCCATAACAGTTTTCTAGTTGCAATGGTTACAGGAGTTGCAACCATTGCCTCGCTTCCGTTCTCTTGGCCGTCAAGGATTGAAAGATCGATCACTTTGCAAGCGCCAAACACTGGAACCAAGATGCTCGTCTTAATGCTTACCTGATAAAACAGTTCTAAGTCGTTCAGGGGATGAATAACGACAGAAATAATGGCCTCCAACTCTTCTGCCATATTTATTACGGCAATTTTCATACCCACACTGCTCGAAAGGCAAAGTATTGATTTTGCTATATCTTACTAAGGTTTGCGATCTGTCAATCGCAATACCCCAATCAAATTGACAGATCAACTTCTGTCAATTTGACGATTATCGGGGTTCCCCTTCTTTATCTAGAGCCGGTTATGAACGGCAGCCCTGCATTTACTCGTGGGCATCGGCACCACCTCTCAATCAACGCTTTGAGCTTCTTCGATAGACGCCCCCTTTGTTTGGGTGGAGTCCATCTCGGCGGCAGCACCTGAAAGGTCAACCGCTCTTCAATCCTTCCACATCGGCCCCTAACCTGTGGTCATCGCCGCCGTCCGTCCAAGCACTTGCGCCCTCTGATCAATCTCGGCAGTTCAGAGAAGGTCTTCTGGCAGAGATGCGTTTGCCATGGGCAGCCTTATTTCCGAATCACCTACCCTCACCATTTCATCTGCCAAACTCTCAGACTCATACATATCCGGTTCAGCTTCGTGAGGCCTGCGGTTGAATCGTTCGATTTCGTCATTTGGCACCGGCATGCATAGACAAATAATTCGACTTTACTGATCCCCACGATGTAAACTACGTTGAGCTTGAGGCTTGACATTACCCATTTGGAGATAACAATGCAGGAAATCTTTTCAGAAAAAGTCGTGACTAGCAGACGGACTTACTATTTTGATGTGAAAGAGACGAGGGAAGGAGCAACGTATCTAGTCATCGGAGAGCTGACGCAAGTCGGCAGCGAACTCGAGCGACACCGAGTGATGGTGTTCGAAGAAAGCGTGGAAGCCTTCATGGAAGGCATAGAAAAAGCAGTGAGCTTTATGCTTGGTTATGAGGAAGAGGATGGCGAAAGATCGGCAGGGAGAGCCGAATCCAGGAGGGCAGAAGAAGAAAATGGCGAGACAGAAGAGATCAGGCGATTGAAAAGGATTGAGAGAAAGCTCGACGAAGTCAGGCGGCACTTCAGATAGGGGTTAGTGTGGTAGCAGATTCCGGCTCGGTTATGGGATGTAACCTCGCGTGAGACTTTTTGTGCAAAGCACCGGCAGGATGTTGGGCAGTATCCTACGCCGACAAAAGTGATAGCCATGCTAGCAACACGGACAAGGAACGCGCCTCGTAAAGCAAATTCTTTGGCAATTCAGTAGGCCGCGGCGACCCCTTCAATAACATTTGGATGTGCAGAAAGCGCACCTTCTTTGTCCCGACAAGAGAGGAGCAACGACTACCCTCCTCTCGTTGCTAAGGTGAGCGTCTAACGATATAACGTCATGTGCAAGTTTCTTTAAGTTCTTTGTTTTCAATAGTGGCTTTTGCGAAATCCTCTCAAATTCCAGAAAGCCCGAACGAAGAATCAACAGCGTGCAAGAAAAACTTGCAGACCGCGTTAATGGTTACCTGTCCGCTAAACCGGATCAACTCCAGTTTTCTTTACCCATACGCCCAAGCTTGCCTTACTGACCCAGGACTTTTCAGACGCCCTCTGACTACTCAACAAGCGTGCAGTTGCTTCACAAGTGGGTAGATGCTACACATATCTCTAATTTCTGACCAGTCTAAACTTAGGTCTGCTCTTGCTGGTATCAGCCATAGGTGTATACCTGATTCACATTTTCGGGCAGGGGTGCTTACCCCTGATTCGCCTGCTAATTGTTGATCCTACGTGTGCAAGCAAGCTGACAAGGAGACTAACAGGATTGGCACAACTGTTGCTCTAGTCATAGGCGTAACGAGCGGAAGGATTAAGACAAGCGAAGAGCCCAGTCAAATTAGTCCCGCCGCTCTATAAAATTATAAATAATAAGGAGAAGGCCATGACTGACGAGAGAAACGAAAAAGGCGTGCTTTTGAATGAATCGGATCTGATGATCGAAGAGATGGAAACGGTGATTGCTCCCATCACTGTCCTTGCTGGCTAAGAATCAGAAAACACATGATTTTCTGTAAAAGGGCGCGGCGGATTCGACCCTATCCTTTCGAGAACCGTCTTAATCGGAACGCGACTCCCATAGACGATCTTCAGACTCGATAACGCCGCGCTTTTTCTATTCCAGATAACCGCAGTCACCTAACTAAACCATCATGTCACTCCCTCTCCAACAAGATGGTCTCTTTTCTCTTTACCCGCCGCGCATCGCTGCCAGCGTAGACGTAACCGAACAGATTGAAAACGGAATCTCACGTTTTATCATTCGTAATACTGCTTCATCACGCTATTTCGTTCTTAAAGCGCCCGAATACAGCATCTTTCGACAGCTTGATGGGACGCAAACCCTCATAGAGATCGCCACCAGCGACAAAGGTTTCCACAGCCCCCGCGTTACTCTGCCGGTCCTGATCAAATTTATCGCCAAGCTCGACACTTTCGGCTTGCTCGAACGCGGCGGCCCGGGCAGCCAAGCGCAAACAGCAACCAACGAGCGCGGCCCCTATATACGCTTTCGCCTCTTCAATCCGAACGATTTGCTGACCCAGCTTGATCGCACCTTTGGATGGGTGCTTTCGCGCCCCATCATTATCGCCACATTTGCCCTGATGGTTGTCGCGCTATTCGGGCTGTTGAGCCGCGCCGATGAAGTTGGCCGGTATATGATATATAGCTATTCCGAATACGCGAGGGCGATTATCATTGCCGCGCTAGCCATCGCCCTGCTGCATGAATTTGCACACGGGTGGGCGTGCAAACGTTTCGGCGGCGACGTTCCCGAAGTCGGCGTATTGATGGTCTTCTATGTGATCCCGGCGCTCTACTGCAATGTTTCGGACATCTACCGCATCGGTAAAAAGAGCCAACGCCTGTGGGTGATCTTTGCGGGCATCTATTGGCAGTTGTGCATCAGCACCCTGAGCGCCCTGTTGTGGCTCATCGCAACACCCTATTCGCTGCTCGCCGATGCCTCTTTTGTTCTGCTGCTTGGCGGCTCTCTCAATATCCTTTTCAACTGCAACCCGCTGATAAAGCTCGATGGGTATTACGCCCTCTCGCAATTTTTAGGGATTCCGAACCTACAAACTCGCTCGACAAACTATGTGCGCTCATGGTTGACCGGATTGCTTGAGGGCAAGCTGCCCTTAGCCGATTCGAGGAATCGGCAGGAAGAGCGTCCGTTGATTTATCTCGCCTATTGGCTTAGCTCGTTGCTGTATTCGATTCTCTTGATCTGGTTCATTTTGGCTTGGGCCGGTGACTGGCTGATGAACAATCTCGGTTTCGTAGGGGTAGTATGGACTGTTCTTCTTGCCGGGTTACTCACAGAGAGATGGTGGAAACCCCTTCTCGTGAGTTCCGGTCACCGGCTCATCTCTTTTCTTCGCCATATACCGAGGTCAACACAAGGGCGATGGAATCACTTTTTCGGCCATTTTCGACCTCGCCAATCAGCAATGGAAGGAGGCGGTATTATGTCTGTACCCGCAAAACAGAGCGCTCCGCAACCGGAGCCTATATCCTCTCAAACCGCAAAGGCAACTGAGACCTCAAATCCAGCGCCCAAAAGACGACGCATCATTAAGTGGTCTTTCATCGCAATTCTTCTGGCAGTCCTCATCCTTCCCTGGGAAGCCTCTACTGGCAGTGATTGCACCTTGCTCTTGCCACCGGGCCGGGAAAACATCGTGCGCGCCAATACCGATGCGGTGCTGACAGAGATCTATGTGCAACAGGGCGACGCGGTTATGGAAGGTACGCGGCTGGCTCGACTGGCCAACCCCGAAGTCGAAGACCGGCTGAAACAACTGGATGCGGAGATCGAACGGCTGACAGCTAACGGCTCACGGTTGGAAGATGAGTTGAAAATGCGAAGCGAAATTCTTCTCTCGGCTAACTTCAAAGAGCAGGATCGCCAGCGCATTGCCAAAGAGTATCAAGAAGAAGCTAAGCAAATGAGCCACACAGAGCGCAACAGCCTGCCTGCGGCTCTTGCCGTTTTGCAATCGGAGATCGATTTGAAACAGACCGAGCTCGACTACAATCGTAGGGAGGTCGAACGCTATAAAAAATTGCTCGAACAGGGATTGATCGGCGAGCAGATTTATGACCGCGCGGTCGCAGCGGTACGTCTGAGCGAGCGCGAATTGCAAAGCGCCAAAGTGAGACTGGAAGCGGCTAAAGTTGAACATCGCCGCCAAACGAACAATGCCGAGACCAACTCGTTGGTAGCCGAAACGGAATCGCGCGCGGCGCGCTCCAGTTTCGAAGCCTTGATCTCAGAATTGCACGCCAACCGCGAACAACGGCTCTCTTATAAACAGCGTCGCGATCTTCTAGCACGCGAGTATGAGGGAATGAACCTGATGGCTACGCGTTCGGGCGTCGTACTCGGAGAGGATTTGCACAAGGTGACGGGGCGACGCTATGGCAAAGGAGAAGAGATTTGTCGCATCGGCGAATTGGAGACCTTTCTACTCCGGGTTGATGTGAGCGAGCGGGAAATTGCCAGTGTCACGCTCAACAGTTCGGTGCGGTTTAAGCTGAAAACCCTTCCCGGCAAGACCTTTACGGGCTATGTAGCGAAAATCAATGCCGAACCGATCACCAATCAGCAAGGGCAGCGATTTTATCCCGTCGAGGTTGTGGTCGAGAATTCGGATGGGCTACTGCGACCCGGCATGACCGGATTTGCACGAATTAGCTTTGGGAAGACAGCCATTGCTATCATCCTTGCCAATAAGATTTGGCAATCCTTACGACCGGAACTATGGCTATTCTAGCGGCGGCAAACCAGATATGCCCGATCTTGGAAACAACGCGATTGCGGTTGCGTCGCTTCTGTCAGGATGATCTCGACCGGCTCGAAAAGATTTATAGCGATGTGGAGGTTATCCAGTTCCTCGCTGATAATCATCCACCATCGCGTGAAGAGACTCAGAAACACCTCAATAATCTAGTAGAGAGATACTGGTGCGATCACCTCTTCGGACGGTGGGCTGTAATCGAAAAATCGTCTGGACACCTTATCGGCTATTGCGGGCTACGATTATTAGAAGGGGTTCCCGAATTGGTCTATCTGCTGGCGAGGTCGCATTGGGGAAAAGGTTTTGCAACAGAAGGGGCGCGCGAAGTTTTACGCTATGGCTTCGAAAATCGAGGGCTGGCGGAAATTGTCGCGATCACCCGACCGAATCACAGTGCCTCTCGCCACGTAATGGAAAAGCTCGGAATGCGCTATATCAAGACTGATCTGTTTTTGGGACTCGAATGCGTTTTGTATACAATTAGGCGACACGAATATAGGCAAAGACCCAATTATCACCCCGACCCACAACCTCGATGGAGTGCCAAAGACGCCTTTCAATAACCGGGTTGACGACCCAATATCGGTTGGGTAAGATGCCTTTCGTTACTATGGGCCGTTAGCTCAGTCGGTAGAGCATCTGGCTTTTAACCAGGGGGTCGATGGTTCGAGTCCATCACGGCTCATTCATAGCAAGCAATAACGGGCGTCGTAAAAGACGCCCGTTATTGCTTTATGATGTCTTTCCAAACTGTATTCCAATTCCGGATCGAAACCCTCTCAATCATTCGCCCGTTATGTGGTTCGGGCGAAATCAGCCAAACGTCAGTTCAAAAGGTACAGGAGGATTGTCAACGATGATCACCGAAAGCCAGTTGCAACAGATAATGCCGACTTTGCCACAGGCAAAGCGGCAAATGTATTT